>CAYQLC010000005.1:69322-70495 GCA_964418325.1 uncultured Bifidobacterium sp.
GCAAGAACCGCAAAGGTTCCAAGCATCAGTGAAATTCCAGGCCAACCGCCCTGCCAGATGTAATACGAAACCGCCAATGCAATGAGGTTAGCCAACATTGCCGGCGAATTTCCATATCTTTTTCCCCTTCTAATCCCCTTTGCAGCCATGAGAAGTCCAAAGCCACCTAGAATCGCAAAGATAATCTCGGCAATAAGAGCATCTACATTCTTAACTTGTGAAATGAACGATTCGACAATCAGAAAAAGCGCTGCAAAAAATAGTAGTAACGCTTCGCCTGCAACGATAGTTGACGTTAAGCGACGGAGAAAAAGCTCATCCTTAAATTTTGCAATCACCACGGCACCACCTCTCTATCCTCCCAAAGCAAACCTGTTTGATCGATTCCTGGGGTGAATTCTCGCGTGGCTAACCAAATCGCAGTCTCCGCGCCTTCAGCCGCAGTACGCGGTGCATTAGCTCCACCCATATCTGTCTGAGAGTGATTCGGACAGATTGCATCGACGAGTACTCCCCGAGCGCCCAATCCTGTTTCATGTGCGAAGTTCCGCACAAAAGCATTAACGCCAGCTTTGCTCACTCGGTATGGCGCCAAGCCCCCAGCATTCCCCGGCCCAGACATCCTTCCCAAGCAGGCACTAAAAACAATTACTCGCCCACTACGTTTTTCCACTAAATAATCTGCAAAAAGGTTGACGACATTAAATACTCCGGTGAGATTAATATCGACAGTACGATCCCAATCTTCCTTCGTCGCTTTCATAGTCTTTGACATCTTCTCTGACATAACTCCATGCGAAAGCACAATGATGTCGAATGGCTCGTGCTGAGATCTAATATTTTTTAAACTTTCATAATCACGAACATCACAGGTTATCCCCGTTGCACCTAACTGCGAAGATGCGCGCGCCACATTCTCCAAACTCTGACCAAGAATCGTGGTCGCGACCCCTTGAGCAATCAATCCACGGGCAACCTCAAATCCCAATCCCCGCGATCCACCCGTGACTAGCGCTCGAACCATGTCCGTACTCTCCACGGCGAGCGCCGGATCGGCAACGCGGAGAGGGTGCCCAGGGGCTGCGCGTCGGCGGAGCGCAAGTCGCGTCGGCGCTGAGCCTGCAGCCTTTGGTCTGACCTCAATGACCCTCCGATGCGACCTCAATGACCTTG
>CAYQLC010000005.1:70595-74088 GCA_964418325.1 uncultured Bifidobacterium sp.
CAGCGGCAACGCCGTTGCCTGCAGCACAACCACAATCTGTAATTTCCAAAGCGCCGCGCACGAGTACTCCACTTCCTGCCCAACCAATCCAAAAGAGCGCACCCGTAGTTGAGTCTCCTTCGGCGGGACATGTTGATCCGCTTCGTGGAACCGCCGCGCGAGTAGTCACCAATATGGAAGCTTCGCTCAATGTTCCTACTGCAACAAGCGTTCGCTCCATCCCTGCAAAACTTCTCATCGATAACCGAATCGTCATCAACAATCACATGCAACGTGCACGAGGTGGCAAGGTTTCCTTTACTCACTTAATTGGCTACGCAATGGTGAAGGCTCTTCGTGCGATGCCTGAGATGAATGCCTACTACACAACTATCGATGGCAAACCTGCGATTGGCCGACCTGATCACATAAATATCGGTATCGCGATTGACTTGGCAAAATCTGATGGCACACGTCAACTACTCGTTCCATCTATTAAAGGGTGCGAATCGATGGATTTCGCGCAATTCCTTGAGACTTACGAATCCCTAATCAAGAAGGCGCGAACAGGCGCGCTCACTGTTGAAGACTTTGCGGGCACAACCGTCTCGTTAACCAATCCTGGAACGATTGGAACCGTTCACTCCGTCCCACGATTGATGGAGGGCCAAGGTTTAATTCTTGGCGTCGGATCAATGGAGTATCCAGCGGAGTTCCAAGGAACAAATGAAGAGACGCTCTCACGAATGGCTGTGAGTAAGGTCGTTACTCTCACCAGCACCTATGACCACCGCATCATTCAGGGCGCACAATCTGGTGATTTCCTCCGCCGAATTCATGAACTTCTTCTTGGCGCCGATGGCTTCTACGACGAGATCTTTACTGCGCTACGCATTCCGTACGTCCCCATTCGTTGGAATACTGATCTAGATCGCAGCAAGGATGATGACATCCATAAGACTGCTCGTGTACAAGAACTTATTCACGCGTTCCGTAGCCGTGGACATCTCATGGCTGATGTTGACCCACTGGAATTCAAGTTACGGATCCACCCAGATCTCGACACCGTGACACATGGCCTCACCCTCTGGGATCTCGATCGCGAGGTAGCAACTGGCGGCTTTGGCGGTAAGCCATTTATGAAGCTACGCGACATCCTGGGCATACTTCGTAATGCCTACTGCCGCACCATCGGTATCGAATACATGCACTTGAGTAATCCCGCTGAACGTAAGTGGATGCAAGCTCGCCTTGAAGTGCCAGTGGAGCGAATGGAACGACAGGAGCAACTACGCATCCTTCGCAAACTCAATAGCGCCGAAGCTTTTGAAACATTCCTTCAAACAAAATTCGTAGGACAAAAACGCTTCTCCCTCGAAGGTGGCGAATCAGTCATTCCAATCCTGGATGCAATTTTGATTGCGGCAGCGGAAGAGAAGCTCGATGAAGTGTGCATCGGCATGCCGCATCGTGGTCGCCTCAATGTTCTTGCAAACGTAGCGGGCAAACCGCATGGCCAGATATTCCAAGAGTTCGAAGGTCATTACCAAGATAATTCGGTACAAGGTTCAGGTGATGTGAAGTATCACCTTGGTACCCAATCGGTCTTCACTGCCGACTCCGGTGCACAAACGAAGGTTTATCTTGCTGCTAACCCCTCTCATCTTGAAGCAGTGAATCCAGTCCTCGAGGGAATCGTTCGCGCAAAACAAGACAAGATCAATATCCGCGATGCCTTCTCGGTAGTACCAATCCTTCTCCACGGTGATGCAGCATTTGCCGGTCAAGGCGTAGTTGCTGAAACACTCAATCTCTCTCAGCTTGCTGGATACCGAACTGGCGGCACGATCCACATCGTGATCAATAACCAAGTTGGATTTACCACCTCGCCAAGCGCGGCGAGATCATCGACATACGCAACTGACGTTGCTCGGATGGTTCAAGCCCCGATATTCCACGTTAATGGTGATGACCCTGAGGCATGCGTGCGCGTAGCGCGATTGGCCTACGAATACCGCCAGGCATTCCATAAGGATGTCGTCATCGACATGATCTGCTACCGACGTCGCGGCCACAACGAGGGCGACGAACCAAGCTTTACCCAACCCTTGATGTACAAACTCATTGATGCAAAACGAACCACCCGCACTCTCTATATCGAGGCGCTGGTTGGTCGTGGCGATATCACGATGGAAGAAGCTGACGAAGTCACGAGAGATTTCCAAACACAACTTGAAGCAATCTTTGCCGCGGTGCACAATAAAGAGGCGAGCGCGCCAACCCTTGATTCAAAGAGCCTCCTTGCTCCCGAAGAGGCAACAACCGCGATTTCGGCAGAGACTGCCCGAGCAATTGCAGCAACTCAGGTTGCTATTCCTGAAGGTTTCACTGTCCATCCCAAACTTCTGCCACAACTCTCTCGTCGTGTCGAGATGCTCAATGAAGGAACTATCGATTGGGCGATGGGTGAGGTACTCGCCTTTGGCTCTCTGTTATTAGAGGGTAAGCACATTCGACTAGCGGGCCAAGATGTCGGACGTGGCACTTTTAGCCAACGCCATGCAGTGATAGTCGATGGAAATAATGGGAGCGAATGGATTCCGCTCCGTGGATTGATCTCCAATGAGAATCAATTCTTCGTGGTGAACTCATTACTCTCGGAGTATGCAGCGCTTGGCTTCGAGTATGGGTACTCGGTCGAACGAGATGATGCCCTGGTCTTGTGGGAGGCGCAGTTTGGCGATTTTGCCAATGGTGCGCAAACGATCATTGATGAATTCATCTCTTCAGCACTTCAGAAATGGGGCGAGCGCTCTTCAGTGGTGATGCTCTTGCCACATGGATATGAAGGGCAAGGTCCAGATCACTCTTCAGCGCGTATTGAGCGCTTCCTCCAACTCTGTGCAGAGAACAATATGACTGTTGCGCAACCATCGAGCCCTGCCTCGTATTTCCATCTACTTCGCTGGCACATGGCAAATCCAGCGCGACGACCACTGATTGTCTTCGAACCAAAGTCAATGTTGCGATTGAAAGCAGCGGCCTCGAAGTTGGAGGACTTCACCACTGGACACTTCCAAACGGTCATTCCAGATCCAATGGTCAATAATGCAACGAGATTGATCTTCTGCTCGGGCAAGATTTATCACGAGCTCGTTGCTGAGCGTGCAAAACTTAACGAACTCACTACAGCGATCGTGCGAATTGAACAGCTGTATCCATTCCCTGCTGCTGCAATCAAGGCGGAGATTGCTAAGCATCCGAGCGCCAATATTCTCTGGGTTCAAGATGAGCCAGCAAATCAAGGAGCCTGGCCATTCTTCGCTCTCAATTCGATGGAGCTACTCGATGGGCGCTCGATTCGTCGAGTTTCCCGCTTGGCATCTGCTGCGCCTGCTACTGGTAATCATCATCTCCATGAAGAGGAACAGAAAGCACTTATCTTCGAAGCATTCCAGCGCTAAGTGCTCTCTCGCGAATTGATGTAACTGGCTGCACAACTGGCTGCACAACT
>CAYQLC010000006.1:0-11762 GCA_964418325.1 uncultured Bifidobacterium sp.
TAGTTGCGCCACCCGAATCAATCGCCTGCGAGGCTTTTGCTAAAGCCGTGACGAACAGTTCCTCAATTTCGCGCCTGGAAAAAATTCCCTCAAAAGCAATCAACGTTGCCGCAGCATTGAGAAGTACCACCTCGCGCATTGGTCCGGGTTCTCCGCCCAGGATCTCGCGCATATGACGCGCATTTACCTCGGCACTTCCACCACGTAACGTTTCGATGGGGTTACGCGGTATCCCCCAGCGCTGGGGATCGATTTCCACTACTTCTGATTTTTTATCCGAGATAACGAAGAGATCAGTTGGCGCCGAGAGGCTAATCTCATCGAGGCCATCTTGTCCTCGAAAGACCAATGCATCAACGCCCCGTTCACGAAGCACTTCAGCAACAATCGGAAACATCTCTTGTTTTGCAACCCCTATGGCGTAAGCAAGTGGTTGAGCTGGATTTGATAGCGGACCGAGAATGTTAAATATCGTCGGAAAACCCAGGGATTTGCGCGCTACAGCTGCATGTCGCATCGCGCTATGAAACATCGGAGCAAAACAGAATCCAATACCCAATTCAGAGATCAAAGTGGCGACCTGCTCACCATTGAGATCGATTTTGACTCCCAAAGCCTCCAGCACATCTGCTGCTCCAGATTGTGAAGTTGCTGCGCGATTGCCATGTTTAACGACTGTTGCGCCAGCAGCAGCGGCGACAATTGCTGATGCGGTGGAGATATTGATGGTGTGGAAACCATCGCCACCGGTACCCACCGTGTCTACTGCGCGAGTCTCGATTTTAATGGGAGCGGCATGTGCGTACATCGCATCGATAAAGCCGGCAACTTCCGTTGCGGTTCCACCTTTTTGAGTGTGGAGCGTGAGAAATTCGCTCACTTCTTCACTACTTCGAGCGCCAGAGAGAATCTCTTCCATCACCCTGCGACTGAGTTCGAAGGTCAGGTCACTTCTTCGATCAAGAGCTTCTATCGAAAGTGACCAAATCTCACTGCTCATAACAAAAACTTCCCTAGTGAGATTGTGAGGTTGTAGCTACCACCGAAGTTTTGCGCAAAAGCGCCGCGACCTCCCGAGCGAGGGTTCGTGGATCAATGGGATGGAGCACGATTGCATCCAGACGCGCCCATGTTGCCAACCACCGGTCAGCCTCACGGCCAATAACTCCCAGAATTGGTGGTGCGTTGTACACCTCATCTTTGATCTCACGAGCAAGCCCTAAGCCACCCACTGGAGCTGCCTCGCCATCAACGATAATTAGGTCTGCCGACCCTTTATCGTCGAAATAATCCTTGAGCGCTGCAGCTGTAGCGAACTCCTTCACCGCGATTGGGGCCAGGTCCGCCGCTGGAGCAGGGGTGATGGAGCGGATCGCTGCCGATCTGACCAGAGAATTGTCAGAATAAATCACAACGGTTTGAGTCTGCTTTTCGGCCATGCCCTCATCCTATCTGCCACCCATCTGCCGAACTCTCCAAGAACCGCAACCGGGCGACCAGCGGGTTAACTCATGCGCTCCTCACGGGCGCCTTCGCGTGATGAGTTTCACCCCGTTTTACCCCCCTCTCCCTGCCTCAAAAACTCCATACCCACGCGAAAAATCAGGAATAATCGGCCCCATGGCGACCGCAACCCACCAGCAAGATTCCTTTCATGCCAGCTCTACCCGACCAAATCTTGTTGCAGTGGGCACGATCGTCTGGCTCTCTAGTGAATTGATGTTTTTCGCGGCGCTCTTTGCCATGTACTTCACCACGCGCTCTGTCCAAGGGCCGGAAGTCTGGGCCGAATACACGGAGCGATTGGCAATCCCCTTCTCCGCGTTTAACACCACCATCTTGGTTTTAAGTTCTGTGACATGCCAGTTCGGTGTCTTTGCCGCTGAGCGCTATCAAGCGCGGCGCACAGGCAGCCTCTTCAAGATTTCTGAGTGGGGTATGCGCGAATGGTTTGCCCTCACTTTTCTCATGGGCGCATTCTTTGTTGCTGGCCAAATTTACGAATACGCCCACCTTGTTATGGAAGATATAACTCTCAGTGGCAGTCCGTATGGCTCTGTCTTCTACATCACCACTGGTTTCCATGGTCTTCACGTCACCGGTGGCCTTCTCGCCTTCCTCATCGTTCTCATTCGAACGAGTTACGCGCGTAAATTCGGTCACAAGCAAGCGACAACTGCGATTGTTGTCTCGTACTACTGGCACTTCGTCGACGTTGTGTGGATCGCACTCTTTGCGTCGATCTACTTAGTGAAATAAGGGAGCGCAAACCTAATGTTTATGTTCAAGTGGCTTTCAGGTAAGCGGCGTCATCGCGCCATGGCACCAGCGCTCTTGGTCATGGGTCTCTTTCTCATTGGTGGTATCTACTCGATAGCTGCCTCGCCAAGCAATGCAACGGCGAGTAATGCGAAATCGACACTTATCGAGGAAGGTAAGAGCATTTTCATGCGTGGCTGCTCTTCATGCCATGGCCTCAATGCTGAAGGTAGCGGAATCGCCCCCTCGCTAATTGGCGTAGGAGCGGCATCGGTTGATTTCCAGGTGGCGACCGGTCGTATGCCGATGGCAGATATGAGCCAACAGGCGATGCGGAAAAAGCCCCTCTATTCACCGGAGGAAATTGCAGCGCTTGCTGCCTACGTTGCACACCTTGCGCCGGGACCAGCGATTCCTACTGCAGAACAATTGAATTATGAACGTGATGGAAATGTTGCTGAAGGCGGCGAGCTCTTTCGCACTAACTGCGCCATGTGCCACAACGCAGCAGCGCAAGGTGGAGCGCTCACTGCAGGAAAATATGCGCCCACCCTCATGGGAGTTGAGCCGGTTCATATCTACGAAGCGATGATTACCGGCCCGCAGGCGATGCCGGTCTTTGGTGATCAAGCGCTAACTCCAGAAGAGAAGTTGTCGATTATCAAATGGGTGAAGTCGGTCGAGAGTGAAGGCAGTTATGGTGGCGCCGCGCTCGGAAAAGTTGGCCCCGTCACTGAGGGTCTACTTGCATGGGTATTAGGACTAGGTTCGCTAATTGGTATCGCTGTGTGGTTAGCAACGAAGGCTCGCTAAGTATTTTCGGTACGAGAGAAATGGGTTAAGAGAAATGTCGAAAGAAATCACCCCACTTCAAGACCCAGGTTTGCCTCACCATGTCCATCGCAAAGCTGACACGGATCCGCAGGCAGAAAAACGCGCGGAGCGGCAGGTCTCTATCCTCTTCCTGCTCTCATCAGCAGGAACACTTCTCTTTATCTATTCCTTCATTTGGATTCCTACCGATCGCTTTGTCTTCGTGCCAGTACTTGGTAACACCAATGCTCATCAATTGGGAATTGGAGCGGGATTAGGGTTCGCGCTCTTCTTTATTGGCGCAGGTGCTGTCCATTGGGCAAAAACTCTGATGCCGGACGAAGAGGTAGTGGCCCAGCGCCATCAAATGCGCTCCAGTGATGAAGATCGCGCTTCATTTGTCGAAACTGTTAAGGGCGAAGCGGCAAAAGTTCAACTCGGGCGACGATCAATGATCAAGCGAAGTCTCGGGCTCTCACTTGGACTTGTTGGGCTCTCACCGCTGATCCTGCTTCGCGATTTGGGCCCACTCCCCGAGAAATCGCTCCTCAAAACAACATGGGATAAAGGCGTGCGCATTGTGACCGACCCAGGCAATCGACCGCTGCGACCTGAAGATCTCGAAGTAGGAGCAATCGTGCACGTCCTCCCTGAAATCAAGGATCCAGAGCATCGAAAACTCAAAGACATCGCCAAAGATGCCTCCATTTTGATTCGTGTTCGTCCTGCGGAACTCAAGCTTTCCGAGGAGCGAATGTCATGGACTTACCAAGGAATTATTGCCTTCTCGAAGATTTGCTCCCACATGGGCTGTCCGGTGGCGCTCTACGAACAGACCACCAAGCATCTACTCTGCCCGTGTCATCAATCGACCTTTGATGTTCCAACCGGTGCCAAGGTTATCTTTGGCCCCGCTGCGCGCCCTCTGCCACAATTAGCCATCACAGTCGATAGTGAGGGTTACCTCATCGCCGCTGCGCCATTTAACGAACCTGTTGGACCTAGCTTCTGGGAGCGAAACTCATGAAATCACGTCGCGAGAAAGTCGCTGGAGGCGTAGCTAATTTTATCGATGAGCGCACTGGTGCTGCTAAATGGGTGAAGAAAAATCTTCAGAAAGTCTTCCCCGATCATTGGTCGTTCATGCTTGGAGAAATCGCTCTTTATTCCTTCGTCATTCTCTTGCTCTCTGGAACTTTCTTGACGTTCTGGTTTGTACCTTCGCAGGAAGAAATCGTCTACAACGGTTCGTATCAAGCCCTGCAAGGGGTAAAGATGTCCGAGGCTTATGCGTCAACGCTGAACATCACCTTCGATGTGCGCGGTGGACTCTTAATGCGCCAGGTGCATCACTGGGCGGCGCTGCTCTTCCTTGCAGCAATGGTGGCTCACCTTCTTCGTGTCTTCTTTACCGGCGCCTTCCGTAAACCACGTGAGCTCAACTGGGTTCTTGGGGTTGCGCTATTAACCCTTGGTATCGTCGAAGGATTCCTTGGCTATTCACTTCCTGATGATCTGCTCTCGGGCACTGGTGTACGTATTGCCCAAGCCATCATCCAAGCGATTCCAGTTCTGGGTACCTACCTAGCCTTCTTTGCCTTTGGCGGCGAATTCCCCGGCACTGTCTTTATCCCCCGTATCTATACCGTGCACGTACTCCTCATTCCGGGAATCATCCTCGCGCTCATTACTGTGCACTTGATGCTCGTCTGGTACCAAAAGCACACTCAATATCCTGGCGCAGGCAGAACCGAGAAGAACGTTGTCGGCTACCCACTCCTTCCGGTCTACATGGCGAAGGCTGGTGGTTTCTTCTTCATCGTCTTTGGTGTGACCGTGCTCCTTGGAGCCTTCGCGCAGATCAACCCGATTTGGATATTTGGTCCCTACACGCCAACGCAAATTTCTGCCGGTTCACAACCGGACTGGTACATGGGATGGCTCGATGGGCTAGTGCGCATGTCTCCACCTCTGGAGACGCATGCCTTTGGATACACCATCTCGTGGAACATTCTTCTTCCCGGCTTAATCTTGCCGGGAATTATCTTCACTGGAATGGCGCTCTATCCATTCATCGAAGCATGGGCCACCGGAGATAAGCGTGAGCACCATCTCCTCGATCGCCCGCGCAACGCTCCCACCCGTACCGCTATCGGCGCGATGTCCTTGACCTTCATGGTCGTTGCACTCATCAACGGCGGTAACGACCTCATCGCAACGCACTTCAACCTCAGCATTAATCAGATTATGTGGGCAACGCGAATCAGCATCATCGTGCTACCGCCACTTGCGTACATCATTACCAAGCGCGTCTGTCTCTCACTGCAGCGTTACGACCGAGAGCTCGTTCTTCATGGACGGGAAACTGGTCGCCTCGTCATGTTGCCACATGGTGAATACATTGAAGTTCATGAGCCCATCTCGCCGGAGAAGGCTTACATGCTCACTCAGCATGAACAACTCCTCCCCCTGGAAGCTCCTGAAGCGGATGCCAATGGAGTCGCTCCTCGTGGCGGAATCAAAGCCAAGGTTCGCTCACGCTTAAGTAAGGCGCTTCTAGGTGAGCAGATTGCTAAACCCACTCCAGAGGATGTTAAGGCCCTCGAGGGTGGTCACCACTAAATAGCTCTCCGATAATTAGTCGCAGGAGACTCCGCACTACCCGCAGGACATGTTCTGCAGGCGCTCTCTTTCTCCGCTAACCCAGCAGCGCGTGCAGCCTTTTGTGAAGCGAGGTTGAGATCAGAGATACATGCCTGCAAATATTTGATCTTTGGGTCGGTTGCCGCATACACAGCAACGAGATTAATTGCCTCCTGGGTAGCACCTTTCCCGCGCCCCCAAGGCGCGATCCAATAACCAAGATCGGCAACACCCTCTTCATCGACACCGTGAATCGAAATCACTCCCACGGGCTCTGATTTTCTGGCTCCATTCCTCTCAATGACCCAGATCTTGTACTCAGGAAATTCGCCGCGAACAAAACTTTCTGCATGCTCCATCAAATAAGGCTTGGGAATTGTCGTCCAAAATTGAATCTGTTCATCCTGACACGCATCAAATATCCATTGGGCATCACTGAGCTGAATCCCTCTGATCGAATGCATGGTGCTACTGTAATGAACGAGGGGCGTTTACTGTCGTTCGTATTGCATTGACCAGCCCATAATTGAAATCATGAGCGCGGAGGCGCCAATCAAGGTCATCCACCAGCCAAGAATCAAACCCAAGCCTGTAATGGTGGCAAACAGCGCAACAACTAATGGCCACCAGGAGTGCGGGCTGAAGAAGCCTTGCTCCCCTGCGCGATCGGCGATTTCACCCTCAAGATTATCTTCAGGAAGGGTCGCGCCAAGTCGTCGATTAGTAAACCAGAAGTAAAAGGCAATAAGCGCGGCAAGACAGGTGCTCAGGATGAGAGCAACGATGCCCACGATCTCTTCCGACCAGAAACCATAAACCGCTGTTGTGATCGCATAAAAGACCGCTATTCCGCCAAATAGTTGCCATCCAAATTTCATGGGCTAACTCCTAGCGCTTCTCGGCAACTTCGGGGTGATGGAGATCGAATGCAGGGCGCTCACTTCTAATCCGTGGAATCGAGGTGAAGTTATGGCGCGGTGGTGGACAGCTGGTCGCCCACTCCAATGAACCGCCATAGCCCCATGGATCATCGACGGTCACCTTCGGAGCGTTGCGAGTGATCCAGATGTTAAGCAAGAACGGGATGGTCGAGAAGGCGAGCAGGAAGGCGCCAACCGTGGAAATCATGTTCATACCGGTGAAGCCATCACTAGCGAGATAATCAGCGTAGCGACGAGGCATACCCACTATTCCGAGCCAGTGTTGGATGAGGAAGGTTAAGTGGAAGCCGACAAGAACGGTCCAGAAATGAATCTTTCCAAGAGTCTCGTTGAGCATTCGGCCGGTGAATTTCGGCCACCAGAAGTAGAAGCCGCCAAACATCGCGAAGACCACAGTTCCAAAGATCACATAGTGGAAGTGTGCGACGACGAAGTATGAAGCTGACACAGCAAAATCAAGTGGTGGGCTCGCAAGGATAATTCCGGTCAATCCGCCAAAGAGGAAGGTAATCAAGAATCCAATAGACCAGATCATTGGCGTATCCATATGGACTTTGCCGCGCCACATCGTGCCGATCCAGTTAAAGAATTTCACCCCAGTGGGGACACCAATCAGGAAGGTCATGAAGGAGAAGAAGGGAAGTAAGACTTGGCCCGTGGTAAAGAGATGATGCGCCCAGACTGCTACCGAAAGCGCAGCAATGGCGATAGTTGCGGCAACTAATCCTTTGTAACCAAAGATCGGCTTCCTGCTAAAGACCGGCAAGATTTCACTGACAATTCCAAAGAATGGCAAGGCCAAGATGTACACCTCTGGGTGTCCAAAGAACCAGAAGAGATGTTGCCAGAGCATCGCTCCACCATTTGCTGGATCAAAGATAAGCGCACCAAAGCGTCGATCGGCTTCAAGACCTAGTAGCGCTGCCGCTAGAGGTGGGAAGGCAAGAAGAATCAAAATAGATGTGAGCAATACGTTCCAGGTGAAGATCGACATTCGGAACATCGTCATTCCTGGGGCGCGCATACAAAAGATCGTGGTGATGAAGTTGACGCCACCAAGAATCGTTCCAAGTCCGCCAATGGCAAGTCCCATAATCCATAGATCACTACCAATACCTGGCGAATATTCAGCGCTTGATAGCGGTGCGTACGCAGTCCAACCGAATGACGGTGCACCTCCAGGGGTAAAGAAGCCCGCAATCGCCATGATGCCACCGAAGAGATAGAGCCAATACGAGAGCATATTCATGCGCGGAAAGGCGACATCTGCAGCACCGATTTGTAAGGGCATGATTTCGTTCGCAAAACCAACAAATAACGGAGTTGCAAACATAAGCAACATGATGATGCCGTGCATGGTGAAGAGCTGGTTGTACTGCTCGACGCTCAGGAATTGCAGACCTGGGCGGGCTAACTCAGCGCGCATAAAGAGCGCCATCACTCCGCCGATGAGGAACCAGATGAAAGAAGTTATGAGGTAGAGGTGACCGATAACTTTATGATCGGTAGTTGTCAACCATTTGACAATGATGCGCCCCTTGCTTTGCGGCTCCACCGGTCGATTTGGCGTAATCGTCGGGCGCTCAGCATAAGTTGTCATGCAACACCACCTTTAAGTGAATTGACGTAATTCTGATATTCAACAGGTGAAACCACTTTTACGGTGAACCGCATTTGCGAATGGTTGCGACCGCAATGCATATTGCAGAATCCTGGGTAGGTTCCCTCTTTTTGCGCCGTAAATTCAAATTGGTTCTTGACGTAGGGCAAGGCCTGCATCTGCATCATAAATGCTGGGATCCAGATGCTGTGCACAACATCAGAGGCTGTCAGATTGATTCGAATGCGCTCACCAACCGGGAGATAGAGGGTCGGTAACTTCTCCGGTGTGCCAGTTACCGTGGTGCCTTGCGCCTCGGGATAAGTGAATTGCCAAGCCCATTGGATTGCATTGACGTCAATTTCTTTGACTGCAACATTTGCTGGCGAAATTTTTGTGATGGTCGATTGATCGCGAGCGGTGAAGTAGAAAAGCACCGCAACGATGATAAAAGGGATGACTGTGTAGATGATTTCCAAAGGAAGGTGGTAGCTCACTTGCTCTGGCAATTCTTCGCTCGATCCGGCAGCGACTTTTTTCTTCGCTCGATAGCGGAATGCAGCCCATAAAATCAGCGCTGCAGTAATCGCGCCAACAACAAAGGCGGCAATCCACGCCCCCTGCCAGAGCGAGAGCGAAATGTCGTTGATATCGGTGACCCCGCGCGGAAAACCTAGAGCAGGTAAATTTTCGGAGGAACAGCCAGCAAGGAGCGGGCTCGAGAGCGCCAGAAGGAAAAGCGCGCCTCTTCTCATTTTTCGCTCCCCTAAGGACATAGGGCAAGGATAGTCGCCCCTTTCGCTAACCCGAGAGTTGGCGAGTACCTTCTACCTCGTGGTGATGGTCACAACGGGAGCCTTCGATGGTCAACGCCCGCTTCATCGCGCCGGTGAACAGGTACTTCTCGCCGCTTTTGAACGAGGCTGGGCAGACCCCAACGCTCTGGGGGCGGCAAGCGCCCAGTCGCGCCACCTGCTCAATGCCGCTCGCGAGGAGATTGCCTCGCATTTGGGAATAAGCGCTGATGAAATTGAGTTTTGGGGCGAGCCTGCGCTGGTCTCTCCCTTAGCTATCCAAGGCGCACCTCATTTCCAGAGCGGGAAGTTAATCATTGGACAGACCGAGCGACAGGAGATCCTTGTCCTTGCTAATAGAGCAAAATCCTCGGCAACGATCCGCGTTGGGCACTCTGGATTGTTAGATCGCGACTATTTACTTGAGGAGATTGAGAGTAATTCCACCGTCTCGATTCAATCGGCAAATAGTGAGACGGGAGTGCGACAAGATCTTCCAGATCTTGCTGCGATAGTGGGCGGAATGGGTGCGCACTTACATATAGATTTCACCGCCTCCGGTCCATTAGTTCCGCTTCCGCCGTATTGGTCTACCGCAGATTTCCCGGCGACAAGTTGGTATGGCCCATCTGGGTTGGGCATCATGGCGATAAATAAGAATCATCGATGGAGTAATCCCCTCTCACATGCCAACCCCCGACGAAGCCCAGAGTCTTATTCGCTGCCGCTGGTACTCGCTGCAGCTGCGGCGCTAACCGGCTGGCTCAATGATGCAAAAGCAGAATCAGATCGGATTCGGAATCTCATCTCGATGATGCGCGAGGTGATTGCGCGCACGATAGTCGATGTTGATATAGCTGGCAGTGGCGATCCAAAAGAATCACTTCCACATATTCTCTCGTTCTCAGCACTCAATGTCTCCGGTGAGCGATTAGTTAGCGCCTTGGCGAATGAAGGATTTGCCGTGGCATCGGGTTCTGCCTGTGTGGCATCGGCAATCGAACCCAGCCATGTGCTTAAGGCAATGGGAATACTCACTCATGGAAATATCCGAATATCTTTGATGCACGGGGTGCAAGAGAGTGATGTAAAGAAATTCTTAGCGCTGCTACCTGGAATCATTACCCAATTACGAACTGAGGAGGGCGCATGAGTAGCGAGGCAGAAGTGCAAGTTTTGGATTGCATTGGAGCGCTCTGCCCTACCCCGATCATCCAATTAAGCAAAGCGGTCAAAACTCTCACCTCGGGAGAGAAATTGATCCTCAAAGCTGATGATCCAGCGACTAAAAGTGACCTACAGGCATGGTCACGGTTAACTGGAAATCAAGTTCTGGAGTTGAGCGAGAACAGCTTTGAGATCGTAAAAGGGTAATTACGCACGCTGCGGACGAGAGAATTCGAGCGCTGCAGCAGCATCAGTTCCATAGCTTTCGCCGAAGCGTTCGAGAAATTGCTGTGCGGTAAAGCGATATTCCTGACCGCCTTGGGTCTCCAGGCAGTAAGTGGCCACCATGGAACCAACTTGAGCACACCCTTCAAGTGACATTCCCCAACCTAGAGCTGAAACAAATCCCGCTCGAAATGCATCACCTATTCCCGTTGGATCCACTTTAGCGCGTTCCTTCGCAACCCCCACTTCAATCGGGTCGAAAGCGGTGGATTCAATCCGCGCACCTTTTGCACCGAGAGTCGTTATACAGATTTCCACATTCTCAAGGAAATCACTCATCTCCCAACCAGTCTTCTTCATCGCTAGCGCCATCTCATATTCATTGAGGAAGGAGTACTTCGCTCCAATCAGAAGATTACGAATGGACTCACCGTCAAGACTCGCTAACGTCTGCGAAATATCGGCGGCGAAAGGAACCTTATGTTGTCGACACTCATCTGTGTGCCTGATCATCGCTTCGGGATCATCAGGCGCGATCAGAACCAAATCAAATCCATTGTGCCGTTCGAAAATCGGACCTAACTCGATATTTCGCGCCTCGCTCATTGCGCCTGGGTAAAAGGAAGCTATTTGATTATGCGATTGATCCGTAGTTACAGTGAAGCGAGCAGTTAACTGAGTTTGAGATGTATAGATCTCTGACGTATCGACGCCGTGGCGCGTTAGCCAAGAGTTGTAATCAGTGAAATCTTCGCCGACTGCCGCAATCAAAATAGGGGCGCCACCAAGCATCCCCATTCCAAAGGTGATGTTGGCGCCAGTCCCGCCACGCCGCACCTGTAAATCATTGACTAGAAAGGAGAGCGATATTTTTTCGAGAGAATCAACAACAATCGAATCCGAGATTTTTCCCGGAAAATTCATCATGTAGTCAGTTGCCACCGAGCCGGTGACAGCAATTTTCATTAGGCGGCGATCACTTCTATTTCGCGATTAGTGGAACGAATCCCCGCAAGCGCAGCTTCCGCCGGCATTGGGGTTATCGATGGTGAAGCCCTGCTTTTCGATGGTGTCTACAAAGTCGATCGTCGCTCCCATGAGATATGGCGAACTCATCTTGTCGGTCACCACTTCTACGCCACCAAAGCTCTTGAGGATGTCCCCTTCGAGCGAGCGATCATCAAAGTAGAGCTGGTAACGAAGACCCGAGCATCCTCCGGGCTGAACCGCTATTCGAAGACGCAAGTCATCGCGTCCCTCCTGCTCTAACAGCGCCTTTACCTTGGAAGCAGCTGTGTCGGATAGGACTACGCCATCACT
>CAYQLC010000006.1:11862-23280 GCA_964418325.1 uncultured Bifidobacterium sp.
ACTCGATTTACTCGTGCCCCGCTATCTTGCCACATCAGATAACGCCGAGCGCGCTCTAAATCTTCCCCAAACGCCCGTGCCGCAGGGTGCAGAAAAACCTGAGAGGATAGCAATGTGAGTATCACCGACTTGCTCCTCCTGGGGCAGGGCTCTGACCTTGCTAGCGAACGAGGAGTCTCCTGCACAGGCGAGCTTCCCGCGCCCAGTGACCCGCAGCTTCGTGAACGCGCCCGGGCCGCTCGAGCCAAACTTGGCGATTCCACATTTGTTCTTGGTCATCATTATCAGCGCGATGAAGTTATCGAATTTGCCGACGTCACCGGTGACTCATTTAAATTGGCGCGCGATGCTGCTGCTCGACCAGATGCACCTTTCATTATTTTTTGTGGCGTGCACTTCATGGCCGAGAGTGCAGACATTCTCACCTCGTCAAAGCAACAGGTGATACTCCCAGACCTAGCAGCTGGTTGCTCTATGGCAGATATGGCTAACTATGAGCAAGTTACTCAATGTTGGTCGGTGCTAGAGGAGTTGGGCATCGCCAAAACAACCATTCCAGTGACCTATATGAATTCCTCTGCCGCAATAAAAGCATTCACTGGTGAGCATGATGGCACGGTCTGTACTTCATCCAACGCGCAGACAACTCTTGAGTGGGCGTTCCAAGAGGGTGAACGAGTGCTCTTCCTGCCTGATCAACATCTAGGTCGGAACACTGCGGTATTGAAGCTGGGCCTCACATTGGATGATTGCGTTGTTTGGAATCCGTGGAAACCTCGAGGTGGACTTTCGGATCAACAAATCACTTCAGCAAAGATGATTTTGTGGCGAGGGCATTGCTCGGTCCATGCACGATTCTCGCTTGAATCAATTCAGGAAGTTCGTGCACGAATTTCGGATATCAACGTGATCGTCCACCCTGAGTGCCAACATGAAGTAGCGCTCAACGCAGACATCATCGGCTCAACCGAACAGATCATCAAGACGGTAACCGGCGCGGACCCCGGAAGTAAATGGGCTGTTGGCACTGAATTGAATCTAGTCAAACGCCTTGCCCAGCAGAACCCCGACAAGCAAATTCTCTTCCTCGACAAATCAGTCTGTTATTGCTCCACTATGAACAGGATTGATCTGCCACATTTGGTCTGGGCGATGGAATCTCTCGTGGAGGGCAGGGTTGTCAATGAAATCAAGGTCCCAGAGCGAACTGCTCACTATGCGCGAGTAGCTCTCGACCGCATGTTGAGTCTTATCTAGGATTTGCCCTGTGAGCATCATGCTGTGCATAGTCGGCCCCCGAACAACTCCCAAGAAAGCGAAGCGATAGCGACGATGAGCGAAGAGAAGAAGAACAAGCCCACTCCTAAGCGAAACGCCAAGAAGGTAACCCCCGCACTTGCGCCAGCGGCAACCAAAGAGGCGAAAAAAGCTGAGCGAGAGAATGCCCGTCGACGCAGGATGGAGATGCGCCAGCTCTATCTCAAAGGTGATGAGCGTGCTCTGCCTAAGCGAGATAAAGGACCAGTCCGAAAATTTGCTCGAGATTACGTTGATTCACGTTGGTCAATCGCAGAATTCTTTCTTCCCTTGCTGATGGTTGTACTACTTCTGACAGCGATTCCAAATGTCACAATAAAAGTTCTCGCAACTTTGTTGATGTACATCGTTGTACTGATTTCAGTACTTGATGGCATCTGGATGGGGCGACAAATCAAGAAATATAGTCAGGTCAAGTATCCCAATGAGCCCATAAAAGGAATCTCCATGTACGCATGGATGCGCTCAACACAAATCCGGCGATTACGAACTCCTGCACCTCAAGTTGATCGCGGCGCGAAGTTAATCAAGGGCGCGGATTAGGGCTTACATCCTTAGCTGGATCGCGCTCGGCTATTGCGCCAATCGCATCGTCAATCGCCTTCATCACATCGTCGCTTAGTTTCACTCCAGCGGCTTTCACATTCTCTTTGACTTGTTTAGCCTTGGAAGCGCCGATGATGGCACTTGAAACATTCTTATTCTGCAGCACCCACGCAATTGCTAATTGAGCCATGGTCAAGCCACAGTCACGCGCAATCGGTTCTAACTTGGCTACTTCGCGCAAGATATCGTCATTAATCCAACGAGAAATCATCGCGGCACCGCTCTTCTTATCGGTTGCTCGTGAGCCAGCCGGCGGTTTCTTCCCCGGTAGATACTTGCCAGAGAGAACTCCTTGCGCAACTGGTGACCAAACAATCTGGCCAATTCCCTCGCGCTCAGATAGTGGAATAACTTCAGCTTCAATAACGCGCCAGAGCATCGAATATTGAGGTTGGCTCGATACAAAGCGATCCATTCCCAATTCCTTCTGAATGGTCAACGCCGATTGGATCTCACTGGCTCGCCACTGTGAGAACCCAATGTAATTGACCTTGCCTTGACGAATCAGATCATCGAATGCCCGGAGCGTCTCATCCAAGGGAGTTTCGTAATCAAAACGATGAGCTTGATATAAATCAATGTGATCAGTCTGCAACCTCTTTAACGATGCATGAACCGATTCCATGATGTGCTTTCGAGAGAGCCCGCGATCATTCTTACCTGAACCGGTCGGCCAATAAACCTTGGTGAAGAGTTCATAAGACTCGCGCTTGATGCCTTTGAGGGCCTTGCCCAAAACCGACTCCGCTTTCGTGCCAGCGTAGACGTCGGCGGTATCGAAAGTAGTAATCCCTGCATCGAAGGCTGCCCGCACACACTTAGTCGCCTCCTCAGCGGCAACTTGGGAACCGTGGGTGATCCAGTTTCCAAACGAAATCTCTGATACATACATGCCGGAGCGGCCGAGTCGTCTATATTCCATAGCGCCACAGTACTCAAAGTGCTCGCTATTGCAACCAACTAGTGGTTATGCTCCCTCTCATAACTGAATATTTCCTTTTCGTGGGGGAAGTCCGGTGAAAATCCGGCGCTGACCCGCAACCGTAATTCTCTGGCCGTTCACAAGTGAACTGGTGAGAGATAAGTCGGATTACCTGCAAGAGGAGAGAGCAAAGCCAAAACTCCCGTCGTGGTTTGCGGGGCGGCATTGATTGAAGGAGAGCGCTTTCGCCTCTTTTTTTCGTACCAGCCTTGTGGACCCTTTCTTGAAAGGTTCCCAGTGTCAGAGAAATCAAGCAATCAAAGAAGAAAATCTATAAAACGCCTTGCACTGTTCTGTGCAGCGCTTGCAGTTTCGCTCTCCTTAACTTCCTGTGCCAGTAACGAAGAGAGCGCTTCAAGTGAAGGTAAAAGCGCCGATGAATCTTCCGTTGGATATCGCTACTGGGGATATTCCCAGAGCGATACAGATGGAAAAACGTGGATCACTGCAATGGAGGGGCCAGCTACCACCGATCCACAAGATGGATCTGTTGAGGGATGGAATTACACCCTCTCCGCCGATGGCGTGGTTGACCCACAACCTCCACAGTTAGCCCCCGACTTTGCCTCGCTCTGCGCAAAGACTCCAGAGAAAGATGATGCGAAACGAATCGGCTACATCATCGAATTTGGTGATTCGGCAATTCATCCAGAGGGTGACATGGCACCAGGTAGTTTGCAGGGTTGCGCATCAGTACCAGTTGATGCCTCTGGAATCGATGTTCTCAATGCAGTGACAGAGGTGCGCGCAGGAGATGGTGGCTTCATCTGTGGTCTTGCTGGTTTCCCGAGCAAAGATTGCGGTGCAGATCCAATTCCTGTTCCTGCTTCGATGCGAAAGTAAATCACCGATATAGATGATTGATTTGAGAACGTTACATCCGCTCGCATGGTGGGGCTGGGGCATCTGCTTAGCCATTGCCACTAGTCGAGCAGGAAATTTCTGGTTACTAGGAGCAGTAATCCTCGCCGCCATGATTGTGACGTTCTCACGTCGGTCAAATGATCCATGGGCCACAGCTCTCACTATTGGAATCAAAGTGGCATGTGTAGCTCTTTTGTTGCGAATGGTGATCGCGCTTCTGTTTAGCATTCCCGGACCAGGGACGGTGCTCTTTACGATTCCTCGGATAAAACTCCCAGAGTGGTTAGCTGGGATTTTTCTTGGTGGCGATGTCACAGCAGAAAGACTTCGATTTGTTCTCCTAGAATCACTCACCATTTTCGCCTTGGTCGTGACTATTGCCGCAGCGAGTTCATTAGCAAACCCAAAGCAGACATTACGCGCGCTCCCCGGCATTTTGCACGAGGCTGGAGTTGCCTTAATCATCGCAACTACGTTGATTCCTCATTTTGCGATGAGCGTTAAGCGAATTCGGCAAGCGCGGGCATTGCGTGGAGATAACGAACGATTCGGTTTTAAGAAGACTTTAGTACCACTCTTTGAAGAGGCGCTTGAACGCGCTCTTATTCTTAGCGAATCTATGGAAGCTCGTGGCTATGGACACAAACCAAGCCAAAAGTCCTCTTCATTACCGACTCTATTTATGCTGATTGGTCTAGCAATGGCGCTCTATTCGGTGCTCGCCCTGGTTATCGGAAATCAATATCGAATACCTTTGACGCTCGCTGCAATCCTTATCTTTGCCGGCCTCTACTTAAGCAACCGGAAAAACGCAAGGAGCAAGTACCGCCCAATTCCCTGGAAAGGGCGCGAGACTTTCGTGCTCGTGTCTGCCATCTTCACTGTGGGTCTGGCTGAAATTTCACCAAATCCATCCACCACCCTTCTTCTATTTGTTGCCGCATTGGCTCCGTTAATTGTTACGAAAAAATTGGCGATGGCCCAATGATTAGATTTCACAACGTGACTTTGGTCTATCCATATGTGCAGAGAACTATCTTCGAAGATCTCTCCTTTGAAGTTCCTGAGGGAGAGTTCGTGCTTGTTATGGGAGATACCGGTGCAGGCAAGTCCACGCTCTTGAAGTTAATGAATGGCCTAGTACCACATCACACTGGTGGGATTTTTTCCGGCACGATTACTGTTGATGGCAAAGATACCGCGCTGCACAAGCCACGTGATCTCGTCGATCTCATCGCAATCGTCGGTCAGAATCCCGCTCTAGGTTTTGTGACTGATACGGTCGAAGAAGAATTGGTCTTTGGCATGGAATCTCTCGGCGTGCCTGCAGACGTCATGCGCAAACGCGTCGAAGATATGTTGGATTTGCTTGCCCTTGCACCCTTGCGAAATCGAAAACTTAGTTCTCTTAGCGGTGGTGAAGCCCAACGGGTTGCTATTGCCTCGGTCCTAACGATGAATCCGAAGATTCTTCTTCTCGATGAACCAACAAGCGCTCTCGATCCAATTGCTGCCGAAGAGGTTTTAGCGACGCTATCGCGATTAGTCCACGACTTAGGAATCACCATTGTCATTGCCGAACATAAACTTGAACGGGTGCTGCAATTTGTTGATCGAGTAATCTATGTTCGCAACGAGCGAGAGGTCACTGTTGGGTTTCCGCAGGAGGTTCTCAGAGAGTCGAAACTAGCTCCCCCAATCGTCCACCTTTCACGAGCGCTCTCGAGCAGCGAAGTTCCACTCACTGTTCGAGATGCCCGCAGACAACTGGGGAACTTCGCAACAACCTTGACACCACCCGAACCAGTCAAGCTCCCCGTAGCTTCGCGAGCGCTACTGGAAATCGTGGGTGCGACCGTCAAGTATGGAAATGCCGTTGCCTTGAAAGAGGTATCGCTCTCAATCTTTCCCGGTGAGATTGTCGCAATCATGGGGCGCAACGGCGCGGGTAAATCCACGCTCCTTACGAGCATGGTTGGTTTACGAGAACTTCATCGTGGTGTGATTCGGCTATGCGATGTCGACCCACGCTCGCTCAAAGGAAAAGATCTCATAAGCAAGGTGGGTTTTGTTCCGCAAGAGGCTAGCGATCTGCTCTACGCGCAGAGCGTCGAGGAAGAACTCCGGCATAGCGATAAAGACAATCTCGTGACATCAGGTACAACTGCCGCACTTCTCAGACGCCTTTTGCCGGAGGTTGATCCAATGGTGCATCCACGAGATCTATCCGAGGGTGAGCGACTCTGTCTAGTGTTAGCGATCGTCCTTGCAAACAATCCGCCGTTGCTGGTTCTCGATGAGCCAACGCGCGGTCTTGATTATCAAGCCAAAACAAGACTTGTGGACGCTATTCGAGAGTGTACGAATCCCCATTCTGCGGTGATTCTTGCCTCCCATGATGTGGAATTAGTCGCCGAAGTTGCCACCAGAGTTGTCGTTCTTGCCGATGGAGAGGTAGTTGCAGATGGAGCTGCAGGAGAGATTCTCACCTCCTCCCCTGCCTTTGCCCCTCAAGTAGCAAAAGTTCTTGCGCCGGCAAAATGGCTTACGGTTAGTGAAGTGCTCCGATCATTGGGGAAAATCGCTCCATGAAGAGAGAACGCTTATCTTCGCTTGTGATTTTATTAGCAACAATTATCGGATTTATCGCATTCACGTGGCCGCTGTTCATCGCAGCGGAAAATGACAGCGCTGCACGTTGGTTATTTATTGGACTGATGCCGTTAGTAACGATAATCCTCATCATTGAAATCACCACTGGTCAACTGAATGTGAAGACCTTGGCATTCCTTGGCGTGCTAAGCGCAACGGGTGCTGCCTTGCGCGCAATTGGCGCCGGAGCCGTGGGGCTCGAACCAATTTGGTTCCTGATAATTATTGGTGGTAGAGCGCTGGGCAAACGTTTTGGTTTTATCTTGGGATTGACGACGATGTTGGCGTCCGCATTACTCACTGGAGGCGTCGGTCCATGGCTTGCCTTCCAAATGATGTGCGCAGCTTGGATCGGTTGGGGTGCTGGAGCGCTTCCCGTCATGGGATTCAAACGATTCCAACAACTCTTCGAAATGGGAGCGCTTGCTATTTATGGCGCGATAACAGCGCTGCTTTTTGGCGCCATGATGGATCTGCAACTTTGGCCATGGATTGCCGCACCCGCCACATCAATCGCTTACATACCTGGCGATAGCGTGGTCGAAAACTTACAGCGATTTCTAGTTTTCCATTTTGCTACTGCACTGGCTTGGGACATACCTCGGGCGATTTTCAACGTGGTTCTCATCTTGCTCTTGGGTCGACCAATTCTCAATGCGCTACGGCGAGCACTTCGACGTGGAAATGTAGTCTTTACTCGCGAACGCGAGCGGGAACAAATGGTGGTTTGACAACTACCGCCCCAAGAGCACGCCCTCGAACATCAACCACTAAATGTTCGCCAACCTCAATACCGGCTTCAATCAAAGCAAGTGCGATTCCCTCTTTGAGTGTGGGCGAGAAAGTTCCACTCGTCACCTCACCGACAACCGCGCCCACGGTATTACGAACCAACATTCCAGCCCGAGGAATTCCGCGATCGGTAAGTAACAAACCACGCAAGAGGCGATCCACTCCCTTTGCTTGTTGTATTCGAAGGGCTTGATGTCCATGAAAAGATTTTTTCTTCCACCCAACTGCCCAGCCGAGGTTTGCATCTAATGGCGAGATATCAAGGCTCAATTCATGTCCATGTAACGGGTATCCCATTTCAGTGCGCAGAGTGTCTCGTGCACCCAAGCCCGCGATTTTTCCGCCAAGTCCCAAAACTGCTCTACTGAGCTCATTCCATAACTCAATCGCAATCTCCCGCGGCGGGAGTAATTCATAACCGCGCTCACCGGAGTATCCCGTTCGACAAAGCGTGAATTCAACTCCTCCAAAAATTACTCTAGAGAAAGACATATACTCCAAAGACGCTTCAAGACCTATTTGGGTCAGCACTTGGTGTGATAGCGGGCCTTGCACAGCAATGACTGCAAAGTCTTGATGGCGATTGGTGATTTGTAATCCGAGTTGATCCTGTGTGCACTTGTCAGTAAGAAGAGTGAATACTTCTTTTGAATTCGCCGCATTGGGAATTATGAAAATTTCATCATCGCTTAAGCAATAGATGATGACATCATCAATAACCCCTCCTTCCGATGAGCAGAGCAACGAGTACTGCGCCTGGCCCGCATTGATTTTTTCGAGGTCATTGGTGAAGATTTCGTTGATCCAAGCCTTCGCCCCAGTACCGACCACTGAAATCTTGCCCAGATGCGACACATCGAATATGCCAACCCGTTCACGCACTGCCTCGTGCTCGGAGAGCGTGCCACCACCCACTGGCGCTGGGTACTCCAAAGGCATCTGCCATCCCGCGAAGTCGCCCAACTTAGCCCCTAGAGCACGATGCGCTCCAAGCAATGGCGATTCCATATCCGCAACTTACCGCGAATCGTTAGGCTCCTCGCATGACAACAGCGACGACACACTCAACCAAGCTGACCTTGGGAGCACCTGGAAAGAGCGAGCCATTAGTTGTGGGGTACTCCATTACCAAGAGAAGTTCTGACGCGAGTTTGTCGCTCTCACACAGCTCTAATTCACTGAGTGCAGAAAGTGCTAGATGGCTGAAAAAGGCCCTCGAAAGCACTCGGGTAACGGGGGATGCTGATGAAACACGTTCATTGACTGATCCCTCTGGTCGACTCATAGTCGCAACTGCAATTCCGAAAAAAGGTGATCTTGAAGCGCTCCGCAGAGCGGCCGGTGCAGCAGCTCGCGCCCTTTTCGGACATGCACATATCACCTTTGCCATGGATGTTTTGGGCGCTGACGAGCTTGCCGCTGTTGCAGAAGGAGCACTTCTTGGCTCCTACCAGTTTCATCAATTCAAAGGTGATACGAAGAATCCACAACGACTAGAGCGCATCACCATCGCTCCAGGTCGTTCCATTAAAAATGGTGCACAAGTAATCAAACGTTCTGAAATTATCGTTAATAGAGTTCTCATGGTCCGCGATCTGATCAATATGCCACCGAGCTATCTCACTCCAGAGAAGTTCGTGTCAATTGTCAAAAGCAAACTTCCTGCTTCGATTAAAGCAACTGTAAAAACTGACACGCAATTACGAAGTGAGGGCTTCGGAGGAATTGTTGCCGTAGGGCAAGGGTCGGCAAATCCCCCACGACTACTCCATCTTTCGTACCGACCAAAGAAAGCACGAAAAAAATTTGCCTATGTAGGAAAGGGAATCACCTTCGATACGGGTGGTCTTGCCTTAAAGCCTGCGCAAGGCATGGAAGCCATGAAATCAGATATGAGTGGTGCAGCGGCAGTTGTTGGAGCGATCATGGCGATAGCTGAATTGCAGTTACCCGTAGCGATAGATGCATGGGCGCCACTTGCAGAGAATATGGTGAGCGAGTCAGCCACTCGCCCGAGTGATGTCATCACTATGTACGGTGGAAAAACTGTTGAGGTGTTGAATCCCGATGCCGAGGGGCGGCTTATTCTCGCGGATGTATTGGTTCGAGCAGTGGAAGTAACGAAAGATCTCGATGGCATTATTGATGTCGCCACGTTGACTGGCGCGCAAATCGTTGCTCTGGGCAAAAGGACAGCCGCTGTGATGGGCAATGATGAGAACTTCCGAGATCGTTTCTTGAGCGTGGCTAAGAGCGCCGGGGAGAGCTTCTGGCCGATGCCGCTACCTGAAGAGTTGCGCCCATCCCTGGATTCTCCAACGGCTGACCTGGCCAATATCGGTGAGCGGATGGGAGGAATGTTGGTGGCAGGCCTTTTCTTGCGAGAGTTCGTTCCTGCCGATCTACCCTGGCTCCACCTCGATATTGCCGGGCCCTCCTTCAACGAGGACCAGCCTCACGGGTACACCCCAGTGGGCGGAGTGGGCTTCGCCCTCCGCTCGTTGGTCCACCTCGCCGAGGTCACGGGCACCCGCTGAGAGTGGGAAGATAGGGCCAGTAGTTGGCGAGATATTGAGCAGTACGCGTGGCGAGAGCGGAGTCAGATAAATGTCCTTTGATGTAGTCATCCTCGGTGGCGGCTCGGGCGGGTACGCATGCGCCCTTCGATCAGCTCAACTTGGTTTATCCGTGGCCTTGATTGAGGCAGGGAAATTAGGGGGAACCTGTCTGCATCGGGGTTGCATACCAACCAAAGCGCTCTTACATGCCGGCGAAATTGCAGACAACACAAGAGATGCCCATGAGTTTGGTGTCGTGGCTGAACTAGGTGGCATCGATATGCCAGGGGTGAACAACTACAAAGATGGTGTGATCTCCAAGCTATATAAAGGACTACAAGGTCTAGTGAAGAGTCGTGGCATCACCTTCATTGAGGGGCATGGCAAAGTTGTTTCGGCTAACACAGTCGAGGTGAATGGCGAAAAATACACGGGCAAGAACTTGGTACTTGCAACCGGCTCTTATCCAAAAACACTACCTGGTCTTGAAATCAATGGCACAACAATTGTGACTAGTGACCACGCGCTGACACTCGACTACGTACCAAAGAGCGTCATTGTTCTTGGTGGTGGCGTCATTGGATGTGAATTTGCCTCAGTATGGAAGTCATTTGGCTCAGATGTTCGCATCATTGAAGGTTTGCAACATTTAGTTCCACTCGAAGATGAATCATCATCTAAATTATTGGAGCGGGCCTATCGTAAACGTGGAATTAATTTTGAACTCGGCGTCCGTTTCAAGAGCGCAACTCCTACCGCAAATGGCGTGAAAGTCGCACTTGAAGATGGTCGTGAATTTGAGGCAGATCTCCTGCTCGTCTCCATCGGTCGCGGTCCAACATCGGCTAATTTGGGGTATGAGGAGATTGGTTTGGCAATGGATCGTGGATATGTCCTGGTCGATGAGAAATGTCGAACCAATGTTCCTGGCGTCTTTGCAGTAGGTGACTTAATTCCTACCCTCCAACTGGCACACGTCGGATTTGGTGAGGGAATACTTGTTGCAGAAGAGATTGCTGGACTTAATCCGCGACCAATTAATTATGATGGTGTGCCTCGAGTAACGTATTCAGAGCCCGAGGTTGCATCGGTTGGCTTGACCACTGCGCAGGCAAAAGAGCGCGGTCATGATGTCGTTGAGCTTATCTACGACCTAGCTGGAAATGGAAAGTCACAAATCTTGCGAACTTCAGGTTCAGTCAAATTAGTTGCTGAGAAGAATGGACCTGTTTTGGGCATTCACATGGTCGGATCCCGGGTTGGCGAATTGCTCGCCGAGGCTCAATTGATTTTCAACTGGGAGGCGAGCGCCGATGATGTCGCTCCGTTGATTCATGCGCATCCCACCATGTCAGAGGCGATGGGCGAGGCCCATTTGGCTCTAGCCGGCAAGCCATTGCACGCCCACGGATAGTTATTACGATTAGCCAGAGTAGAGGAGAAGTCGATGTCATTTAATGTCGTGATGCCAGCTCTTGGAGAGAGCGTTACTGAGGGCACCGTTACTCGTTGGCTTAAAAACGAGGGAGATCAGGTCGCGGTCGATGAGCCGCTCCTTGAGGTGTCTACCGACAAAGTTGATACCGAGATTCCCTCCCCCGTGGCTGGAACCATTGCGAAAATCCTGGTTGCAGTAGATCAGACCGT
>CAYQLC010000006.1:23380-46074 GCA_964418325.1 uncultured Bifidobacterium sp.
TGTGACCCCTGCTGTGACCCCAGCTGCGAATAACTCAGCAGAGATAGTCGTCATGCCTGCACTTGGAGAGAGCGTGACTGAAGGAACTGTCACGCGATGGTTAAAGAACGTTGGCGATGCGATCGCTATGGATGAGGCCCTCCTCGAAGTTTCAACTGACAAAGTGGATACCGAAATTCCCTCACCTGTTGCTGGAACGGTCAGTGAGATCTTTGCTCCGGCAGATTCAGTTGTGCCAGTCGGTGGAAAACTTGCAGCTATTAGTGCAACGGGTTCGAAAAGCAGCGGTGCGAGTGCACCAGCAGCGAGCGCACCGGCAACGCCACCGCCATCAACGCCTGCCCCTGCCCCTGCCCCTGCTGCCCCTGCTCCGGCACCACTGGCAACCCCCGCGCCTGCCCCAACACAGAGCATTCCGGCTCCGGCATCACGAGTGGAATCGGATTCTTATGTCACTCCACTTGTTCGAAAACTTGCTGCAGAGCTCAATGTCGATCTTGCCGCAATGTCGGGAACTGGAGTCGGTGGTCGAATTCGTAAGCAAGATGTTTACGATGCAGCAGAGCGTGCCCGAGCTGCGGCCGCAACCATCGCACCTGCGCCAACAACGTCAACAACGTCAACAAGCTCAACAACTCACGCTTCTGTCGTCGCGACCACTTCAGCATCCCCTGCGTCTGCTTCGGGTGGCACACCAATAGTTGCCTCGCCACTTCGAGGAACAAGTGTTCCTATGACTCGACTACGAAAAGTCATCGCTTCACGAATGGTGGAATCGCTTCAGACCTCCGCGCAACTCACCACCGTTATTGAAGTTGATGTTACTAAAATCGCAAAACTACGTGCCAAAGCGAAGAGCGCTTTCCAAGAGCGTGAAGGTGTCAATCTCACATTCTTACCTTTCTTTGCAGTGGCAGTCTGCGAAGCCCTCAAGGCACATCCTGTAGTGAATGCATCAATAGATGGTGAGAACATCGTGTATCACGGCACTGAGAATTTGGGAATTGCCGTCGATACTGAACGTGGACTACTTGTTCCAGTAATCAAAGATGCAGGCGACTTAAACCTGGGTGGACTAGCGCGTCGAATCAACGATGTTGCGCTGCGCACTCGGGATAGCAAGATCAACCCTGACGAATTAAGTGGCGGCACCTTTACTATCACCAACACCGGAAGTCGCGGCGCGCTCTTTGATACGCCAATCATCAATCAACCACAAGTTGCCATTCTTGGTATCGGGTCAATCGTCAAGCGCCCGGTTGTGATTACAGAAGCAGATGGAGAGGAGAAGATTGCCATTCGCTCCATGGTCTACTTGGCAATCTCATACGACCATCGAATCGTCGATGGCGCCGACGCTGCTCGCTTCTTAGGCACTCTCAAAGAGCGCTTGGAACTTGGTCGCTTCGAAGCAGACTTGGGTATCTAGTCGCTATGTCACGGACTATCGCAGTCACGGGAGCATCGGGTCTTATTGGTTCAGCGTTGGTCGCTCATCTGCGCGACAAAGGTGACACCGTCATCAAATTAGTCAGACGCGAACCGCGTTCTAAAGATGAGGCCTTTTGGCATCCTATGGAAGGCAAAGTTGATCTTAACGCGCTCGAAGGAGTTGATTCCATCGTCCATCTAGCCGGTGCAGGGGTTGGCGATAAACGCTGGAGCGCTGCATACAAAGGTGAAATTCTCAATTCCCGACTTTACGGAACAACAACGATTGCCAATGCTGCTGAACAACTAAAGATCAAATCCTTAATCTCTTCAAGCGCAATTGGTTGGTATGGCGAAACCGGCAACCGAGCTGTGACGGAAAATGATCGTGGTGGCGATGATTTCCTCGCGCATGTCTGTCTTGAGTGGGAGCGTGCAGCCGACGGTGCACCATCAGTGCGTACCGTTAAAATTCGAACTGGTCTCGTCCTAGATCCCACCGGTGGAGCGCTTGGCCGGATGATGCCGCTTTTTAAGTTTGGTCTCGGTGGAAAATTGGGTTCCGGAAAACAGTGGTGGTCATGGATCACCATTCACGATCACGTTCGAGCCATCGATTATTTGATTGATAGCGATTTATCTGGGCCCGTTAACCTCACTGCACCTAATCCAGCAACCAATAGTGAGTTCACCGCCGCCCTCGCTCGCGCACTCAAACGTCCCGCGCTTTTGCCAGTACCAGGATTTGCACTCAAATTAACTCTAGGCGGATTCTCTACTGAAATTCTCGGCTCCAAGCGAGTACTTCCAGAGCGACTCAATGAAGCCGGTTTTTCCTTCGACTTCCCACACCTTGCTCCTGCCTTAGCAAAGTTAGCTACGCAGTAACGATTATCTTTGTTTTAGTTGTTGATTGCGGATTCGCCGGCTAACCGGCCAGAGAGCAGCGCTCCATTTTGTGACGGCTCGGTGAGATAGTCACCGGCGAAAATTAATCCATCATCTTCGAGGATTCCTCCGCGCTTGGCACCTGGCCCGATAATTGGTAACGCATGTTCGATAGCGAAAGTAGTAATCATCTCCCCCTCAAATTCTGCATCATAGATATCTGCAAGATGATTACGCACCGCGCTCTCGTTGCAACTATCGAGCGTTGTTACTGACAGCAGTCCACGGCCATCAGGCGAATAGCTCGGCACCACTGAAGCTACATCTATTGCGGTGACAACTGGACCAGACCCCAGCGCTGAGACTCGCAGTTGATGTTGCATAGCAATGGGATGTTCGAGGGTGAAGTACCAAGCGGTGGAGCGGGCGAAATCTATGATTGGGAGATTGTCAGTAAATTTCGCTGCACCGTGATAGTCAGTAGCCACAATGACTTTACGAGCCGAAATTGTGGAATTGTCGGTGTACACCGTGAATCCTTTTCCGCTCCGTTTGATATCAATTACTGTCTCGTCGCATTGAATTGATTTCAAGCGATTGCGAAGTTCAAGAGCAACGCTCAGAACACCACCATCAGGAAGCCCCGGGACTTGCCGATAGAGCGAACGCAATACGCGACGAGCAAATTTTGCGTCTACATCAGAGAGTGAGGTAAGGAAAACCCCGCGCAGAAAGGGTTCGACGACTGCATCGTAAACTTCACCAGTTATCCCAATTCGCTGGAGAAAAGTTGCCGCACTCTCGCCACTCTCGATCTTTGCAAGAAACACTGCTCGGAGTAAAGAGAGAAACGGGAGCGCGTTTGTGGCAATAGCTGGAAGCGCACCAGCGATGGTTCGCAACTCTCGACGCGGATCTCCAAAAAACCGCCATTGCTCTCCCATGCGCGCCACTGCGCCAGCGGGAATTGGATGAAAATGGGTACGTATATCTAGACGTTGGAATTCTCGATACCCAGGGTTAATCACTTGAAAACCACGATCTATTGTGAAGCCATCGAGTTCTTGTGAACTCAAACGCCCGCCAACGCCACTTGCCGCCTCAATGAGATGGACTTGTTGTCCGCTCTCCTGAATGGTCAACGCCGCGCTCAAACCTGCAAGCCCGCCACCAACGACAACAATCAACGAAGTGAAATCTCTCGTGCGATATCGATCAACCGCGCAACTTCAATGGCATCTTTAGCGGGAACCGGCATGGGAGCATCACTCTCAAGGGCGCGCCGAACTTGAAGGTAGAACTCGACATAGTTGCCATCTTCTGCAGGTATTTCCTCGAAGGTGCTGTTCTCTCCGCGATAGAGCTTTGCTGCTGATTGAGTGGCGGTTGCCCACTTGCCCTGGTGCGGAATATGCCCAGATTTAAGCAACTCTTCTTGTGGATCTAAGTCATCAATGATGACGCTGCCACCTCGTGCAGAGAGACGAACTCTCGGACCGGTAAAACCCGCCACCGCACTGGCAGTTAAGTAGGAGTCGACTCCCATGAGATGGTGGAGAACGATAATCACATCATCATCAGAAGCGCCGCGGATATTTCGCATTGAGGCGAATCCAACCTCTGCTGGACCAAATAGGTCGAGCGCGCCAGCGACCAAGTGGGTTTGTATATCCAGAAGCCAACCACCGCCTGATTCTCGAGCACTGGCATCGCGCCAGCCGTAATTGGCAATCTCGGGTTTGTATCGTTCAAACCTGGATTCAAATCGATGGATAGGGCCAAGTCTTCGCTCACGAATCAATCTTTTTAAAGTTAACGCATCGCTATCCCAGCGGCGATTAAAGAAGGCCGAAACCTTTACTCCAGCGCTTTCTGCTGCTGCAAAAATCGCTTTTGTTTCAGGAAGATCACGCCCAACTGGTTTATCAATCACCGTCGGAACTCCAGCTGCAATACTCGCAAGAGCTTGCTCCGCATGTACTTGATTTGCCGAGGAGATCACCACTAAATCAAGATCATGGGCAAGTAGTTCATCCATCGTTGCGACTATGGCAGCCTCGGGAAAGTCTCGTTTGGCTTGGGCAATTCGTTCGGGTGAATTAGTGAGAATCGCTGCAAGGTGGAATTGAGCACCCACTAGTAAGGGTGCGTGAAAAACCCGGCCGCCTAATCCATAACCAACAAGCCCAGCGCGAAGGGAACTCAATCGATTCCCACCTTGGAGAGCTTGGATGGCCACCAAATCTTCTTACCCAAAATTCGTACCAATGCTGGAACAAGAAGCGAGCGAACCACGATGGTGTCGAGCAAGACTCCGAAAGCCACCGCAAAACCTAATTGCGCGAGGAAGACCAATGGCAAGACTCCGAGGACTCCAAATGTTGCCGCTAGAACGATTCCAGCGGAGGTGATCACCCCGCCGGTAACAGTAAGGCCGCGAATTACTCCCGCTTTTGTGCCAATCTTCTGGGCTTCCTCACGCACTCGGGTCATGAGGAAGATGTTGTAATCAATTCCCAGCGCGACCAAGAAGACGAAGGCAAAGAGAGGGAAGCTCGCATCTGTTCCTTTGAAGCCAAAGACATGCTCAAAGACCAGCGCGCAGACGCCAAGTGTTGCGAAGAACGAGAGGACTACGGTGGCAAGGAGTAGTCCAGCTGCAAAGATGCTCCGCAGGAGTACGCCCAAAATTAAAGCGATCAAGAGTAGAACGATTGGGATGATGACCCGATTGTCTCGTTTCGAGGATTGATCCACGTCGTAACCGATGGCAGTTTGTCCACCAACCAACGTATCCTCATTAACGGATTTAGCTGCCTCTCTGATGAGCGGAATCGTGTTCTTTGCCTCGGTGGAGTCGGCCGGAACTGAGAGCGTTGCGTAGAGCAGTACATTTCCGTCAATCACCTTGACATCTTTCGACGGCGCCATAGTTGCCATGTCAAATTTGGTAACGGGAATGACGGAAGCGACATTCTTAACCTGAGATATTGCAGCAATCGACGGTTGCATATCACTCTCTTTGACCACAATCTCCACTGGTGTTCCTTCACCACTAGGGAAATGTTCGCCCAACTTTTCAAGACCAATTACTGAATCAGGTCGAGAGGTGAATGCATCCGTTTGCGCTAATCCGTCGGATTTGAGAGTGAGTGAAAAGCCAGCAAAGATGAGAAGAGCGACTGCGGTGCTGATCCATACGGGTTTTGGTTTGCGATCCACAAGATTTCCAACCCGAGACCACAGTCCAGACATCTTCTCGTCCTGTGCCCCATAACGAGGCTTTTTTGGCCAGAAGATCCAGCGACCAAAAAGGACTAAGGCGGCTGGAAGCAAGGTGAGCGCTGCAAACATCGCGCAGGCAATTCCGATAGATCCCACTGGCCCTAAACCGCGATTACTCGAAAGATCACTGAGCAGCAAGACCATAAGTCCGGCAATCACGGTAGATCCAGAGGCGAGGATGGGTTCAACAACTCCACGTAGGGCAACTCGCATCGCTACAAAACGCGATTGGTGGAGATGAAGCTCCTCTCGATAGCGCGAGATGAGCAAGAGCGCATAATCGGTAGCCGCACCAAGGACAAGTACGTCAAGGATTCCTTGTGTCTGGGCGTTGAGATCAATGATGTTAGCTTTTGCTAAGTAATAAACAATCATCGTTGCGAAAGTTAGAGCGATGGCGGCTGTCAGCAATGGAATTACCCAGAGAACTGGAGAGCGGTAGACAATAATCAAAATAATTGCCACGACTATCAAGGTTGTTGAGAGCAGGCGGGTATCAATGGAACCAAAGGCACCGAAGAGGTCAGCGAATATTCCACCCGGACCAGTAACGTGAGTTTCGATTGACGCGCTATTGAAGTTCTTCTCCAAATCTTCGCGAATAAAATCCACAATCATGGGCAGCACTGGTTCTTTATTTATATTCTCGCCAGCGATCTTCCCGTTGAGTTGCACATTGATCAGCGCGGCTTTTCCATCCTGAGATGGAATTGCCTGCAGCGGTGCGCCAGGGATGAAGTACTCGCTAAGTGGCTTATTCGATTGGGGCAAGACTTTGCTGCCAAGTGTGCTGGCATAGGAATTGAGCTTGGCAAACGCTTCAGGATTGCTCTGGGGGGTGACATCGCCAACCAATAGCAGGAGCGTAGGCAGTAAATCGGCCGATTGATCCGAGAATTTCACAATGATTTTGTTAGCTATCGTCGATTCGGCGCTCTCCGGTAAGAATGCCGAGTTGTCATTCTCTTGGACTGTAGAAATCTTCGAGAAGACCGGACCAGATATTCCACCAATGGCAAGCCAACCGATAACAACAATGATGGCAATCCAAAGACCTTTGCGAGCGCGACCAGTTCGGCGCGCGACAGTACCGGCATCTAATTCAGTGGACACGGGGTGAAATTCCTCTCAAATCAAGCAAGAGTCCCTGAGGGACTGAACCCGTGAATCTTAGCGCCAACAGCCAAAATAGGGCAGATTCAACTCTCTTAGGTAGGCTAAAGCTCATGGCGGTTGCGACGAAATCACGGTTTCTTACGCGCAACCTCGGCATGGTGGACTATGAATCAGCCCTCCAACTCCAACGCGAACTTCACGAGTTAGTCCTTGCTGGTCACGAACGGTCGACGTTACTTTTTCTTGAACACTTTTCGGTATACACAGCAGGACGTCGAACTCAACCACACGAGCGTCCGACAAGCGGCGTCCCTGTGATTGATGTGGATCGCGGCGGAAAGATTACCTGGCACGGACCTGGCCAGCTTGTGGGTTATCCCATCGTCAAACTCAAGGAGCCCACGAAAGTAGTCGATTTCGTTCGTGCTTTAGAACGTGCGCTGATAGCTGCGCTCAAACGTTTTGATATCCAGGCTTATCAAATCTGCGAAAACTCTGGCGTGTGGATCAATGATGAATTGGGGGCTCGCAAGATTGCCGCCATAGGCATTCGCGTAGCTAAAGGCGTGGTAACTCACGGCTTTGCTCTCAACGTCAACCCAGATCTCTCCTTCTTCGACCAGATTATTCCGTGCGGCATCCCCGATGTTGTGACTACCTCAATGAGCGTAGAGTTGAAACGAGAGATATCTATCGACGAGGTTCTTCCCGTGGTTTCAGAGGAGATTGCCATCGAATTCGAGAGAATACTCGCATGAGTTCACCAGCACCTGAAGGGAGAAGGTTGCTGCGCATCGAAGCGCGCAATGCCCAGACACCTATCGAACGTAAACCAGAGTGGATCAAGACCAAAGCAAAAATGGGTCCTGAATATACGAGTCTGCGTTCATTAGTTTCGGGTGAAGGGTTACATACTGTTTGCCAAGAAGCGGCCTGTCCAAACATTTTCGAATGTTGGGAGGATCGTGAAGCGACTTTTCTGATTGGTGGCTCGGTCTGCACTAGACGCTGCGATTTCTGCAACATCGACACTGGGAAACCCATGCCACTTGATCGCGACGAGCCGCGACGCGTTGCTGAATCTGTTGCCAAGATGGAATTGCGATATGCGACAGTCACAGGGGTCGCCCGCGATGATCTTGATGATGAAGGCGCGTGGCTCTACGCCGAAACGATTATCAAGATCCACGAAATGGTCCCTGGCTGCGGTGTAGAGATGCTCGCCCCGGATTTCAATGCTCGACCAGAGCTACTAGAGCAAGTCTTTGCTGCGCGACCAGAGGTCTTCGCACACAATTTAGAGACTGTCCCCCGCATATTCCGTCAGATCCGACCAGCGTTCACCTACGAACGCTCTTTGAATGTGATCTCACAAGCCCGTGATTATGGCCTGATCACTAAATCAAACCTGATCCTCGGCTTGGGTGAGACGAAGGCGGAAATTGAAGAGGCCCTCGTCAATCTGCATCAAGCCGGTTGTGATTTGATCACCATCACTCAATATCTACGACCTACCGCAAAGCACCACCCTGTGGAGAGATGGGTAAAACCGGAAGAGTTTGTCGAGTTGGCAGCTCTTGCGAAAAGCATTGGTTTCGCTGGTGTGATGAGCGGTCCCCTAGTTCGTTCGAGTTACCGCGCTGGCAAACTCTATGCACAAGCGCGAGATGCAAAGCAGGCGATAGCAACACATGACTGATCGGGTATACCCAGTAGTCATCATGCTGGTCAGGCTCTTGTGGAAATATCTGGGCTTGCGATTCATCATCAAAGGCGAAGAAAACGTCCCGCGTTCTGGTGGTGCAATCTTGGCGATAAATCACATTGGTTATCTCGACTTCGCCATCTCAGGAACTGCAGCGCTCCCCGCAAAAAGGTATGTCCGTTATATGGCGAAGAAACAGATCTTCGACAACAAAATTGCCGGTCCACTAATGCGTGGAATGCACCACATCAGCGTAGATAGAAATTCTGGATCAGCATCATTTGTCGCCGCACTTCGAGCGCTAAAATCTGGTGAAATTGTTGGCATCTTTCCTGAAGCCACAATCTCCAAGAGTTTCGAAATCAAATCCATGAAATCCGGTGCAGCGCGATTAGCAATCGGCGCGGGAGTACCTGTACTTCCCACAATCGTGTGGGGCAGTCAACGTATCTGGACCAAAGGACGGAAACGAGATTTTGGGCGAAATAAATTTCCGATCTCCATTTATGTTGGTACGCCCTTACACTTCACTCGCGAAACCGAGGTGGAGCTGGCCGAGGCAGAAATCAAGTCAGCGTTGGAGAAGTTATTGCGTCGAGTTCAGGATGAATATCCCGATAAACATGATGGGCAGTGGTGGGCACCAGCGCGTCTGGGTGGCACCGCACCTACTGTGGACGAAGTTGATGGCGAGAGAGGGTAATCTGTAGACCATGGCACGCGAGAAAAGAGAAAAACCCGCAAAGGCTGCAAAGGCTGAGAAATCAGCGAAGAAGCCACGAAAATCTCCGGAGTGGATTAAAACCCTGCGCCAGGCCTATCGGGTAACCCGAGAGGCCCGTCCACTGCTACCAGTTCTGCTTACTGTCGTCTTCCTGTTAGTCATGGCGATAGGAATTGGATTAGGGCTGATTGTTGGACGCACTATTTATTTCTCACTGATGACCATTCCCTTTGCCATCATTCTTACCCTTTTTATCTTCTCGCGCTTAGCAGAGGCTGCCGCCTACACCTCAATCGAAGATCAGGTTGGTGCGGGGGCGAGCGTTCTCATGTCGATTCGCAAGGGCTGGACCACCACCGCTGGTGTACAAGTGGCACGTAACCAAGATCTTGTTCATCGAAGCCTTGGGCGCGCCGGAGTAGTTATCACCGGCGAGGGCACCAATGCAGTTCGAGTGATGATGACTGATGAGCGGCGGAAGATGGAGCGCTTTCTCTCTGGCGTCCCAGTTCATGAGGTGCTTGTTGGCGATGGCGAAGGTCGCATTCCGCTACGCAAATTACAGAAACACCTCAAGAAACTTCCCAAGAAGTTAACGAAGTCACAGTTGCGAGAAGCCCGAGCCCGTGAAAAATCGGTCGGTGGAGTGAAGTTGCCGATGCCAAAGGGCCCAATGCCTAATATGCGAAAGATACCTAAGCGGTAAAAGGGCTAGAGAGTCCCTTATTTATATTTACGTTCGCACTACCGGAAGGGTGCGCACCGCTCGATCGTGTAATCCGCGACCATGAACCGTGAGCAACGGTGGAACGACTAAACAGATAAGAAAAGTGCGGATAAAAGTTGGTAGCAGACCAATCTTCATTCCCGTGTCGATGTCGACGATGCGAATCCCCACGACTACCTGACCTGCTGACCCACCTAAAAGCGCGGTGAAAAACGCCACTTCAACGAAGAAGACCGCTAAGTGAAGCCATCCTTGAACCATCGACTCTTGGGCTATCAATCTGGCGATGATGTAGGCGGCAAACCAATCTAGAGCGAGGGCAAAGACCCGGCGGCCGTAGCTGGCAATCGCTAATCCTGATGCGGGGTCTGGCGCGCTCTCCTGGCTCATCCCCTAAGCCTACGGGCAACCCTCAAGGCGCACTCCACCAAAGGTAACAATCCCGAAACATAGGGGTTATTCCCGCTTCATGGCCTTGGCCTAACGTAAGGCCTCGTTGGAGCGCCCTTCATCACAGACGCTGAATGGCTCTTCATCCACATGTATGAGCACACCTCTTAGGTAATCGCTTAAGAGAATGAAAATGGAGGAAGAGATGTTTAAGAGCGCAAGCGAAATACTTGCCTATATCAAAAAAGAAGATGTCAAGTTGGTCGATGTTCGGTTCATCGATTTGCCTGGCATCCAACACCACTTCAATGTCCCTGCCGAATCTTTCGATGAGGCGGTCTTCACTGAAGGGCTAATGTTTGATGGTTCATCGATTCGTGGTTTCCAGTCCATTCATGAATCAGATATGAAGTTGCTCCCAGTCCCCGGTTCAGCATTTATCGATCCATTCCGCAAAGAGAAGACCTTGGTCATTCTCTTCTCGGTTCATAATCCAGTCGACAACTCCCCATACTCTCGTGACCCTCGTGGAATTGTTGCCAAGGCAGTGGAGTACATGCGCTCGATCGGAATCGCCGACACCGCATTCTTCGCACCTGAGGCAGAGTTCTATGTTTTCGACAGCGTTCGCTTCAAGACTGGAATGAATGAGGCTTACCACCACATCGATTCCTATGAAGGTGCATGGAACACTGGCATCGAATACGACGCAGATGGCACGCCTAACCGTGGTTATCGCACTCGCATCAAGGGCGGCTATTTCCCCGTTTCGCCAACCGATCAATTTGCAGACCTGCGCGATCAGATGGTGATGAACCTTGGCAAGGTTGGGCTAAATGTCGAGCGCTCACACCATGAAGTTGGCACCGCCGGACAGATGGAAATCAACTACAAGTTCACCGATATCTTGAGCGCAGGCGATGAATTGATGAAGTTCAAGTACATCATCAAGAACACTGCATGGCAGGCAGGTAAGACTGCAACCTTCATGCCAAAGCCACTCTTTGGTGACAATGGTTCAGGAATGCACGTCCACCAATCGCTCTGGAAAGACGGCAAGCCGCTCTTCTGGGGTGAGGGCTATGGAGATCTTTCTGACATGGCGCGCTGGTACATCGGTGGTTTACTCAAGCACGCGCCTTCGCTGCTGGCGTTCACCAACCCGACGGTCAACTCCTATCGTCGCCTCGTTCCAGGTTACGAAGCACCAGTGAACTTGGTCTACTCAGCGCGTAACCGCTCTGCATGTATTCGAATCCCAATCACTGGATCGAATCCAAAGGCAAAGCGCATCGAGTTCCGTTGCCCAGATCCATCATCGAATCCTTACCTCGCATTTGCCGCGATGTTGATGGCAGGACTGGATGGCATCAAGAATAAAATTGAGCCGCCAAAGCCAGTAGATAAGGATCTTTATGAGTTAGAGGGCGCTGAGGCAGCTTCGATTCCTCAGGTTCCTGGCTCACTCGGTGAAGTTCTCGACAACCTTGAGAAAGACCACGCCTTCCTCACCCAAGGCGGAGTCTTCGCCCAAGATCTGATTGACACATGGATCGCCTTCAAGCGCAAGGAAGAGGTTGACTACGTGCGACTTCGTCCACATCCAGCAGAGTTCGAGCTCTACTTCGATATCTAAATCCCCCAGATCAGAGACCCTCGGCGCCTCATACCGCCGGGGGTCTCTACTTTTTTCCTAGTGAAATCCCATCAATGAGCGAGCTTAAAGAGTGCGCAGCGCTCACTATCTTGTCGCCAAAAATCGAATCTTCCCGGTTCTCCATCATCACTGAAGTCACTCGTGGTTCGACTCCATAGAAAGAGAGCGGCACGTAGGTACCAGAATAAGGCTCGTTGACCACATGCTCACCTATTGGACTGAATGCAGAGATTGCTAGTTCGCACAACCACTGTGGTGTGTGAAAAGGATCTACTCCGATACAGATTGGTGGACGACGTTGGCCCCTATTAATGCTGTTTGCATGTTCGCGCATTCGATACGAATGTACATCGATGATGGTCACGCAACCATGAGCACTCAAGACCTCACCGATGAGCGAATCAAGTGCTGTTGCGTAAGGGGTAAAGTACTGCTCTATCAATCGCTGGTCACGCCCTGAATCGATATCTCGAAGGCTCGCTCCAGTGGAAGTTTTTAGATATACCGCACCCATGCCAACCGCATTCATCGGCTCACGATCATCCGGAAATCTCTCGGGATCAATTACCAATCGAGAGAGCGTGTTACGAAAAATCCACGGACGAGACTTCGACGTTGTTGCGGCCATAGCGGCCAAAATCTCGGTGCGGCTATCGGTCATCTCGTCCAGCTCAACGTCAAGTTCACCATCAGTCAAAAGTAATTGCGCCCTAACGTCACTAGGTATAGCTCGCGCTGAATGCGGTACATGAAGTACTACGAATGAATCTGGAGAACCTTTGTGAATCTCGAAATTTATGCCGTTCACTTACAACCGACCAGCTTCGTGTACCTTCCGCAAAAATTCTTTGGTGCGCTGGTCTTGTGGATCTTGAAGTACTTGCGCAGAAGGACCAATCTCCACGACTCCGCCAGACTCCAAGAAACAGACTTGATCACCAACCTGTTGTGCGAATCCCATCTCATGGGTGGCTATCACCATAGTCATCGCTGAGGATTTATCCTCTTTCAACTCCTTGACTGTGATTAGCACTTCGTTTACTAGTACAGGATCGAGAGCAGAAGTGACTTCGTCTAACAAAAGTACTCGCGGATTGACTGCAAGCGCACGGATAATTGCAACGCGCTGCTGTTGACCGCCACTGAGCCGATCCGGATATTGATCGGCTTTTTCATACAGCCCAAATCTCTTTAATAATCGGTCGGCGCGATCATCGGCCTCATCTTGGGATAGTTTATGAACGATTACCGGAGCCAACGTAATGTTCTCGCGCACAGTCTTATGCGGAAAAAGGTTGAAAGCCTGAAAGACCATCGCAATCTTTCTTCGAGTCTTATCGATATCAATCTCTGGATTAGTGATTTCTTCTTCGTCGAGATAGATAGCTCCATCATCAATTTGCTCCAGTAAATTAATGCACCTCAAGAGGGTTGACTTTCCCGAACCTGAGGCACCAATCAGAACAGTTGCACTTGCCTCCGGAACGTTAAAGTTCACCGAATTCAGAACAACATCATCACCAAAAGACTTCCGGAGCGATTCGACTCGTAAGGTTATTTGTTGACTCATGCAAGCCCTTGCGCATTCTGACGTTCGATAGATCTGCGCATCGCTCGATCGGTAAATCGCGTCAGTGGAATAGTTACCAAGAGGAAAACTATTGCAGCAATTACATAAGGTGTGTAATTGAACGATCGACTGCTCGCAATTTGTGCTGCACGAACTGCATCAGTTACTCCGAGGATTGACACCAAACCGGTGTCTTTGATTAGCGCAATGAGATCATTGAGCAACGGTGGAGTCACTCGCTTGAGCGCTTGCGGAAGAACAACATGTCGCAAGGATTGAAATTGCGAGAGTCCTAGTGACCGGGCCCCTGCTCTTTGACTTGGATGAACGGTAAGGATGCCACTGCGTAGTACTTCGGCAACATATGCCGTATACGTAATGATGACCGCGAGAGTACCGAGGATAAGCACATTATTCGTCAGTCCGGGAATCCGAAGAGCGGGAAGTCCAAAACCCACTAAGAGGATAACGAGAATCATCGGAATTCCGCGGAAAAGGTCTACATAGACTGTTGCGAGAAATCGAAATGGAGTGAGCGCAGGTGAGCGTGAAGTTCTTAGCAATGCGATACAGAGGCCAAGAATTGCGACCGAAGTGCCTGCGATTACGGTGAGCATCGCATTAGTCATGAAGCCCAGGAGCACTTTGGGAAGAACTTCTGCGCCATAGGCCCAATTGAAGAAGGTGTCTGAAAGGACCGTGAAACCCGGAGAAGTGACCAACACTACGAGGAGGGTGCCAAGGACCAGAACGCTTGATGCAGCAGCTATCACTCCATATTTTCGCGCTGCTCTTCGCCGATAATCTCTACGACGCAACTCCTGATCACTTGGCTGCCAGGAACTCTGCGGACGAGAAAGAGTGTGCCCATCGCTGGACACACCCTGTTCTCGGCTAACTCGCTTTTCTTTTTTTCGGCGATTCATCACAGAAGCGATTGTTCACACCTTAGGAAAGGTATGGCGCTCCGGCGACGCTAGCTAACCACTTATCAGTGATTTCTTTGAGTTCGCCACTATCTCGAATTGCATCGACTGCAGAAGTCACGCATTGCGTGATTGGGCTGTCCTTTGCGAGCAACAAGCCTGCGCCTTGATCATTTGCATCACGATTTTCGACCTGCCCGACGATAATTCCGTTCGGAACTTCGACCGCAGATAGGTAGAACGCAGTTGGTAGATCAACAACCAAGCCGTCAATCTGGCCATTTTTTAACGCTGCGACAGCGGCGGCATTATCGTTGAAGACCTGCGCTTTCAGTCCGAATTGCGTCTCGATGGTGTCAAGAGAAGTTGAGGCAACCGCGGCGCCCAACTTTGCACCCTTCGCTTTGAGATCAGCAATTGTGGTGACTCCCTCAATCTTGCTTCCCTTGAAAGAGACAATTGATTGATTCGAGAAGTAATAGGCGCTGGAAAAGTCGACGACCTTCTTGCGCTCATCTGTAATTGAATACTGCTGGATATTGAAGTCGAAAGTCTTTGGGCCAGGGGCAATAGCAGAGTCGAAGGTGGTTCGCACCCATTTGACTTGCTCATTGCTGTAACCAAGCTGCTTTGCTACTGCATAGGCCACGGCAGCTTCGAATCCTTCACCCTTTTCTGGGGCATCATTGAGAACCCACGGTGAGTAAGCGGGCTCGCCAGTAGCGATAGTAAGAGTGTTACCTTCGATAGTTTGGAGATTCTCAGGTGTGCATTGATTTACTTCAGAAGATTCAGCTGGTGCAGCAGCCTCATCAGTTGATGAACTGCTTGAGCAACCACTCACCAACAGTGCGAAGCTTGCAAAGAGCGCGAAGATAAAGAGCGTCGACTTTTTATTTCTTTTCACAATTTTCCTTTCGGTATCCCATTCCCAATTTTGGACACCGCCTTGGCGCCCAATGTTCGGGCCTTGTGATGAATCTTGCGCAGCAAGGCCCGCGCTTGCCATCTCTGGCCAGGTATCACCCGGAGCACCCCACCGCGGTGGAGGGTTGCCGATCAGCTAGCCGGGGCTTGACGCTGATGCTCTTAACCTTGGCGAAAAAGTAGCAGAACTGCAGGCTTATGCGAAATTTCCCCACTTCTCTGGATAGAGTGTCGCGCTATGACCAGAGCGAATTCCCTCATCGTTCTCGATAGTAGAGATAACATTGCAATCGCTTTGCAAGAGTTGCCGGTAGGCGCGCAGATTAACCAAGACGATATTGCCTTGACCTTGGAAGTTAAAACCATCATTCCTCGCGGACATAAGATCGCACTCGTTGATATCGCCAAGGGAGAGCCCATCATTAAATATGGGGAGCGAATGGGTCATGCATTCGCGCCAATAAGTCGAGGAAGTCACGTGCACACCCACAATGTCATCGGCGATCGAGTATCGACAGAGCCCACTTCATGATTACCGGATACGCAAATAATTCACGGGGCGTGGGCGTGCGCAGCTATCAATTAATTCTGCCGTCGGTGGTGTGCTCTACGCATCTATCCAAGAAAGTGGCAGAACAGGTGGGAGCCATCACCTTCTCGCATCAACATGGCTGTGCAATCATCGGACCAGATGTTTCCGGCGTCAACGATTTCTTTGTCGCACTAGCCGGACACCCCAATGTGTATTCCACTCTGGTACTTGGCCTTGGCTGTGAAACTCTTCAAGGCAATGAACTGACCGACAGCATTGCCACTAAATACCCAGAGACCAAGTATGTAGTCATCCAAGAGAGTCCGGGTATGACAGGAGCGCTGGACCTGAGTATCGCCGCTGCACAATCACTACATGAAGAGGCGGCCAAAACGGTGCTCGAGCATTTAACAATAGGAATTGAGGGAACTCCGGAAGGAAGTTTTCTCGAAGAGCTCCAAACAATTGCCGCAAGCTATGGCCATAACCTAGTCCTCGCAAATGACTTCAAGGAGCCGTCACGTAACTTTGCGAAACTCATCCAGCAACGCTGTCACGTGATTCTCTCCTTCCCCGATGTAAATCAGCCACCGACTGGATTGCCGTTGATTCCAGTGGTCACAGTTGCCAACCCGAATTCCCTACTCCATCAGGCTCTAGTTGAAGATTTCGATTGTCCTGGCGATATCTCCGCAACAGATCTCATCGCTCAATTGATTTCAGTAGCCAATGGAGTAAAAAGCAAATCTGAAGCGAAAAAAATCGGAGATATTGTCGTTCCGCGAATGGTTCGGAGCGTCTGATGAGTGCGAAAGTAGTCCAGCTCACGGGATATCCGCGGAAGAACGGCCGGTGGGGTTTTCGCAACTACATACTGATCCTCCCACTGCATAATGCCCTCAACCAGTTGTCAGAAGAGATGCGGGTGCAACACCCGGCACATCCGGTACTCACCACCGTTGCTCATGACTGGAGCGGTGAAATAGATGATGATTGGGAACGGATTGAGCGCACTTTCTCAGGTTTTGCCGTTAATCCGAATGTAGGAGCAACAATTTTTATCGGCGTTGGTTCGCCTACTGAAGAGTTGATCGTCAATGCCGCTCGAAGTAAACGCGAAATGCCTATCGCGTACCTGACTCTGCGAGATTCTGGTGGTTTCGATAACTTGCGGCAACTTACTATGGAATCTATCTCTGAAGTATTTCCTCTGGTGGCTTCGGAAAAAAGAGAGAGCGCACCGTGGAGCGCGATGGTGTTAGGTCTCGAATGTGGTGGTTCAGATGCATATTCGGGAATAACTGCCAATCCTGCACTTGGAGTTGCCAGCGACAAATTTGTGGAATTGGGAGGCACCTCGATACTCGCAGAAACTATGGAGATTCTTGGTGCTGAACATCTGCTCGCAGCGCGTGCGAAAACACCTGAAGTTGGGCAAGCGATTATTGATGTCGTCGCTAGATATGAACGTTCCATCACCTATGAGGGTATTGATATTCGAGGAGCGCAACCAAGCCGTGGGAATATTGAAGGCGGATTAACTACTCTTGAGGAGAAATCTCTTGGCGCTGCCAAAAAAGCGGGGAACGCTCCGTTTACAGGCGTACTCGATTATGCATACGTCCCCACGGAGCCGGGTCTCTACTTTATGGACACTCCAGGGCATGACATTGAGCAATTAACTGGATTTGCTGCAGCCGATGTCAATATCACGGTCTTCACTACTGGTCGCGGCACGCCAACCGGTTCCGCTGTTATCCCAACCATTAAGGCAGCAACCAATACTGAAATGGCGACCGCACTTCCAGATCTCATCGACCTCAATGCTGGAACTATTGCCGACGGCACTGAGACGGTCGCCGAAGTTGGCGAACGCATCTTTGCAGAGATTGTTGATGTCGCTAATGGGAAACTGACCGCTGCCGAACGAGGTGGCCACCGAGAGTTCAATCTCTCGAGACTGTACGGTTCAACTCAATAACAGTTAGAGATTTTCTGCCACATCAAGTGGGCCAAATTTCCGCACCTGATCAAGGAAACCTCCGATTACCGTCCAGTCCTGCTCATTGATTGGAGCCTGCAAACCCGGGGTCTGCATTACCTGGCGCACTGCGCGCATCGAATCCTCCTCTCGTGCCCGATCTAAAAGCTCCTCTGCGAGCGGATCTGTAACAGCTAAACCACTTTGCAAGAATCCAATCCAGAGCGAGATGGCAAAGGCAATTCGCTCCCGAGATTGCCCGGCATGATGAAGAGCGTTCATTGCATGAAAGAGTCGTTGTGGCAACTTTGCCGATCCATCCATGGCTATTTGAGCGCTTCGATGAGCAACTGCGCTATTTCCTATCCGCGCTCGTGCTTTTACCGAATATTCAGCAACATCAACGGAGTCTGGTGCTACAAACGAGTCTGCTAATTGCTCTTGGAGTCGAGCGATAAATCCATTCCACTTCGGCAACTGCATTGCTTGATAGACATACTCGATACCCGACAATTGACTGAAATATGCCGTAGTCGAATGGGCGCCATTAAAGAGGCGTAATTTCAATCTTTCGAAGTTCTCGACTTCTGTGGAGATCTCCACACCGAATGTTTTCAAATCATAGTTGCTTTGGTGGGGCTCAACTACCCATTGTTTAAATGGCTCGGTCGAAATCAACGATGAATCTCGATATCCGAAATCTCGCTCGAAATCTTCAATTGCGTTTGTAGTAATTGCAGGAACAATTCGATCCACCATTGAGTTCGGCATTGCTATTTCTTCTAACCAAAGTTGAAAATTAGAATCCAACGCGCGCATCCTTGCCGAATCTAGTAAGGCTTTTCGAAGGCAATCTCCATTAGCTGGCAAGTTATCGCACGAGATGATTGTCGGCGCTGCACGCCCGGAATTGAATCTCATCTGTAGCATGTCAAGTAATCGGTTTGGCATTGACTCTGGTTCTATTCCAGCGCGATATGCCTTCTCGGTGACTGTGATTGTTATGAGCTTTAGCGCTGTTGAGGCGATAGCTGCTCTTAGTGCAGAATTATCAATATCAAAGAGGGCGCCGTCGAAAATAGAACTAATGACTGTCGGGTCTTGAGTATCGTCCTGGCGCGCATTGACCGTATACAGAAAATCTTGGCTTCGGAGCGCATCTGTGACTGCCCGGCTGCGCGGTGAAATACCGAATACCCCCCACTCGCCCAAATCGTTGCGTAGTGCGTGATCAAAGTAGGTTGCTTGATGGCCGCGATGAAAAGCGCCTAGGCCGAAATGGATTACTCCAATACTCCTTCCCTGCCTTGGATAAGCAGGTCTGAGCAAATTCATAGCCGAAAGAACTCCTTCGACAGGCGATAAGCAATCTGCTCACCAATGCGAAAAGCATCTTCCTCACTGACTCGATGGGCAAGCACTAAATCTGCAAGATAGCCCGCTTCAAATCTTCGCGCTACGTCATGACGGACTGGAATTGAGAGAAAGGCTCGTGTGTCATCGATAAAACCAAGGGTGTTGAGATAGCCGGCGCTCTCGATGGTCGCATCCCGCCATCGTCGCATTCCGTTCAGACTGTCGTGGAACCACCAAGGTGGCCCAAGTTTCACAGATGGATAGGCGCCCGCTATCGGAGCTAACTCGCGAGCATAGGTGGATTCATCAAGTGTGAAGAGGGCCAAACGAAATTCTTTCGAGAACCCAAAGCGATTGAGAAGCGGCTTGAGGGCGTTGGTAAATTCAGTACGTACCGGAATATCAAAACCGCGATCCGGACCATAATTATCGTAAATTTTCTGGGAATGATTTCTTGAGGAGCCTGGGTGCAGTTGCATCACCAGTCCGTCATCAGCCGACATCTGGGCATGCTCCATAAGCATCACCGCTCGGAAGGTTTCCGCATTGAGCGCAGTCATACCCCCTGCCCGTAATTGAGCGAAGAGCAATTCTTTCTCTCTTTCATCAAGTTCCACCGTAAGGGCGGTAGGAACTCCATGGTCCGTTGCTTTCGCGCCATGTGCAATAAATCGATCTCGAGCAGCGCGTACGGCCTCTCGAAAAGAGGAAAAAGTAGAGATACCAATACCAGTTAATCGCTCGAGTTTTTCTAGTGAACGTTGCCAATCCTTACGCTCGGGGTCGCTGACATCGTCTGGTCGGAAGGTAGGAATCACTCGAGATTTGAGCGAACTTTTCTGCAAAGCATAGTGATGCTCCAACGAATCACTCGTGCCATCGGTAGTGGCGAGGAGTTCGATATGAAATTTTTCGAATAAAGTTTGCGGGAGGAAATCTTTATCATTTAGTTGCTCAGAAATCTCACCATAGATCGCCATGGCCGTTACTTTGTTAAAGGGTCGATGGATATCGAAAATCTCCCCCAGAATCTCTTCGAACCAGATTCGCGAGGGAGTACCAGCAAAGGCAACCCAATGTTCAGCCAGGATCTGCCAAACCTGCTCAGGCGGAATACCTTTTTGGATTCCATCAGGACTTCGTGGAATATCCAACTGCTCATATGAAATTCCCAAACTTGCCAACATTCGCGTGATGTAGTGATCCGGGGTGATTAATAACGCAACTGGATCGGGAAATGGTTTGTTCTCTGAAAGCAAGGCAGGATCGACGTGTCCGTGGGGTGAGATGATGGGAAAGGCCCTCATCTTTTGATAGATCTCACGCGCTAGGGGAAGTGCAGCGGCGCTGCATCCGAAATGCCGATCGGGGTGAAGACTAGACATGAGATTGCAGCCAATCGAATGCTTGCTCTTGCATCTCCACAGTAAAGGAGTGTTGGACTGGATAGAACTCGCCTTTGTATCTTCCCGTCCCGGCATCGTGAGTAACCAACATCTGATGAGCATCATCCATTCCAGTTTTGGTGAATAGTTGATCGTTCCCACAGAACTGAACAAAAAGCGGGGTATCAGAGATCATCGCAACCTCTGGCCATTCGCCGGCACTAGCCAGATTAAATGGAAAGAACATCCATGAGTGTGGTGCAATGTGTTCGTGAAGCATTGATGCATAAGTTGCCATCGCGCCCGTTGATACCACTGCGCGCAATTCCGGATTGGTTGCATGAAGAACAAGTGCTCGACATCCTCCGCCTGATAATCCAATAGCCGATATCGGCCCAGCGATTTCAGGTAACTGTTTTGCCACTTCGAGCGCAACTCGATCATCATGATTGAGAATTCCAGCCATAGTTGCGCCATAGAGACTTAAATATTTATTGAGAGATAGCGATTCAAACATCACTGAGAGATTCTCGAAATCCTTGTCGCTGGCAGATCCGTGAATCTCTTTAATCCGAGGAGGCAACTCCTCTATTCCGAATCCTCGCGAACCCCACGGGAAGCAGTCATGTACAAGGACAGCAAAACCTCGCTTAGCTAACTCATTGGCCGGCGCCCGATCTCCATAGTGATCGCGACGAACCCAAGCAGCGCGTTCTGGTAGTTGAGTGGCAGAGTGTTGAGCGACTTTCTCTTTGCCGAATTCTTTAAGGTCATCATGGCTGTGGAGATAGAGAACGCCGGGCAACGGGCCACCAGCGTCAACCGGAGTAAGTAGTAGCGCTTGGGTATTTCTACCCCAACCAACGTTCCATGAAATCGACGAGATCTGTACTCCTTCGAATTCCCAGACATCACCTCTGGTGATTTCAATTGTCGGTGGAATTGGCGGAACTTTTCCCAGCGCAGAGATCAGTTTTTCTCGAGTGAGGGGCGCGTGCGGGTGGGCTCCAAAGGCGAGTGTGCTTGCCAACTCTTCGAGCGGGTGGGAGGCCATAGTTTTAGCCTAACCGGGGCGGTTTGAGTTGTAGTTGCAAATGATTTGCAATAAGGTTCTCCTATGCATATCCCTGACGGATTCATCAATATCCCGACCGCATCAGCCACTGCGGCCCTGGCTGTAGGCGGCCTCGGCTACTCGGTCAAGGCGGCCAAGGAGAAGCTCGATGAAAAGGCTGCCCCACTGGTCGGACTGGTCGCCGTCTTTATCTTTGCAGGGCAGATGATTAACTTCCCCGTTGCTGCGGGAACCTCAGGACACCTCTTGGGCGGAGCGCTCGCTGCGGTATTAGTTGGACCTCACGCAGCCTCGCTAGCGCTCACAGTAGTTCTTGCTATCCAGGCGCTGCTCTTTGCCGACGGAGGATTAACAGCCCTTGGTTTGAATGTTTTTAATATGTCCATCATTGGGGTCTGGGGTGGTTATGGCGCCTTTCTACTCATTCGCAAACTATTTGGCTACACGCGCAGATCAGTTCTCATTGGCTCTGCTATCGGGGCATTCGTCTCGGTTCCACTGGCAGCGACTTTCTTCAGTATTCAATATGCAATCGGTGGCGAAGGAACTTTCGCTGCCTCAACAGTCTTCACTGCGATGTTTAGCACCCACGTCGTGATTGGTATTGGAGAGGCTGTAATCACGACCCTGACCGTTGGTGCAATCTTGAAAACTCGACCAGACCTTGTCTTTGGAATGGTAAAAGTGGCAAAGGTGCGGGCATGAAAAATAAACGCTTTTACCTCATCGGCTTGGCAATCTCTCTGGTGATTGCAGGGTTTCTCTCATTCTATGCATCCTCCCATCCCGACGGCCTCGAGAAGGTGGCGATAGATCTTGGTTTTATCGACACCGCGAAAGACTCTGCAGTTGCTGACTCAGCTCTTGCCGACTACGGGGTTGCTGGTCTAGAAAACGAAAGGCTCTCCGTGGGAGTCGCGGGAGTAATCGGTGTAATTGCCACGGGTCTTGTTATGTACCTAATCATGCGCTTAATCGGAAAAAAGCGAAATTAACGAACAGGCCACGCTCGACGCTCA
>CAYQLC010000006.1:46174-72456 GCA_964418325.1 uncultured Bifidobacterium sp.
ACACGGGCATACACACGGACACAGCGTCGGCGAACGTCTATATATTCACCGCCACTCACCTATTCATGAGCTGCCTGGCCATATCAAGCTCGTAGCATTCTTCACTTTCATTGTGATTGCGGTACTCACGCCCATTCGGCAGTGGCAATCTTTTCTTGGATACTTTCTTATCATCTTCTTAGCCCTGGGTATTTCGAAACTGCCACCACTCACCTTGGCAAAACGAGCCACTATCGAGTTTCCTTTCATAATTTTTGCCCTTCTCATGCCATTCACCGCAGGTGGTGAAATGTTTGACGTTGGCCCATTAAGTCTCTCCCGTGAAGGAAGTATCGCCGGACTTAACCTCGTGACTAAAGCAACGCTTGGAGTTTTCTGTTCGATGATTCTTGCTGGATCGACTACCGCACACTCGCTCCTAGCGGGATTCGTGCGAATAAAGACTCCCTCACTCTTCGTACAAATCGCCGCATTTATGATTCGTTATCTCAACGTCATTAATGATCAAATGTCGCGCATGAAAGTTGCTCGAGAATCTCGAGGTTTCCAAGCACAGGGCGTTCGTAGTTGGCCAATCTTCACATCGACTCTGGGCGCCTTGTTCATTCGCTCTTACGAACGTGGTGAGCGAGTGCATCTAGCGATGCTTGCTCGCGGTTATGCCGGAACTCTCTCATCACTTTCAGTGGAGAATGTTCAAGCCAGACACTGGCGCTTGGGGCTGAGCTTCCCTTTGCTGGCGATAATCTCTTTTGTAATCGGTAGAGTGTTCTTCTCATGAGTCCACAACCCAGCGTCCAAGTAACGGCGCTTCATTATGCCTATCCCGATGGAAACCAAGCGTTAAATGGAGTGGATCTCACCATCGAAAAAGGAGAGCGCGTAGCGCTCCTTGGTCCTAATGGAGCTGGCAAAACTACGTTAGTGATGCATCTGAATGGGATTCTTTCGCCCACTTCAGGGTCAATCTCCATCTCTGAATTTACGTTAGATAGCGAGAATAAAGAGGTCACCAAAAAAGTCCGCGAGAAAGTGGGAATCGTCTTTCAAGATCCCGATGACCAGCTCTTCATGCCCACCGTCTTCGAGGATGTGGCTTTCGGGCCAACCAACATGGGGTTGAGCAAGGAAGAGATCGAGAGTCGGAGCGTTAAAGCACTAGAGATGGTCGGAATGTTGGCGCTCAGAGAGCGGGCGCCACACCATTTATCTTTTGGTCAGCGACGACGGGTAGCGGTAGCAACCGTGCTTGCCATGGAGCCAGAAATCCTGATTCTTGATGAACCTTCGTCAAACCTTGACCCTGCATCTCGAAGAGAGTTATCAGAAATTCTCCTCAGCCTTGATGTCACGATTCTGATGGTGACTCATGATCTCCCCTATGCATTTGAGATCTGCCAGCGCTCTCTTATTCTCAACCAAGGCGAAATTGTCGCCGATGATCAGACGGTGAATATCCTGCGCAACGAGAAACTTCTGCTTGCCAATCGTTTAGAGCTACCTAAAGGGTTTGCGATTTAAGAGACCTTTAATCAAGAAAGAAGTCGAGTAGGAAATCTTTCGTCCCTGGCACTACCGCATATTTGTCAAGATCAGTCACGCCGACGCTAGCGAGAACTTCGTCATCAACGAGGAATTCACCGGTTTGGTCCTTGTTTGTGAGAATTACGTGTGCAGCGTCAGCGAGGATCTCTGGCTTACGGCAAGCCGCGGTATCGATGCCAGGAATCATCTGGAGGGCAGCGGTATCTATGGCTGTTCGTGGCCACAATGCATTGACCTTGATTCCATCTCGTTTTAATTCATCAGCAAGGCCTAGGACACACATACTCATTCCGTATTTGGCCATGGTGTAGGCAAGATGGTCCTTAAACCACTTTGATTTCATCGAAAGCGGCGGTGACATCATCAAGATATGAGGATTTCTGCCCGCAGTTGCTGATTCTTTGAGCGCAGGGATTGCCGCTTGAGATGTTAAGAAGGTTGCGCGAACATTGACTGAGAACATGAGATCAAATCTCTTCGCTGGCGTTTGAAGCGTGGGCGTGAGATTGATGGCGGAGGCATTATTAATAAGAATGTCTAACCCGCCAAACTCTTCGACCGCTTTTGTGACGGCGCTTGAAATCTGATTCTCATCCCGTAAATCACATTGGATGGGTAGCGCCCTGCCACCTGCCGCTTCAATCTCTTCGGCTGCGGTGAAGATCGTTCCTGGAAGTTTTGGGTGAGGGTCAGTTGTTTTAGCAGCAATCGCCACCATTGCTCCATCAGCAGCAGCACGCTTGGCGATGGCCAAGCCAATGCCCCGAGATGCCCCAGTAATAAAAATCTTCTTACCTGCAAGCGTTGCTTCAGTGGACATCTCCAGAACCTACTTTCCTTTTCGCATCAAGAAATTCATAAACGCCTGTCGAGTCTCGTCGCTGCCAAGGGCTTCTGTAAAGAGCCTTGCCTCTTCAGACATTACGGCGGTCAACTGCGCTTTATGCGCCTCTCGCAATAAACGCTTAGTTTCACGAATCGCAGTCCTAGGTTGATCAGCTAGATGCTTGGCTCGCTCACCTGCACGAACTGCAACCTCTTCCTCTTCGACCACCTCGTTGATGAAGCCAGCTTCATATCCACGTTGCGCTGAAAAGACTTCACCCAACATGAACATCTCAGCGGCGCGGTGATGGCCGGCAATCAATGGCAACAAGTAAGAGGAACCCGCCTCTGGCACCAGACCAAGATTCACAAACGGCATCGAGAGCCTGGTGTTCTTACTGGCAATCACATAGTCGCAATGAAATAGCATCGTGACTCCAACGCCCACTGCTCGCCCACTGATAGCAGCCACTAGTGGCTTAGAAAAATCGCGGAGCGCAGTGAGGAAATGCCAAACTGGAGAGTCATCTCCAGTTGGTGGATGCTCGAGGAAATCATTGACATCGTTACCGGAGGTGAAGTCCTCCCCCTCGCCGTATATCAGGACGCTGCCAATCTCTTCGTCGCCGTTAGCGCCATTGATTTCTCGTGCAAGAGTTGCGTACATTTCACGGGTAATCGCATTGAGCTTGCTCGGACGATTAAGTCCAAGCGCTAAGACTCCTTGATCCTTCGAGATGGAAATATCGGTAGTCGACATCTGTGCTCTCTCGCTTATCTCTCGATGGTCCCAGCGATGAACTCTTCAGTTCGGTTTCGTGCAGTTTCATCAGAGTACTGCTCAGGTGGCGATTTCATAAAGTAGCTCGATGGCGAGAGAAGTGGCCCTCCAATTCCGCGATCTAGCCCAATTTTTGCGCAGCGGAGCGCATCGATGATTACCCCCGCCGAGTTTGGCGAATCCCATACCTCTAGCTTGTACTCGAGACTTAGTGGCACATCGCCAAAGGCGCGTCCTTCGAGGCGCACGTATGCCCACTTACGATCATCAAGCCAAGAGACATAATCCGAAGGCCCGATGTGAACATTTCCTTCACCCATGTCATGGTCGAGTTGTGAGGTGACCGATTGGGTCTTGGAGATCTTCTTTGACTCTAAGCGATCTCGTTCGAGCATATTCTTGAAATCCATATTTCCGCCAACGTTGAGTTGCAAGGTCCGATCAAGATGGACGCCACGGTCTTGGAAGAGTTTGGCAAGGATTCGGTGGGTAATTGTTGCACCTACCTGGCTCTTGATGTCGTCTCCAACAATTGGCACCTTAGCATCGCTAAATTTCTTGGACCAGACTGGATCAGAAGCAATAAAAACAGGAAGTGCGTTTACAAAGGCGCAGTGTGCATCGATTGCTGCTTGAGCATAAAAGCGAGTTGCTTCCTCAGAGCCAACCGGAAGATAGCAAATGAGTACATCTACTCTCTTCTCTTTGAGAGATGACACCATGTCAACAGGTTTCGCGTCAGATTCCTTAATCGTCTCTTTGTAATAACGACCCATTCCATCAAGTGTGGTTCCGCGCTCGACAACAACGCCAGTCTTCGCCACATTACAGAACTTGATGGTGTTGTTCTCGCTTGCCCAGATTGCATCAGCAAGATCAAGTCCGACCTTCTTGGCATCCACATCGTAGGCAGCGACAAATTCGATGTCACTAATGTGATAGCCACCAATCACTGCATGCATCAACCCTGGAATTTCTTGGTCGACTGCAGCATCTTTGTAATAGGTCACACCTTGTACAAGTGAGTTGGCACAGTTACCCACGCCAACGATTGCTACTCGGATCTTGCTCACTGGGATTTCCTCTCTGCTTTGATCATTTCATCTAGCCAAGCAATCTCTCGCTCAGCTGAATCAAGCGAGTGGCGGCGCCACTCGATGAAATATTTATCTAGTCCAATCGGCGAGCGCTCCAACTCATGGCGCAGTAGATCTGCCTTCTCGCGAAGGCGGCGTCTACGTGCCTCGAGAATTCGCACCCGATTGGTATGGGAAGTCGGACCGAAGAAGGCAAAGTGCACGCCAAATGCTTCATCTTCCGTGGCATCAAGAGTCTCGGTTAACTCTTGAAAGCGTCGCAGACCTTTTTTGGTGATCTGATAAGCAATGCGCGTGCGCCGTGATGTGCCGCTCTCACTCTCGATTACCTCAATCAGTTCGTTCTCTGACATTCGCTTGAGTAGCGGATAGAGAGAGCCGAAGGAGAGGGCCCGGAATGGGCCAAGGATGGTGAGCGATCGCTTGCGCAGCTCATATCCATGGAGCGGTCCGCCCGCCAGAAGGCCAAGGAGGGTGAACTCCAGTGGTTGACTTCGCAGCGCCACACGAACCTCCCCTACTACCGTGAGATGATTTCTCGATACATCGAACCGATACATCGGCCTGCCATATCTAAGCCTCTGCCTACCCTGAGAGCAAGTTCAGAACTTCCTCGGCGCGCCCCGCCTGATTCTCCCCATTTATGCAGGTCGAGAGCCTTACCCTTTTTACTGAAGTGAGCCAGAGCACAACAGCTCACCCCGTTCCTCGAGGGGGGAACGGATTAACGGAAGGAATCCCCACTATGGCATCAATTTTCACCTGGAAAGTCCACTCTGGAGGCGATGTCGTTGCCCCAGATGAGCGGCTCTCCTGGCCACGCACGATCGGTATCGGCTTCCAACATATCGCCGCGATGTTCGGCGCCACCTTCTTAGTTCCAGTTCTCACTGGCCTGCCGCCAGCGACCACCCTCTTCTTCTCCGGAATTGGCACCATCCTCTTCCTGCTCATCACCCAGAACAAGGTGCCTAGCTATCTAGGCTCCTCCTTTGCCTTTCTCGGACCAATCGCCGCGGCCACAGCAGGTAGCGGTGGCGCAGCTGCCGCTCTCGGCGGCGTAGTCGCAACGGGCGTTCTCCTGGTCCTCGTTGGTTTAGTGGTGAAGGCAGTAGGCGCATCATGGATCAACTGGTTGATGCCTCCGGTAGTTACCGGCACCATCGTCATGGTCATTGGATTTAACTTAGCAAGCGTTGCCTACAACAAAGCGTGGAGCGGAACTGGCCCTGGCGCCGGTCAACTTCAAGCGCAAGGTCCGCTACTGGGAATCATCACACTCCTTGCTATCGGACTTATTGCAGCGCTCTCCAAAGGTTTCATCGGTCGCATCTCGATCTTCCTCGGACTTGTCGTTGGTTATGTAGTTGCACTGATCCGTGGTGATGTTGATACCAAGCCAATCTCTGAAGCAAAGTGGCTTGCACTTCCTACCTTTACCTCACCAACTTTCACGATGAGCGCGATTCTGCTTTTCATCCCAGTAGTACTTGTGTTGATTGCTGAGAATGTCGGACACGTCAAAGCAGTTGCCGCAATGACTGGAAAGAGCCTTGATGATCAAATGGGTAATGCGCTGATGGGTGATGGTTTAGCAACTACGCTCGCTGGAGCTGGTGGTGGCTCGGGAACAACAACGTATGCCGAAAATATCGGTGTTATGGCTGCGACCAAGGTCTACTCCACTATCGCTTACTACATCGCCGGCGTGGGAGCGATATTGCTTGCGCTCTGTCCAAAGTTTGGCGCAGTGCTTAGCGCAACTCCAGTCGGTGTACTTGGAGGAGCAAGCGTTGCGCTCTTTGGAATGATCGGAATGTTGGGCGCAAAGATTTGGATTGAGTCAAAAGTTGATCTCAGTAATTCGACAAATCTTCTCGTTGCCGGCTCTTCGGTGATTATCGGAATCGCTGATGTTTCCTTCAAGATTGGTGATTACACTTTCAATGGCATCATCAATGCAACGCTCGTTGCAATCTTGGGTTACCACATTCTCCATGCAATGCGTAAGAAGTAACAAACTCAAGAACTGAGAGAGTAAGCAAAAGGACGGGGAGTAATCCCCGTCCTTTTTTAGCGCCTTTTCTACTCTCTCACTTAGAGGCGACATTATTTGTTAGGCTCTCGATGTGTTCCTTGGAATTCCCATCCCCACAAAAATAGGTGAGTATCTCATCGTCTCAGTCGCAATCATTCTGGCGCCTGGGCCGTCGGTGCTTTTTACTATTGCTCGAGCAATCGCTTGGGGCAGGAAAGTCGCTTTTTTCACCGTCGTTGGTAACGCAACCGGTTTCTTTGCTATGTCGCTACTGGTGGCACTCGGCGTGGGTCCAATTATTCAAAGCTCTGATTTCGTGTATGCGGCTGTGCAATGGGGTGGTGGGCTCTACCTCATCTATTTAGGAATTGATGCAATAAGAAAACGTAACGAGCATTCAAGTCAAATGTTAGAGAACGGAGTCACCAGCGCACCGTCGACCTTGCGCGTTATCCGAGATGGATTTGTTGTGGGAATCTTGAACCCTAAGGGAATAGTCTTCAATGCCGCGGTTACACCACAGTTCATTGATCGAGCCCAAGGCAATGTGGTGCTCCAGTTGATTCTCCTCGGTGCAATTTTTGCACTGCTGGCGCTCGTGTGTGATGGAACGTGGGGACTTCTAGCTGGCACTGCACGAAATTGGCTAGCAACAAATGTGCTCCGAATTGTCTTGCTCAGGAGCGCAGGTGGTGTCGTGATGATTATTCTTGGCGCATTGGTTTTGATTCAAATAAAATAACGGTTACTCGTTCACTCGTTCACTCGTTATCTTCGTCGATCTCTTCGCCTTTCTGCAAAAGCTCCTTCGCGCGCGTTGCATAGATATCGACATACTCTTGTCCGCTCATCGCTTGAATCTCACGCATGATTGAATCGGTGACGCCACGAAGCACAAAGGGGTCAGTGGAATCTCCAGCATCTGCAAAATTCATTGGCTTGCCGAAATACACTCCGACCCGCATGATCTTGGGAATAACTTTTCCCGTTGGTTGAATCTTCTCCGTGTTCATCATCGCTACCGGAACTACCGTTGCGCCAGATTCAATCGCCAAACGAGCGATCCCGGTGCGTCCTCGATAAAGGCGCCCATCTGGGGAGCGCGTGCCTTCGGGATAGATGCCGATGCACTCACCTTGTGCAAGTAACTCGATCCCGGTGCGGACTGCAGCTTCACTGGCCCGGCCACCTGATCGATCCACAGGAACTTGGCCAAGAGCTTTGAAAGTTAACTTCTTAATCAACCCCTTGAGGCCAGGTTGGGTGAAGTACTCCTGCTTGGCAAGAAACGTGACCTTACGTGAAACAACAAGAGGCATAAAGATCGAGTCACTAAAGGAGAGATGATTTGAGGCGATGATCACTGGCCCAGAGTTTGGCACTGAATCAAGACCGCGAACCTTGGGGCGAAAGAGCAGTAACAAAATAGGCGTGAGAAAAGTCTTAAGTAGTCGATAGGGCATTATCCACGCGCCAAATCTGCCACGCCAACTAGTCCAGCATCATTGCCCATTTGTGCTGTCACGATATTCGGTAGCGAATGACCGGAGAATGATGCATTGCGAGCCAGTGATTCTCGAGCTGGTGCAGCGAGAATTTCCCCTGCTTCGGACACTCCGCCTCCTAGAACGATGAGATCGGGATCCAAGATAACGACCAAGGATGCTAAACCAAAACCGAGCCACTCCCCCGTTAACTTAAATGCCGTAGTGGCAATCCGATCACCAGCTTGCGCGGCAGCGCTCACGTGTCGACCAGTTAATCCTTCGAGCGTGCCATCTCCATATCTCAAAAGTTCAAAGGCGCGTTCTGGCGCAGCAGCGATTGCCTCTTCAACATGTCGCATCAAAGCAGGACCTGCGCAATATTGCTCAAAGCATCCGCGAGCGCCACATCCACAGAGCGGACCATTTGCATTAACACGCATATGTCCAAACTCAGCAGCTGTTCCATGGGCACCTCTGAATAGTTGCCCATCAACGATGAGCGCGCCACCCATGCCTGTCCCCAAGATGAAAAAGATCATGTTTCGAGAGTTTCGCCCCGCGCCATACCGGTATTCACCCCAACATGCTGCATTTGCATCATTCTCTACGATGATTCGGGAACCGATCAATGGTTCAAGTTCTTCAGCGAGATTCACTCCGGTCCAGCCCGCAATGTTAGTTGCTGCCAACATTCGTTCTCGGTCTGCAGAGACAAAACCTGCCGCCGAGAGACCAATATTTGAGATCTCCTCGTTAACATCCTTTTGCAATTGATTCACTAGCTCTGCAACCAGATGTGTTAGCGCCTTCCCGCCTTCACGGGGAGTTTCGCGACGTAATCGAGCAATGACTCGTCCCTCTTCGTCAACGACACCACCTAATAACTTGGTACCGCCAACATCAATGCCGATTGCCAGAGACATGGGGCGTTGCTCAACCTTCTCAGTTCTCGACGTGCGCTTTAAGTTCTTTCAGCGTCTGATCCACTACCGCTTTCTCGGCTTTCAGACGCATCATGTCGGGAACGGGCATCGATAAAGCAACGGTTAACGCATAACTGACTTCAGTGTCATCGCCGATGCTCTTGAGCTCTTGGGTGCCATCCATTGCGGTCAGCAGATCTGCGCTCTCGAGCGAGAAGGTGAGAGAGGCAGGGAAGTTGCTCCAGTCAAAAGTTAAAATCGCTTCGTCGCGCAGCGCGCCAGAGACTAGGGACATTTCGACCTTGGTCGGCTTGCTCGCCTCGCCTTCAAGCACCTTGACCGCCTTCATGGAACTCGACCAGCTCGGGTAGGTTCCGACAGATGCAATCGCCTCGGCCACCTGGGCTAACGGGGCTTCGATAATGATGGTAGATCGGGTTTCACTCATGGCCTGAAGGTTACCCTTCTCGAGAAGCGGTTGCCTGCGCTAGCGTCTACCCTTCGTGGGAAGAGGCCACGAATCGTGAAGTCGCCAAAAGGAGCGCGCAATGAAAGAGGTATCTGTACCCGCCCTCGTACCTCCAGCCACAGAGGGAAATCTCACCGACTTAATCATCAATAGAGCTCACTTCGAGCCGGAGCGGACCATGCTCTCTCGTCCAGTTGGCGAGGGATGGCAACCTGTCAGCGCTCGCACGCTCGAGGCGGAAGTGCGCGCAGTGGCAAAAGGTTTGATTGCTGCTGGAATCAAAAGCGGCGACCGTGTGGGCCTACTCTCGCGCACTCGCTATGAGTGGACAATCATGGATTTTGCCATTTGGTTTGCTGGCGGTGTCGTCGTCCCCGTGTACGAAACATCTTCAGCCGAGCAGATTGAGTGGATCTTGCAAGATTCTGGAGCAGTGGGCATTGTCGTTGAGACTCCCGCACACGCAGCGCTTGTTGAAACTGTTCGCACCAAAGATTTGAAGAATATTTGGATCATCACTGAAGATGCGCTGGCGCAATTGTCTCAGAGCGGAAGTGGTATCTCTGATGATCAAGTGACCGAGCGGAGAAATAGCCTCAAGCCCGAGACTCTCGCAACTCTGATCTACACCTCCGGGACAACAGGCAAACCAAAGGGCGTGCAACTGACGCATGCGAATTTCCTCGCAGAGTGCGGAAATGTTGTTGAAGGTGCATCGGATCTCTTCTTACGACCAAACGGTTCAACTTTGCTCTTCTTGCCTCTGGCACACGTCTTTGGCCGCATGATTGAGATTGGTGCGATTCGTGCTGGCTTACATCTTGCACATTGCAGCGATCCCGTGGGGCGGTTACTTGGCGATCTTGCAAGCTTCAAACCAAACTTCGTTCTCTCCGTGCCGCGAATTTTTGAAAAGATTTACAACAGCGCAGAGGCAAAAGCTGACGCAGCGGGCAAGGGGAAGATTTTCCGTAAGGCTGCTGGAATTGCGATTGCGTACAGCGAAGGGATGCAAAGTGGCCATATCTCCCCCGGCCTTCGCGTGAAGCATGCCCTCTTCGATAAATTGGTCTACAGCAAGATTCGCCACGTCATGGGTGGGAATGTTGATGCTGCCATCTCCGGTGGCGCGCCGCTGGGTGAACGATTAGGCCACTTCTTCCGCGGCGCTGGTGTGCGCGTACTTGAAGGGTATGGCTTGACTGAAACTACTGCGGGAGCAACCTTGAACCTCACCTCTTCGGTGAAGATTGGTTCAGTAGGTCGACCAATTCCCGGAACCACTATCAAGATCGATGATGATGGCGAAGTGCTGATTAAGGGCCCTATCGTCATGAATGGATATTGGCAAAATGACGCTGCTAATAAAGAGGTCTTCACTGCTGATGGCTTCTTCCGATCAGGTGATCTGGGTCGACTCGATGAGAATGGCTTCCTCTACATCGTAGGACGCAAGAAGGAATTAATTGTCACCTCAGGTGGAAAGAATGTTGCCCCGGCAGTGCTCGAAGATCGTCTGCGCTCACACCCATTGGTGAGCCAATGCATGGTCGTTGGTGATAACAAACCCTATATCGCAGCGCTCGTCACTATTGATCAAGATGCGGTCAAGGTGTGGGCGGCTGCGAACAATAAGGGTGGAGCGGCTATCGAGGATCTAGCCAAAGATTCCGCACTTATCGCCGTCATCCAGACAGCTGTCGATGAAGCGAATAAGGCAGTAAGCAAGGCTGAGTCCATTCGTAAATTCACAATCCTTCCAGTCGATTTCACCATCGCTGGCGGACACCTCACTGCAAAACTCTCTGTGAAGCGTCACGTGGTCGCCAAAGAGTTCGCAGTTGAGATTGAAAAACTCTACGACTGATCGGAGCGAGCGGCTCAGAGTCGCTCGCGACCTTCATGACACCATCGCACAAGAGATTGTGGCACTGGGTTATGAATGTGATCAGGCTATCGCGCTGTCTTCCATAGGCGATGGCCGTACCTCCCTAATCTCGATGCGGGTAAAAATCTCACTATTGGGATTGGTGCTCAGGGATGAGCTCGGAGAGTTACGAGAAGCTGGTAGAACTTTTGGTGCCGCACTCGCTACTTTTTTACCTGAGTTGGAATCCATGCACCACATCCAGATTCACAACGAAATCGCATCAGATTTCCGAATCACTAATGGCGCAGAACTGGATATCTATCGAGTCGTTCGCGAAATAGTCGTAAACATCGCAGCTCATTCGAATGCCAGTGAAGTATCCATATCAGCCCGTCAGGTTAGTGATGGATTGGTACTCACCATTACTGATAATGGCATTGTTAATAACTCCTTTGCTTCAAATGAGAGAAGAAATCACCATTATGGTCTAGTGGGACTCTATGAACGTATTGCCAATTTCCACGGTGAAATTACCTATGCTCGGGTAACAGATTTCAATATCTATGAGGTCAGCGTTTTAGGATGATCATCGAGGCATACCATCAGAGGAATCTGCTGATTGTTGAAGATCATCCGATTGTCCGTCAAGGTTTGATGAAAGCATTAGAGTCTCACGGTTTCACAACAATTTTTGAGGCGGCAAGTTGCGCTGAAGGGCGTGGCCAATTGGCGAGGGTCAATCCAGAAATTCTCATCACCGATTTACATCTACCGGATGGTTTGAGTTTCGAGATGATTAGTTGGGCAAGGAAGTTGAAACCTAATCTAGCAATCATCATTCTCACTATTGAGAGCAACCCTGACTTCTTAATTGCTGCTGCCGAAGCAGGGGCCAATGCGCTCATTCATAAATCAGCACCGATTGCCCACTTGATTAGCGCCATTGATGTCGCTATCAAGGCGCCCCGTTCGTTCACATCTGAAGGATTAGCCGATGCCATGAAACGCGAGCGCAACAAGCCAAAACTTACTCCGCGAGAGCTAGAGATATTAGAGCGGCTCTCTTCTGGAGTGGAGTTACAAGCGATAAGCAAATCACTTTTTATTAGCCTGCCAACGGTCAAGACGCATCTGGCGAGCATCTACCGCAAGTTAGAGTGTGATAACCGAACCACTGCAGTGGTTCGTGCGATATCTCTTGGCTTAGTCCACGTTAAGTAGCGAACGAAAGCGCGCTCCGATTACCTGCCAACTCCATTGGCTCTCCATCCAGTGCCGACCATTTATCCCAAGGGTGCGCCGCTTATTTGGATCAGCAAGTAATTCATCGAGCGCTTGCGCTATCGCAGGAAGATCTCTTCCATCGACTACTAAACCAGTGTGATTCTCCTGCACCGCATCTGGCGATCCCCCTGACCTACCCGCGATGACTGGAACTCCTGATGCGCTGGCTTCAAGGTAGACAATCCCTAAGCCTTCGATCTCGAGACCACCAAATCGATCCCTGGTGGGTGATGCGAAAACATCGGCAATCCGAAAGAGTTCTGGAAGTTCCTCGAAATTAACGCGGCCAAGCAGCGTCACGCTAGACGCTACCCCTTCTGAATCTATGAGCTTACGTAAATAGCCCTCGTAATTCCCGCCACCTGCGATCAGTAAATGGGCCTCTGGATGTTTCTTAGCAATCTTTGCCATCGCTCTGATCAAAACATCTTGACCCTTGCGTTGTACTAAACGCCCCACACACAAGATCACAGTCTTATCGGCTACGTCGTATCGTCTTAGTAATTCTGCTGACTTTGGACCTGGGTGAAATCGTGCAACATCAACGCCAGGAGGCAGTGGAACCAATTTTTGTTGATCTTTAATCGCCTTGCTAATCGCAGCGCGAGTGAATGACCCTAAATAGGTGAGGTAATCCACATGTTTGGCGACAGTAGCAAGAAGAGCCCTGAAAATCGGCAGTTTTGACCACCAGACCTCATGCCCATGGGTGATGGCAATCATCTGCTCAACGCCCAATTTGCGAAGGCTCGGCGCGAGTAGGCCCAACGGAACACTTGCTCCGAAAACTACCTTACGAATCGAGTGTGCATGAAGCGTTCCGGAGACGCGCTTAAGTAAGCCAAAAGTTGGCAAGAGGATTCGTTGTCGGTCACGTACAACTATGACGCCGCGCTCTTCGAAAAGGCGTTGATCAAAAGATTCTCGGAGAGAGCGATCACCGCGAGTGGATGTATGCACGACTACTGAATCCTTGGGGAGTTGCCTTATCAATCCCTCGATAAATGTTTCAATTCCGCCACTTTGTGGTGGGAAATCATTGGTGAGGAAGAGTATTTTCTCCACGCTATAAACGAACAGCTCCGACGTAGCGCATCTGGTTTATTGGAGCGATTTTCACCCGCGAACCAGGTCGAGGTGCATGAACCATCTTTCCATTACCGATATAGATACCAACATGGCTAATTGGTCGCTTGAAGAAGACTAAGTCACCAGGACGAAGTTGCGAACGCGGAATTTTTTTACCGTACCTAAATTGTGCACGCGATGAATGTGGCAAGGAGACACCGGCTGCTGCAAAAGCGCGCATCGTTAAGCCAGAGCAATCCCACGCCCGCATTCCTGAAGCGCCGAAGACATATCTATCGCCAATTTGGGCGAGCGCATACCTGATTGCAACACCAGAACGTCCAGAGGTACTTCGCAAACTCTTTGCTGCAGCTCGTGATGACGCGAGGTCATTTGCCTCAGCGCGACGTTGCGCGGCAAGGAGCGCCTTGCGCTCGGAGGCTTTGAGCGATTTCAGGAGTTTTTCTGCTTCAGCAAGTTTTGCATTCGCAGCGCGTGCTTGGGCTTCCAATTTTTGCTGGGTAGCTCGAACAAGTTTCGCCTTATCACTGACGAGCATGGTGGTCTGGCGGAGCTTTTGGGTTGCAGATTCATAGCGGCGAAGCTCTACTGAGCGACGACGGGTCAAGGAGTCGAGATCACCCGCGGAGGCAAGGTAAGCCTTGGGGTCTGAAGAGAAGAGGAGCTGGAGTGATTGGCCAAGCCCTGAACTCTTGTACTGCTCAAGGGCGATCGATCCCAGGGATTTGCGGATCTCCTCCAACTCGCTCCGCTGCTTTGCCGCTCTCTCCTGAACACCGGCAAGGGTTTGATTCAATTGCGCCAAGCGAACCTTTGCCTCTTGAGCGCCTTCGGCAGCAGAGGCTGCTTGGTTTTGTAGGTCAATAACCCGCGCTTGCACCTCTAACAGTCGCGCGCTCGGTCGCGGAGCAGCCTGACTGGGCAGAGCGGTGAGCAAAGTCGCTACCAGCGCAACGCTCACTAGGGCGCCAGCCCAAATCCGGGCAGGAGAGTGCGCCGAGACGCGGAGGGTCGTCATGTGGCCAAGGCTAACCAGCCCGCTTCGAGCCCCTCAACTTCAAAGGCCCGCGCGCCTCCTAGAGGCCGCTATTTCCGTTAAATTCTCAGCCAATCAAGCGCCCCTGACCTACTGTTATCAGCATGACCACCCCGATCGAGCTCTCGGAGATCCATGCCACGCTCGTGGTGGGGGCAAACGGCGCAACGTCGATAGGTGGAGTAAGCCGAGGGTTGGCAACTGGCGAGGATCGAACTCGATTCCTCGCCTTGCGCTCCTCCAGTGATTTCGGCGCAATCATCGTGGGAGCGCGAACGGCGGCAACCGAGCCCTATGCCAAAACTCCTCATCCACTTTTTGTTTATCGCCGCGAAAGCGGATTATCTGCTGGCCAGTTCATTGAATCGGTGCGAAAGCAGGTGTCAGGAAAAATCCTCTGCGAAGGTGGAATCTCTTTCCTCCATCTCTTACTCCATGAAGAGTGCATTGATCTCTTGCATCTGAGTAGAACCCCTGTCATGGGTGATGACCACTTTCTCGACGAACCACTGCTACGAGAAAAAATGTCTTTGCTCACCAGTGAAACTCTTGGCCAAACAACCTTTGAGCGATACGAGCGCGCCTCCCGCCGAGTTGAGTAGCGCTCTTTACCCTTATATATATGGGTATATATATGGGTGGCGAGGCGCGATTTCTTGGTGATGTCGATCAACTGTTGCACGCCCTACGCGGATTTCTCCCACGACCTGAGATTGATTGTGAAGAGATACCTGCCCCGGCAAAACTCGCGACATATGGCTTCGCGCTCACCGCAGAGTGTTTTGATGGCGATCTTGAAGTGGCCAACGGTCGCTTCGTCTTGCTTCATGAACCAGGGGGTCAGGAGACCTGGGGTGGCGACTTGCGAGCCGTCACCTTTATCAAAGCTGACATTGAGGTGGAAATGGGCTCTGATCCGCTACTTCCCCAAGTTGGTTGGTCTTGGTTCGAAGAATCACTCACTGGACTCTCGGCTACCGCGTTGAGTGGCACAGTCACGCTCGCGCTCAGTTCCTCTTTTGGGGAGTTAGCCGATCGCCCATCACAAACAGAATTAGAAATTCGCGCATCATGGACCCCTATAGCCCAGAGCGTTTCAGAGGTGATTGACCATCTCGAGAGATGGAGCGAGCTGCTCGCTCATTGCGCTGGTCTGCCACCGCTATCTCAAGGAGATGGCGTTGCAACGCTGGTCCGAAGAAATAGCAAAGATAAATAGTCTGCGCTCTATGGAAGAAGATCTCGCAACGAGCCAAGCGCTTGAGGAGCAGGCTCCCCTGCTTGCGGCGCCACGAGCGCCCCTTCCTGAATTAATCACCACGGTTGAAGCCCTCGAGCACGCTGTTGTAGCGCTGGAATCTGGTCACGGTGATATCGCCCTCGATGCTGAGCGCGCTTCGGGTTACAAGTATTCGCAACGCGCCTACTTGATTCAAATGTTTCGCCGGGGTGGCGGGCTGCACCTTATTGATCCTATTGCTTTCTCTGACTTAGACCCGCACTCGCTATTTGCTCCACTCAATCGCATTATTCAATCAACTGAAGTAGTTATTCATGCAAGCTCGCAAGATCTACCGTGTTTACGTGAAGTGGGAATAGAACCCACGCAATTATTTGACACCGAATTAGCCGGACGGATTGCGGGCTTCCCAAGAGTAGGTCTTGGAGCTCTGACTGAGTCGCTCCTGAATATCAGACTTGCCAAGGAGCACTCCGCGGTGGATTGGTCGCAACGACCGCTACATCATGATTGGTTGATCTATGCAGCACTTGATGTCGATGTTCTACTGGATCTTAAGGATGAGATCGTTCGAGTCTTAACTGAAAAAAAGAAATTAGAGTGGGCGCGCCAAGAATCAGCATCAGCTTTATCTGCACCGCCCTTCGCTCCGCGCAGAGAACCTTGGCGGCGAACATCTGGAATACATCAAGTAAAGCGGCCGGAGCAGCTTGCCATCGTGCGGGAGTTATGGCGAGTGCGCGATGCGATAGCAAGAGAGCGTGACATCGCATCAGGGCGGTTATTAAATGATCGGGTGTTAGTTAGCGTTGCTTTAAAACCACCAAATTCTTTTCTCCATCTGCAAGCTATTCCTGCGCTAAAAAAAGATGCGCAACTCTGGTGGGAGGCGCTAGAAGCTGCCCGGGCCAATCCCACCGTCACCAAAGCCGCTCCAACCGATGGACCTCCTACTCACATGAAGATTTGGAGAGAGCGAGCACCTCTTGCCTACGCACGATTAACGCATGCCCGAAAAGCGCTCATTGATTGCGCCGCCGAATGCGAACTTCCCGTGGAGAACCTTCTTTCACCCGATCTCGTTCGACGATTCTGTTGGCAAGATCCTCCTGCTGGTGGTCGCAACGAGGGAGAGGTCGCTGATTTCCTGAACTCTCATGGCGCCCGCCCCTGGCAGGTTCGATTGACCGCCGCTCTCCTGCGCTCGATCGAAGGGGCAACTCTCCCCCTGATCAATGAACCGTCTGAGGAGGAGGGGTAAGGAGGGGAAAGAGGGGAAGGTGAGCGAACTCTCATGATTTACGCAACGAAATAGTTGCGTAAATGCCTCCTCCCTTTTATCGTGGCCCCATGACCTGGAGAAAAGTCCGAGCCACCGCCCTTTTCGTAGCGATAGCCAGCTTGACCGCTTGTGCCCCCGCTGCCGAGACGAACTCGACCCTCGTGCTCTATTCGGGACGGAGTGAGGAGTTGATCGCCCCCTTCGTCGAGGCATTCACTGCCGAAAGTGGAGTGAAAGTGGAAGCGAGATATGGCGACTCAGCTGCCCTCGCCGCTCAGCTACTCGAAGAGGCAGGTAACTCCCCTGCTGACCTCTTCCTCTCCCAAGATGCTGGCGCGCTCGGAGCGGTCGCTGCCGCACAGTTACTGTCACCGCTGGATTCGACGGTTCTTCAAGGAACTCCAAAAGAATTCATCTCACAAAATAACGAATGGATTGGAATAACTGGTCGCGTTCGAGTCTTGGCATACGCCCCTGATCGAGTCAACGCACTACCGAATTCGGTCGACGATTTACTTCAACCTCAGTGGAAGGGCAGATTGGGTATTGCCCCGACCAATGCATCGTTTCAAACTTTTATAACGGCAATGATCCAAAGTCGAGGCGAAGCGGCTACCGAGCAGTGGCTTGCATCGTTAATGAAGAATTCACCGAAGTTCTATGAAAAGAATAGCTTGATAGTCGCTGCCATCGACTCTGGTGAAATTGATGCCGGCCTAGTTAACCACTATTACCTGTGGGAAGTCGCCGAGGAATTAGGGCGTGAGATCAATGTTCGAAATCATTTCTTTACCGCTGGCGATATCGGAAACCTCATCAATGTGTCGGGCGCGGGAATTTTAAAGAGTGCTGCAAATCAAAAGGCAGCTCAACAATTCATTGAGTTTCTGCTCTCTCCGGAGATGCAAGATAAATTTGTGAAGGATACTCATGAATTCTCGCTCACTCGCCCCGAACCAACTCCCGCAGGCCTGCCAAAGCTTAAGGAGATTGGTGCACCACGAATCGATCTCTCGGAGTTATCTGACTTAAGGCGCACCCAAAATCTACTGATAAAGGTTGGAATGCTCTAATACATGGCCTTACTCAATCAGCGCGTGGCGCACCCCTCTTCAAAAACGGAGGCGACCACTAAATCTTCACCGATTTTGTTTCTTGCTGGCGTAGTAGCCCTAACCTTCGTCGGATTGCCAATTTTTTATCTCATCAGAATGGTCGCAAATAGTGAGGCCGAAACGCTTCGGCTCGTGATTTTTCGTCTAAAGACTGTAGAAATTATTTTCACCACGATCTCTCTTGCGCTTTTAGTCTCCTTATTGGCGACAGCGCTCGGATTGGCATTGGGTTGGGCACTTCAGAATGTTGTGATTCCACGAGCAAATCTCCTCAGAGCCCTGGTCATGATTCCCATTGCTATCCCGAGTTATATCTACGCATATTGCTGGCTTGCGTTGGATGTGCTTCCACGGGGGTATCTAGCCGCGGTGGTCGTGCTTACCCTTACTACAACTCCTTATATCGTGCTTGCATCTATGGCTGCATTCGCGCGCATAGATATCGCACAACTAGAGGTTGCAGAGACCCTCGGGCACAATCCATTTCGTCTCTTCACGCAGATAATTTTTCCCCAAATTCGAAATACTATTCTCGCTGGTTCGCTTTTGATTGTGCTTTATGTTTTCTCAGATTTTGGTGCGGTTTCACTTCTGGGCGTCGATACGCTCACGCGTGCAATCCAAAATACCTACCAAGGAAGCTATGACCGCTCAAGCGCTGCTGTGTTAGCGCTAATTCTCTTGATGCTTTCAGCCTTGGTCATCGTCCGCGAGAATCTGTGGCGCAATGAGAGCTATACCGCCAAAGCCTCAGCCACAATCACTAAATCTGTTAAGCAATACTCAAAAGGAAAGGTCAAGCACGCGGCCGTGGCTTTGATCATCTCTTACACCATCATTGCGCTCTTGGTTCCCCTGTCGATATTGGTGCAGCGATTTCTCGCACGAGAGAATGCTCTCGATATCGCCAGTCTCATCAGTGCCACGACTTCGACCATCGTCGTCTCCGCGGCTGGAGCAATTCTTGCCCTCGCCGTGGCAATTCCCTTAGCGCTACTAACTCTCACTGGCTCACGAATAGGACGCTTTGCGCAATGGGGAATTCTGATTGTCCACGCACTTCCCGGAATCGTCATGGGGCTAGCTTTGGTGGCCTTTGGTGCGCAGTTTTCCTTTATCTATCAAACGATTGGACTTCTTGCTCTTGCTTACGCAATTCTCTTTCTTGCCCGCTCGGTTGGATTTATCACCTCATCTATTTCGCGAGTGCCAAGAAATCTAGAAGAGATTTCGGCGACGCTGGGCAAGAACAATCGCCAAACGTTACTAAAGATTACGATCCCGCTAGCTTTGCCAGGAATTCTCTCTGGTGCACTACTGATCTTTCTCTCAGCGATGAAAGAACTACCTGCAACACTTATGTTGCGCCCGACAGGTTTTGAAACACTTGCCACGGAAATTTGGAGCAGCGCAAATATCTTCCGATTTAGTGAAGCCGCTCCGTACGCCCTGCTCTTGGTAATATCGTCTGCTATTCCAGCCTTTTTGATAAGTCGACCAGATAAGGCAACTAGTGAGCGAGGTGATCTTTCATGACCACGTTGGAAATTTCAGATCTCTCGGTGACATTAGGACAGACTCAAGTGTTGAAAGGGCTCTCTCTTACCGTACCTTCCGGAGAATTTGCCGCGATTCTCGGACCTTCTGGTTGTGGTAAGACAACGCTACTTCGCGCTATAGCAGGGCTAGTGCGCCCTGATTCGGGAGCAATTCGCTTTGATCAAAAGTTAGTGAGCGTCTCTTCCTTGGTCTTGCCTGCACATAAACGGAATGTGGGATACCTACCTCAAGAGGCTGGCCTCTTTCCTCATTTCACGGTTGGTGAGAATGTGGGCTTCGGATTAGAGAGAAAGTTGCCGTCCAGTGAGCGCATCGCGCGCATCGAAGAGATGCTCGAACTCGTGGGCCTAACAGAATTTATCAATCGCAAGCCCTATCAACTGAGTGGCGGGCAACAGACGCGCGTCGCCCTCGCACGCGCGCTAGCAATTAAGCCGGCAATCGTTCTGCTTGACGAGCCATTCTCCAATCTCGATTACGCATTGAGGGTTGATGTTAGTGAAGAGGTCATTGCGCTTCTCAAACGAACTCGGACTACCTCGTTGATGGTCACCCATGATCGCGAGGAAGCGCTCGTCTCTGCAGACATCATTGCGTTGATGAGCCACGGAACTATCGTTCAATCTGGATCGCCACAATCAATTTATATGAGTCCGCAATCAGCTGAGGTTGCGCAAAGCACCGGCGATATCGTTCAGATTCCGGCAGAGCGCTTCCTTGACGGCAGCATCACCTCTGCGCTCCATCCCTCAACTAGCGGCAAAGAAACTCGCGGTGAGATTGGTGCACTATTAATCCGCCCCGAAGAGATTCGTATTCACCAACCAGAACACGGTTCGGATAATGAGGATTCGCATACGCGAGCTGTCATATCCCGGATTCGCTACTACGGTCATGACGCGATGCTGGAACTGACCCTTCCCGGCGCCACCGAAGGGAGCCATCTTGTCGCTCGGGTAGCTGGGCCGGTCAACTACTCCGTGGGCTCAGCTGTCTGTCTTGAACATCAGGGTCCGATTCGCTGGGTGACGAAAAAGGTTACTGACCAGTAAGGTTTGCGGTATGTCCACAACAACCGCCCCCTCCCATGTTGTTCTTATCGACGCAGTCCGAACCCCCTTTGGCAAGGCAGGGAGTTTGTATGCCGGCACCAGGGCCGACGACATTATGGTCCGCTGTATCCGCGGCCTACTCGAACGAAATCCGACCATCGCTCCGGAAGATATTGATGATGTAGCCATCGCTGCCGCGGCACAAAATGGCGATCAAGGGATGAATATTGGAAGAAGCGCCTCGCTTCTTGCGGGTATTCCGCAATCTGTTCCTGGCTACTCAGTAGATCGTTGGTGCGCCGGCGCGCTCACCTCAGTAACTACGCTCGCAGGCAGTATCTCCATGGGCGCTTACGACATCGCGCTCGCTGGTGGTGTTGAACATATGGGTAACCACCCCATGGGAGATCTCATGGATCCCAATCCACGATATTTAGCCGAAAAGATGGTCGATCAAGATGCTCTCTCAATGGGCGCCACTGCTGAGCGCCTCCACGATAAATTTCCACATCTAACCAAAGAGCGCGCTGATCGATACGCCTATAACTCTCAAATGAAGACAGCTGCCGCCTACAAATCGGGAAAGATTCAACGAGATCTCATTCCGGTTGCCGTTCGTTCACCAGAGCTAGGTTGGGGCGTTGCAACAGTTGATGAGCCACCTCGACCAACGACCACGATGGAAGGTCTTGCTGCATTGAAGACCCCATTTCGACCAGCCGGTCGCGTAACTCCCGGTAATGCTGCAGGTTTAAATGATGGAGCGACCGCTGCACTTTTAATGAGCGAGAGCGAGGCAAAAAAGCGCGGACTAGCGCCCAAAGCGAAACTTCTCACTTTTGCATTTGCCGGAGTTGCTCCGGAGATCATGGGATACGGCCCAGTCCCCTCAACAATTAAAGCCCTAGAAAAAGCAGGATTGACTATCGATCAAATTGGACTCTTCGAAGTCAACGAAGCATTCTCGATTCAAGTGCTCTCATTCTTGGATCATTTTGGAATTGCCGATGATGATCCACGAGTGAACATCTATGGTGGCGCAATCGCGGTAGGTCATCCGCTCGCCTCTTCAGGAATTCGCCTAATACTCAATCTTGCTCGCGGCTTTGAAGAGCGCCCAGAGGTGCAATATGGCATCACCACGATGTGTATTGGATTAGGTATGGGCGGAACGATTATTTGGGAGAACCCACACTTCACCGGAAAAGGCGGAAAATAATTATGAGCACTACTGCCCCCGATGAGGTAGTCACCAAGGCATTTGTACGCGAGGTCGACCTTGGTCCATTCGGTTTCACTGGAAAGTTGGCGTTAATAACCCTTGATAATGGTTTGGATTACAACCGACCAAACACTATTGGTCCTGAGGGCTTGAACGAACTCAATAAAGCGATAGATGCAGCCCTTGCATCAGGAGCCGATGCAATCGCTGTGACCGGTAAGCCATTTATTTTCGCCGCGGGCGCCGATCTCAGCGGCGTTGCTAGCGTTACCGATGGCGCGCAAGCAAGGGCCTTTGGAAAGCTTGGCCATGATGTCTTTCGTCGTTTAGGTGAGTGTGGCAAACCAACATTTGCCTTTATTAATGGGCTCGCCCTTGGTGGTGGACTCGAGATTGGGTTGCACTCTCACTATCGAACTCTTGCCAGCACAGCATTTGTCGCACTTCCCGAAGTTTTCCTCGGATTAGTGCCGGGTTGGGGTGGCGCCACGCTCTTGCCGCAATTGATTGGACCTGAGAAAGCTGCGAAGGTCATCATGGTCAATGCGCTCAATAACAACACGATGCTCAAGGCGCCGGAGGCCCTTGAGCTCGGAATCGTCGATGCCGTCTATCTCCCCGCAGATTTTCTTGAGAAGTCACTCACCTTTGCTGCTGATGTCCTCTCCGGCAAAAAGCAGATCGAACGAGTCAACCACCTCAACGATGATGCGGCGTGGAAAGCGGCAGCTGAACTCGGCACGGGCGCGAAGAAGAAGAAATATGGCGATGCTCCCGTGGACGCGCCTCGCCTTGCACTGGCGTTGATGGCCCAATCGCGCACCGCTACTCGTGATTCTGGTTTTGCTGCAGAAGATGATGCGCTCAATGAATTAGTCATGGGTGATCCATTCCGCGCTTCAATCTACGCATTTAATCTCATTCAAAAGAGCAAAAAGAAAGTTGAAGGTGCGCCGAAACCGGCGCTCGCACGCAAGGTAACTCGAGTGGGTGTCGTTGGCGCTGGCTTGATGGCCTCTCAACTTGCGCTCCTGATTCTTCGCAACCTCAAGGTGCCTGTGCATATCACCGATCTTGACCAAGCTCGAGTGGATAAAGGACTTGCTTGGATTCACAACGAGTTGGACACCTTGGTCTCAAAGAAACGAATGCGCGCTGAAGAGGCTGGATGGCTCAAGAATATTCTTAGCGGAAGTGATAACAATAAAGATTTCGCGGGCTGTGATTTTATTATCGAAGCGGTCTTCGAAGAGATGGAGATCAAACGAAAGCTATTCGCAGAGCTAGAAGGAATCATCTCTCCCGAATGCATCCTGGCAACTAACACCTCCTCGCTATCAGTCTCCAAGATGTCTGATCACCTCAAGAACCCAGAGCGCGTGATTGGTTTCCACTTCTTTAATCCCGTCGCCGTGATGCCGCTTCTCGAGATTGCACGAACACCACATACTGACGATGCGACAACGGCAACTGCCGTGGTTATTGGTAAAGAACTGAAAAAAACTATGGTCATCGTGAAAGACGCGCCAGCGTTCGTGGTCAACCGCCTCTTGATGAGATTCATGGGTGAGATCACTGATGCGCTCGATGAAGGCACTTCACCTGAGGTTGCTGACAGCGCTATGACGCCACTGGGGCTACCCATGAGCTCCTTTGAACTACTCGGTCTCGTAGGACCAGGGGTCGCCCTTCATGTCGCACAAACTCTCAATGCCACCTTGGGCGATCGCTACAAGGTCAGTCCAACTATCGAACGCTTGGTGAAGAACGGTGTCCGCACCTTCTACAACAAAGATGAGCAAGGCAACCTCGTGATCAATCCGGAGGCAGCGGCATGCATAGAAAAGGGTGCCAAACCTTCAACTGCAGATGAGGTTCGCATCCGTGCACTTACTGCACTGGCGAAGGAGGCTCGAATGATGCTCGATGAAGGAGTCGTTGCCACACCGGCCGAAATCGATCTCTGCATGATGCTGGGAACGGGATGGCCGCTACATCTTGGCGGAATCTTGCCTTACCTTGATCGCACTGGAATTAGCGAAGCTGCGACTGGTCAACGCTTTCATCCGAAGGGCGTTGCATCCCTTCCATAAGTGGAAGCTCTCCAGTGGCGCGGAGTTCAACCAAACTTCGCGCGATTTGTTGACCAGTAATTCCTAAATCATGGAGAATCTCGGCGCGCTTGGAGTGCTCGATAAAGGTCAGTGGAATTCCTATCGAATGTACCGGAATCTCTATTCCCGCATCGCGCATACTCTCACTCAAACTGCTTCCAATTCCACCATGTCTGATGCCATCTTCGATAACCACTACATGGGAATAGCGTTGAGCCATGGTCATGATTGCTGGTGATAGAGGTTTGACCCAACGAGGATCAATCACGGTCACACCAACGCCTTCTCGGTAGGCCTGCGCTGCTGCCTCGACGGCGATAGCAGCCATCGCGCCGATGCTCACTACCAAAATATCCGCGCTCTCGCCTCGATAAAGAACATCGATTCCATCGCGCCTTTCAAAGGCAGGAATATCAGCTGCGACGCTCCCCTTAGGAAAACGGATAGCAGTTGGCTGGTCGGTGATGGCAATAGCCTCGCGTAACAACTCTTGAAGGCGAGCGCCATCGCGCGGTGCACCAACTTTTAAATAGGGAACGATGCCGGTTAGCGCAAGATCCCACATCCCGTGGTGAGATGGCCCATCATCGCCGGTGATTCCAGATCGGTCGAGAACAAAAGTGACAGGCGCTTTGTGGAGTGAGACATCGAGTAGTAATTGATCGAATGCGCGATTGAGGAAGGTGGAGTAGAGCGCGACCACTGGATGTAATCCTCCGAACGCCATACCGGCAGCGCTAGCCACCGCATGTTGCTCGGCAATTCCTACATCGAAAGTGCGATTGGGAAATGCTTGCGCGAATTTATCTAAACCGGTTGGGCCAAGCATGGCTGCCGTGATGGCAACAACCTCGCTCCGTTCTTTTCCAATCGCGACCAGTTCATCGGAGAATATTGAGGTCCACGTTTTTCCGGAAGCAGCAAGCGACTCACCCGTTTCGGGATCTACCGGCCCCACAGCATGAAATTTTTCGGCCTCATCCTGAATTGCCGGAGCGAAACCACGACCCTTCTCCGTGATTGCATGGACTATCACTGGTCCACCAAAATCTCGTGCGGCCTTGAGAATATTTTCCATCGCCTCTATATCGTGGCCGTCAACTGGTCCGAGGTATTTGAGACCAAGGTCCTCGAACATACCTTGCGGTGCGATGATGTCTTTGATTCCCTTCTTCATTCCATGCAAGGTTTCAAAGATTGGTTGTCCAACGACGGGGGTCTTCTCCAGAACATTTTTACCCCACTCAAGAAAACGCTCATAACCTCGAGTAGCGCGGAGGGTCGTGAGGTAGGTAGAGATACCTCCGATAGTTGGACTATACGAACGCTCATTATCGTTCACCAGGATTACTAGCGAACGATCTTTAGTAGCAGCGATGTTATTGAGCGCCTCCCAAGCCATACCTCCAGTGAGGGCTCCATCGCCGACCACGACAACAACGCTGCGATCAGAGATATCTTGGAGCGCGAATGCACGCGAAATTCCATCTCCCCATGAAAGGGCAGTGGAAGCGTGCGAATTTTCAATGACATCATGTTCGCTCTCGCCACGATTCGGATAACCAGATGCGCCACCACGTTGGCGAAGCTTGCTAAAACCATCAGCGCGCCCCGTGAGAAGTTTGTGGACATAGCTTTGGTGACCAGTATCAAAGAGGATGACATCGCGAGGTGAATCAAAAATTCGATGCAGAGCAATCGTTAATTCGACGACACCAAGATTTGGGCCAAGATGGCCACCGCTCTTGGCTACTGATTGGATGAGGAAATCCCTAATTTCCTGCGCGAGCTCAGGCAGTTGCTCTGGGGCAACTTTTTTCAGCTCTTCCGGTGAGCGCACCGAAGTCAACAGGGAGAAATTCACCTCCCTAGTCTATCCGGGGCGCTAGGAAGCGCTCGAGATAAGGGAGCGAAGTACATATTGCATGATTCCGCCATGGCGGTAGTAATCGGCTTCACCCGGGGTATCAATCCGCACTTTTGCAGTGAATTTCTTACCGCTTGCCTCAACATCTACCGTTGCTGGAATCTTCCCTGAATTGAGCGCCTGAATTCCTGTGATGGTAAACACTTCATCACCTTTAAGGGCCAGAGACTGCGCGCTCTGCCCCTCGAGAAATTGAAGTGGTAAAACGCCCATGCCAATTAAATTCGAACGGTGAATGCGCTCATACGATTCGGCAATGACAGCTTTGACACCTAGTAGAGCAGTTCCCTTCGCCGCCCAATCACGGGAAGATCCTGAGCCATACT
>CAYQLC010000007.1:0-48957 GCA_964418325.1 uncultured Bifidobacterium sp.
AACGTCTCGGCTGCGGGTGCGGAAGCGAATATCAACGGAACGCCCACAGTAGTCATTGATGGAAATATCATTGAAAGTGATTCCCAAGGTGTCAACTATTACACCGCTGAAGGTTTCAACGCTCAATTAGTTAAGTACGGCATCAACTAACAGTCGTATGGAGTTGGGGTCACTTCCTTCGCCCTCGATTAGTGCGCTGAGCGTTGGGCCGCTCACTATTCATTTCTATGCTCTCTGCATTATCGCGGGAATTGTCGTGGCGGTTTGGTGGGGTGAACGCCGGTTTGTTGCGCAAGGAGGCGCACCTGGGGTTGTTACTGATGTCGCTTATTGGGCAGTACCCAGCGGAATAATTGGTGGTCGCCTCTATCACCTGGCCACTTCGTGGAATAGTGAGCGAACCTTCCTTGATGCGATTGCCATTTGGCGAGGCGGCTTAGGAATCTGGGGCGCCATTAGCTTGGGTGCAGTAGGCGCCTTTCTTCGCTATCGCATTCTGCGCAAACGCGAGTCAATAGTTATGGGCGAGGAGTCGCCAGAAACAAACACACCATCTTTTGCGGTCTTTATGGATGCGCTAGCACCTGGCATTGTCGTGGCTCAGGCAATTGGTCGTTGGGGTAATTGGTTCAATATCGAATTGTTTGGCAAGCCCACCGCACTGCCATGGGGGCTGGAAGTTCCAATCGATAAGAGACCTAGTGGGTATCAAAACTTTGAAACCTTCCACCCTACCTTTCTCTACGAGTCGATCTGGTGTCTGGCAATCGCACTTCTTCTTATATGGGTTGCTAAGCGTGATTATCTGCGAAGTGGTGGGATCTTCTTGCTCTACGTAGCAAGTTACTGCTTTGGCCGATTGTGGATTGAGGGGTTGCGAATTGATGCTAGCGAGGAGCTCTTCGGATTGCGATTTAATATTTGGGTGAGTTTGCTGCTCTGCATTTTTGCCACAATAGCGACCTTTGATCGTCGACATCAACGCAAGGGCTCGGCGTCCAGCTAAACGCTTTGCCAACACGCTAATCTTCTCCTTATGTCGTTAGAAGAGGTTTACCAACGGAATCTTGAGCATCGAACTCATCGTTCTGGTTGGTTGCGCGCTGCAGTCCTCGGTGTCAATGATGGTCTTGTCTCAAATGCTTCACTGATGCTTGGGTTTGTGGCTGCACAAACCAGTACCGCAACTGTTATCACTGCCGGTCTTGCTGGTATCGCAGCCGGAGCCTTATCCATGGCAGTTGGAGAGTACGTCTCTGTGAGTTCACAAACTGATATTGAAAAAGCTGATCGTGAGATCGAAAAAGCTCACTTAGCAATCGATCCCGAGGGAGAGTTGTTGGAGTTGGCAAAAATTTATGAGGATCGTGGAATCCCGCGAGAACTCGCACTCCAAGTTGCTCAAGCCCTCCATGATCACAATGCCCTTGAGGCCCATTTGCGCGATGAATTAGGTCAACACGACCTCACCAAAGCCCGACCAATCCAAGCAGCAATTGCCTCGGCTGCCGCATTCACCCTGGGTGGTCTTATTCCAGTGATGGGCATTTTTATACCCACGCTCATCAATCAGGGAGTGAGTATCGTGGCGATTACCATTCTTGGACTGGCATTAGCTGGCGTCACAGGAGCGAAGATCTCTGGGACCAACCCCCTACCGCCCACTATCCGGATCATCGTGGGTGGAAGTCTGGCGATGGCGGTCACAGCGGGGATTGGCGCTCTGGTTCACATCAGCGGGATTTAATCGCTACTATTTGAGCCTCAGCTCGTCGGGCCAATGACGTCCCATCAGGAGGGACTTCCATGGCCATTTCTCATTTTTCAGCCTATCCGGATCGAACCGATTCGGGGCTAGAGGTTGGACTCTATAACTCAGAGCACGAAAAAGATGCGTGCGGAGTTGCCATGGTCGCAACACTTACTGGTCAGGCTCGACATGACATTGTCGCCTTGGGTTTGACTGCGCTACGGAATATGGAACATCGCGGCGCTTCCGGTGCTGAACCAGATAGCGGTGATGGTGCGGGAATTCTGATTCGTATTCCCGATCTATTTCTGCGCGAAGTGTCTACCTTTGCCCTGCCACCAGCGGAAAGCTACGGGACTGGCATAGCGTTCTTGCCAGCAAATGAAAAAGAATCCTTGGCTGTCATAAAAGCAATGAGCGCGTTGGCTAGTGAAGAGGGATTGGCGATTATCGGCTGGCGTGATCTGCCAATAAATGCAAGTTCCCTGGGTGCAACAGCTAAATCAGTTATGCCCTCCTTTAAACAAATTTTCCTTGAGGGAAAAAGTAGTGAGAGTGGCCTCTCGCTAGATCGATTGCTTTTCACTTTCCGTAAGCGCGCAGAACACACTCTCGAGGTTTATTTCCCCTCGCTCTCCTCGCAAACAATCGTTTACAAAGGAATGTTAACGACTGGGCAGCTAGAGGAGTTTTTCCCAGATCTCTCTGACGAGCGAGTTGCTTCACCGCTTGCACTCGTACATTCGCGATTTTCCACAAATACTTTTCCGTCATGGCCGCTTGCACATCCGTACCGATACATCGCTCACAATGGCGAGATAAACACCGTAAAAGGTAACCGCAACTGGATGAGTGCTCGCCAGGCTTTGCTTGAAAGTGATGTAATTCCTGGAGACATTAAGCGAATCTTTCCCATCATCTCTGAGGGAGGCAGCGATTCCGCATCATTTGATGAAGTGCTAGAACTGCTCTACCTATCTGGTCGTTCTTTGCCACATGCGATGTTGATGATGATTCCGGAGGCGTGGGAGAACAACTCCACTATGGATCCGGCTCGTAAAGCATTTTATGCATTCCACTCCTCTTTGATGGAGCCATGGGATGGTCCTGCCTGCGTGACTTTCACAGATGGCCATCAAGTGGGTGCGGTGCTCGATCGCAACGGATTACGTCCGTCGAGGTTCTGGGTGACCGATGAAGGATTAGTTGTATTGGCAAGCGAAGTGGGTGTTCTTGATATCCCTGCAGCTTCGGTGGTCCGTAAGGGGCGTTTGCAGCCCGGACGTATGTTCTTGGTGGATATCGAACAAGGGCGCATCATCGAAGATGAAGAAATCAAATCCTCTCTTGCATCTGGCGCACAGTATGCGCAATGGGTCGAGCAAGGAATCGTTCGACTGGAAGATCTGCCTGCTCGTGAACATATCGTCTACCCCCATGCATCAGTGTTGCGACGTCAACGAGCCTTTGGTTACACCGAAGAGGAACTGAGAATTCTGCTCACGCCAATGGCGCGGGCTGGCATGGAGCCATTGGGTTCGATGGGTACCGATTCGCCAATAGCCGCGCTATCGAATAAACCGAGATTATTATTTGACTACTTCACTCAATTGTTTGCACAGGTGACGAATCCACCTCTTGATGCAATTCGAGAAGAGCTCGTCACTTCACTTTCGGCAACACTTGGTCCAGAACATAACATTCTTGATCCAGGGCCAGAATCTTGTCGTCAGATTCTTTTACCTTTTCCGGTTATCGATAATGATGAGTTAGCGAAGATTATTCACGTCAATGCAGACAAGACTCAGAGTGGCTTCTCGCCATACGTAGTCCGTGGACTCTTTTCGGTAGCAGATGGCGGCGCGGGTCTAGCTGCTCGGATTGAGCAGTTGCGATCCGAAGTGACCCAAGCGATTGAAAAAGGTGCGCGAATCATCGTGCTCTCTGATCGAGATGGTGATGCCGATAACGCTCCGATTCCATCGCTTCTTCTCACATCTGCAATTCATCACCATTTAATTCGCACGCAACGTCGAACCCATGTTGGTCTAGTGGTAGAAGCTGGCGATGTTCGAGAAGTCCACCATGTCGCACTGTTGTTAGGTTTTGGTGCTGCAGCAGTGAACCCATACCTGGCGATGGAAAGCGTCGAAGACTTAGTCCATCAAGGTGTGATCACCAACATCTCGCCAGAGAAGGCGGTGCGAAACCTCATCAAGGCGTTGGGTAAAGGTGTCTTGAAAGTTATGTCAAAGATGGGAATCTCGACTATTGCTTCATATACCGGAGCTCAGGTTTTCGAGGCTATTGGACTTTCACAACAGGTTGTCGATGAGTATTTTGCAGGTACGACATCACGACTTGGCGGAATTGGCATCGATGTCATTGCCAGCGAAGCAATCGCTCGTCATCAGATCGCCTACCCACCAGGTGGCGAAATTCCGGGCACCAAGAAATTGCCGACCGGCGGGGAATACCAGTGGCGTCGAGATGGTGAGCCGCATCTATTTGATCCAGAGACAGTTTTCTTGTTGCAGCATTCAACTCGTGCTCGTCAGTATGAGATATTCAAGAAGTACACCGATAAGGTCAACAATCGCTCAAAAGATTTGATGACCTTGCGTGGACTCTTTGAATTCAAATCTGATCTGCGCAAACCGATTCCTATCGAGGAAGTCGAGCCCATCAGTGAGATTGTCAAACGATTCTCCACTGGCGCAATGTCCTATGGGTCGATCTCGCAAGAGGCCCATGAAACACTAGCGATTGCGATGAATCGCCTTGGTGGCAAATCAAACACCGGAGAAGGTGGCGAAGATCCCGAGCGTTATTTGCCGCTTCCTAATGGTGATTCAAAGCGCTCAGCTATCAAGCAGGTTGCAAGTGGACGTTTTGGCGTGACCAGTGAATATCTAGTCAATGCCGATGACTTGCAGATCAAGATGGCCCAGGGCGCCAAACCAGGAGAGGGCGGACAACTTCCTGGCCAAAAGGTCTATCCGTGGGTGGCAAAGACTCGTCACTCAACTCCAGGGGTTGGATTGATTTCACCTCCGCCACATCATGACATTTATTCCATCGAGGATTTAGCTCAGCTCATTCATGATTTAAAAAACTCGAACAAAGATGCGCGAGTGCATGTAAAACTTGTTGCTGAGGTAGGCGTTGGAACCGTCGCTGCTGGAGTAAGCAAGGCTCATGCCGATGTGGTCTTGATTTCAGGTCACGATGGTGGAACCGGGGCATCACCACTGACGTCACTCAAACATGCTGGAGCACCTTGGGAGTTGGGTCTTGCTGAAACCCAGCAAACTCTGATGCTCAATCGACTTCGCGATCGAATCGTGGTGCAAACTGATGGACAGTTGAAAACTGGACGTGACGTGGTGATTGCAGCGCTACTTGGTGCGGAAGAGTACGGTTTTGCCACCGCGCCACTAGTGGTATCGGGCTGCATCATGATGCGGGTCTGTCATCTTGATACCTGTCCAGTCGGTGTTGCTACGCAAAACCCTGCGCTTCGCGAGAAGTTCTCGGGCAAGCCTGAATTTGTTGAGACATTCTTCGAGTACGTCGCGCAAGAGGTGCGCGAACTACTTGCCGAACTTGGATTTAGAAGCGTTGAAGAGGCGGTAGGACAAGTCGAAGTTCTCGATACTAAGAAGGCAATCGAGCACTGGAAAGCCTCCGGACTCGACCTCTCTCCATTGCTCGTTGCTCCTGCGCCAGGTGTTCGTTACGCAATTCATAAGCAAGATCATGGCTTGGATAAAGCTCTTGATAATCACCTTATTGATTTGGCGGAGAAGGCGCTCCAAGATGCGCAACCAGTTCGAGCGAGTCTTGAGGTGCGCAATGTCAATCGAACTGTGGGCACGATGTTGGGCTCAGAGATCACTCGCCGGTTTGGTGGCGAAGGCTTACCACCGGGAACGATTGATTTCACTTTCCATGGTTCAGCAGGTCAATCCTTTGGAGCTTTCATCCCTCGAGGTATGACCTTGCGACTCTATGGTGATGCAAATGATTACGTTGGTAAGGGAATATCTGGTGGAACAATCATCGTGCGCCCCGATGAGCGAGCGAGTTTTGCTGCTCATGAGAATGTCATCGCTGGGAATGTCATCGGATATGGCGGAACTTCGGGAGATATCTTTATTCGCGGAATAGTCGGTGAACGGTTCTGTGTTCGAAACTCAGGTGCAACAGCTGTTGTTGAAGGTGTTGGCGATCACGGGTGTGAATATATGACCGGCGGTGTCGTTGTTGTCCTTGGTAAGACTGGGCGAAACTTTGCTGCAGGAATGTCAGGTGGACGCGCATTTCTCCTAGACCTCAACCCAGCGCACGTTAATGGGGAGATGGTCGATATCTTGATTCTGACTGAAGGCGACAAGACCTTGCTCCATCAGACTCTCTCCCGGTACAGCGCAGAGACCGGCTCACCAATTGCTGCCGAGTTACTCAATAATTGGCATGAAGCAGCAGAGAGATTCTCGTTGGTGATGCCGCGCGATTATGCTCGAGTGCTTGCAGCGATGGAGCGCGCTGAACAAGAAGGACTCCCACGTGAGACGTATGTAATGGAGGCGACCCATGGCTGATCCCACAGGGTTTATGAAAGTACCCCGCGAAACCCCTAAGCGCAGACCAGTAGATATCAGAATCCGCGATTGGCGCGAGGTGTACGAGGAGCAGCCTTTTGCCGATCTGCAAAAGCAGGCGGGTCGATGTATGGATTGTGGCATTCCCTTCTGTCATCAAGGGTGTCCGTTAGGAAACCTCATCCCGGAGTGGAATGACTTAATCTGGCGGGGGGAAGTGGGCGAGGCGATTGATCGTCTGCACGCTACAAATAACTTCCCTGAGTTCACCGGACGACTCTGTCCAGCTCCATGCGAGACGGCTTGTGTCGTGGGCATCAATAGAGATGCAGTCACCATTAAGCAAGTAGAACTTCGAACAATTGAAGAAGCATTTGCTGCAGGTGGAGTCAAGCCACTTATTCCAGATCGACTAACCGGAAAGACAGTCGCTGTTGTTGGCTCTGGACCTGCCGGCCTTGCAGCTGCACAGCAGCTGACTCGTGCTGGTCATACCGTTGCTGTTTACGAACGTGCTGAAAAAATTGGCGGGTTACTTCGCTACGGAATTCCAGAATTCAAAATGGAAAAATCAATCGTCGATCGACGGCTTGATCAGATGAAAGCTGAAGGAACACGTTTTCGCGCTGGTGTAAATGTTGGCGAGGAAATTACTGGCGAACAATTGCGCACACGCTACGACGCAGTCGTACTTGCCATTGGCGCTACTCAGTGGCGAGATTTGCCGGTGAACGGTCGAGAATTACAGGGCATTTACCAGGCAATGGAGTATTTACCTTGGGGCAATAAGCAAGGATTAGGCGAGGTCACCGACCCGCTGATTAATGTCAACGGTAAGCATGTAGTTATCCTTGGCGGCGGCGACACTGGAGCCGATTGTCTTGGGACGGCAACACGACAAGGAGCGGCTTCCATCACGCAACTCGAGATTATGCCGCGACCAAGTAATGAACGCCCATCATCAGCACCATGGCCAACCTATCCGATGATCTATCGCGTCTCTAGCGCTCATGAAGAGGCAGGCGAGCGAATGTTCTCTGTGTCAACAGAGGAATTCATAGGTGATGGCAAGGGAAATCTTCGCGCCATCAAACTTGTCGAAACTGAATTCGTCAACGGCAAGTTTGAAAAGGTTTCGGGTAGCGAACGCGAAATTCCGGCAGATTTTGTCTTTTTGGCGATGGGTTTCACGGGTGTAGAAAAATCTCCATTGATCACTCAACTCGGTGTGGATCTTGATAACCGAGGAAATATCGCGCGTAATGGCGATTATCAAAGTAGCGTTCCCGGAGTATTTGTAGCTGGTGACGCTGGTCGTGGCCAATCACTAATTGTTTGGGCAATTGCAGAGGGACGCTCTGCCGCTGCTGCTGTCGATCAATATTTGATGGGCCGGACACAGTTACCTGCACCGATTGAACCAACAGCTCGCCCATTGATGGTCTAGAGATTATTCAATGAGCGCTCAGCGTCGAGCAAAAATCGTATGCACACTTGGGCCTGCGACCTCTAGCGCTGAACGTATCGGTCAATTAATCGATGCCGGCATGAATGTTGCTCGATTAAACCTCTCTCACGGAACGCGCGCTCAACACGAGGAACTACTTGCCAATGTGCGCAGCGAGTCAAAGAGGCGCGGGGCTTTTGTCGCTCTTCTTGCCGATCTCCAAGGTCCAAAGATTCGGCTAGGAAAATTAATAGATGGCGAGCACATACTCTCCGAGGGAGATACTTTCGTCATTACAACCGAGCAGATTATTGGCGATAGCGCTCGCGCATCGACTACATATCAAGGATTAGCTGCCGATTGTGCCCCAGGGGATACTTTGCTCATCGATGATGGCAAGATCACCCTTCAAATTTCAAAAGTCGTCAACAATGAGATTTTCACCGTTGTGCGAAATGGTGGTCCAATAAGTAGTAGCAAAGGCATCAACGCGCCGGGCTCGTCATTGTCGGTGCCGGCGCTCTCTGAGAAAGATCTCATCGATTTAGAGTGGGCGTTGCTTGCAGGCGTTGATCTCATTGCGCTCTCATTTGTTCGCCACGGTTCAGATATTGCCGGAGTTCATCAGGTAATGGATCGAGTGGGCGTGCGCATCCCAGTTATTGCGAAGATTGAGAAACCGCAGGCAGTTTCTAATCTAGAGGAAATTGTCTCTGCATTTGATGGTTTGATGGTTGCTCGCGGCGATCTTGGGGTGGAACTTCCCATCGAAGAAGTGCCTTTGGTGCAGAAGCGTTGCATCGTCGCTGCCCGTGAGAGCGCCAAACCTGTCATCGTGGCAACCCAAATGTTGGAATCGATGATGAGCCAACCTTCGCCTACTCGCGCCGAAGCAACCGATTGTGCTAACGCAATTCTCGATGGCGCAGATGCCTTGATGCTCTCGGGGGAGACGAGCGTCGGAAAATTTCCGCTTGATGCAGTGGCAACTATGTCGCGAATAATCGCAAAGACTGAGGAGAAAGCGCTCTCCGAGGTAGCGCCATTGCGACATAACCCCCATACGAAATCGGGCGCTATCACCAAGGCGGCAGCTGAGGTTGGGGCTGTGGTCGGAGCAAAATTCTTGGTTGCCTTTACCCAAAGTGGAGACTCTGCCCGTCGAATGTCGCGCTTGCGCTCAGTTATTCCGATTCTCGCCTTGACTCCAGAGATGAGCACCGCCCATCAACTGGCGCTCTCCTGGGGAGTGGAACCGATAGTGATACCGCCGGCAAAACATACCGATGAGATGGTCAAGCAAATTGACTCAGCACTCTTGGATACTGGACGCGCATCGGTGGGTCAGTACATTGTGATTGTTGCGGGAAGTCCACCAGGTATCCCGGGTTCAACCAATGCGATGCGGGTACATCGGATTGGTGATGCTGTGGCTGGCGTCGCTCCGGCCTATAGGTAAACTTCTCGGGTAACGCCTCGGTACTCCAACGGTAGAGAGGGCAGTCTCAAACACTGCATAGTGTCGGTTCGAATCCGACTCGGGGCACATGAACACCTCGCCATCGAAACCTTCGCCGCTACGAATCGTGGTCGCTGAAGACGAGGCGCTGATTCGCATGGATTTAGTGGAGATGCTCTCTCGTGAGGGGTATCAAGTCGTTGGCGAAGCAGCTAATGGTGAGGATGCAGTGCGCTTGGTCCGTGAACTGCAGCCAGATATCGCACTCTTTGATGTGAAGATGCCTATAAAGGATGGCATCACCGCAGCGGAGGAGTTGCGTGGGGCCTTCCCGATTGTGATGTTAACCGCGTTCAGCCAGCGAGAATTGATAGAACGAGCAAATAACGCCGGAGTGATGGCCTACCTTGTGAAGCCATTTACCGTCAGCGATCTCATTCCAGCTATTGAAGTCGCTCGTTCTCGCTTCTTCGAAAGGGCGATACTCGAAGGTGAGGTGGCGACCCTGGAGGGCAAGTTAGAGGCGCGAAAAATCGTCGAACGCGCCAAGGGGATTTTGATGAGCGCTCATGGCCTCAGTGAGGGCGAGGCCTTCACCTGGATTCAGCGAGGAGCCATGGATAGGCGGGTCTCCATGGTCGAGGTCGCCCAGGCGTTGATTGCAGCCCAAAGGGGCTGATTTCGCGAGAAATTTAGGTAGAGGCCGCTGTTTTAGCGGACTCCTCGACTTACAACTTTCCCCATCTTTTGGCATACTCAGCCATTACTCGACATTACGATGCCCAAAAATCACCTCGATTTGCGGGAGAAATTTTGTAGTGATCAGAAGTACTTCTAGAAATCATCGAAAGCAATCGAAAGCAATCGAAAGGGTAATAATGCAAAAGTCATACAAGTGGAAGGTAGTAACCGCCTTCGCTGTAGCGACTCTCGTTCTTGCAGGCTGCTCGTCCTCATCCGACACAGCTTCAGAAGAGACCGCAACAGAGAGCACAGAAGAGGCAGCTCCTGCTTCAACTGGTCCGCTCAAGATCGGTTCACTACTTCCTGAGACAGGTAACCTCGCATTCCTCGGGCCACCAGAGTTCGCAGGCGTTGACCTTGCTGTTAAGGACATCAACGATGCAGGTGGAGTTCTTGGTCAACCAGTTGAGCACATCCGTGGCGATTCTGGAGATACCAGCACCGATATCGCACAACAGACTGCTGATTCACATATCGCAGCTGGCGTAGGTGCAATCGTGGGTGCGGCATCCTCTGGTGTATCACTCACCGTTATCGACAAGATCACCGGCGCAGGAATTGTTCACTTCTCACCAGCGAACACCTCGCCAGATCTCACCACCTATGCAGATAACGGACTTTACTTCCGTACTGCTCCACCAGACACCTTCCAGGGTGCAGTTCTTGGCCAATTGATGGCAAAGAATGGTGCTACCAATGCTGTCTTCTTAAACCTTGATGACGCATACGGAAACGGTCTTGCTAAGTACGGCATCGCCGCCTTCTCCGGAACTTCAACCCAGGTTGTCTACAACCCACAAGCTGCTGAGTTCTCTGCAGATGTAGCAAAGGCAAAGGCTGCAAAGCCAGATGCAATTGCCATCATCGGCTTCGATGAGACCACCAAGGTCCTCACCGAACTCATCAAGCAGGGTATTGGTCCAAACAAGGTCAAGACCTACCTCGTTGACGGTAACCTCTCAAGCCAGGCTTACAAGGATCTACCAAAGAACATCATGAAGGGCGTCAAGGCGACTCTTCCAGGCGTTCTCACCAGCGATGATCTCAAGACCCGTCTACTCGAAGTTGATCCCAAGTTGACCGACTTCTCGTACGCTCCTGAGTCATACGATGCAGTAGTGCTCATCGCACTTGCTGCAGAGCAGGGCAAGGGCACCGATGGCAAGACCATCGCGGCCAACTTGGCATCTGTCTCATCCGGTGGAACCAAGTGCACCAGCTTCAAAGAGTGCAAGGACTTAATTGCTGCAGGTACCGACATTGATTATGACGGCGTCTCCGGTCCAGTTGAGTTCGACGCAAATGGCGACCCATCAGTGGCCACCATGGGCGTATACGAGTACTCAGCGAATGACAAGTTCGCACCTAAGGCAGAAGAGTTCATCACTGGTGCAGTTCCTGCACAACAGTAATCAACTCCATTAATTGATTAGGGCCGGCCTCGAAAGAGGTCGGCCCTAATTCTTTTCTCGTTTTCTCGTTCGTTTCCTAATTATTTTTTGCAAGAGTGCCGAGATAGAGCTCAATAACTTTCGGATCATTGGCAAGCGAGCGACCAGTACCGGTGTAGGCATTGCGCCCTTGATCAAGGACATATCCACGATCGACAATTTGTAAACAACGTCGCGCATTTTGTTCAACCATTATGACAGTGACGCCAGTTTTGTTGATTTCGCGAACGCGCACAAAGACTTCATCTTGGAGGGCGGGGGAGAGACCAGCGCTTGGCTCATCGAGTAAGAGCACGCTTGGCGCCATCATCAGCGCCCGACCCATCGCTACCATCTGGCGTTCGCCTCCGGAGAGTGAGCCCGCTCGCTGTTTGCGGCGGGATCCCAGGGTGGGAAAGAGGGTCGTTACGAAATCGAATCGATCACTAAAGCTTTCGGGGCGTTGATAGGCCCCCATTTGAAGATTTTCTTCGATGGTCAGTGAGGGAAAGACGTTATTTGTCTGGGGGACGAATCCGATTCCAGCCCGGACTAATTGGTCCGCTCGTTGGTTGGTGACATCTTCTCCCTTAAGGCGAACGATTCCATCACGTACCTTAACTAGACCAAAGAGCGATTTGAGAAGAGTGGATTTACCAGCGCCATTAGGCCCGATGATTCCCACCAATTCCCCCTCGTTGGCGTAGAGATCACAGCCATTGAGGATGTTTACTCCGGGAAGATAGCCGGCAATGATCCCAGCAGCTTCTACAAGCGGGGTGCCTGTGGTCTGTAGTGAATTCATAATTATTTACCGACCCTCATCGAGTGAGACATCATGGTGAGCACCAAGATAGGCATCGATCACTGCCTGGTTGCCCATCACAGCATCTGGTGTGCCTTCAGCGACAATTTTCCCTTCAGCCATCACGATGACCCAATCACTGATATCGCGGACCATATCCATATCGTGCTCTACAAACAGAACAGTCATGCCTTCGTCTCGCAGATCTTTGATGTGGCCTAGCAGTGATTGTTTAAGTGCAGGGTTTACTCCAGCCATCGGTTCATCGAGCATCACAATTTCAGGTTTCACCATGAGCGCGCGGGCCATCTCTAGAAGTTTTCGTTGTCCGCCAGAGAGCGCTGCAGCGAAATCACTCTTCTTGTCGATGAGCTTAAATCGGGTAAGTAATTCCTCGGCTTGCGCGGTAATCTCATTCTCTTGTTTACGCCAGATGAATGGGAAAAGACCGCGAATAAAAGATTCACCTCGCTGATGAGTTGCTGCTAGGCGCATGTTGTCCAGCACGGAGAGGCGGTAGAGGGCTTTGGTCAATTGGAAGGTGCGGACCATTCCTTTGCGAGCAACTTTATGTGGCGGCGTTCCGGCTATTGGTTGACCGTTGAGCGTCCAACTTCCCTCGTCTACCGAATCAAATCCAGTGAGCAAGTTGAAGAAAGTAGTCTTGCCGGCACCATTCGGACCAATCAGTGCGGTGATGGAGCCACGTTGGATTTCGACGTGATCGACGTTTACCGCAGTGAGACCGCCAAAGCGCCGCGTCACTTTATCGGCGACGATAATTGGATCTGGTTTAACAACTCCAGGGGCAGGGGTAATCGAGGCGAAAGCTGCGAGAGCTCGCTCTTTGAACGAAGAATTATGCGCGTGCATCAAGAGCCAACTCCTTCCGATCGCCGAAGATTCCCTGCGGTCTAAAAATCATCAACAACATCAGGCCAAGCCCAACGAGCATGAACCGAATCTGTCCGACCTGGTTCACTCCAATCAACCACTCTGGGATATAGCCAGCGGAGACGGCTTGGCGAAGCACCTGCTCCACAAAGACCAATAAGAACCAGAAGATGATGGCACCAGCGATTGGAGCCATCACTCGCGCTGCGCCACCAAGAATGAGAACGGTGTAAGCAAAGAAGGTGAGAGCAGTTCCGTAGTTATCTGGTTGAACCGATTGGCGAGAGAGCGCATAGACAAAGCCGCCGATTGACCCAATTACTCCACCAGCAATCAGAGATTGAATTTTGTAGAGATAAACGTTCTTACCAAGCGAGCGCACTGCATCCTCATCCTCACGGATTGCCTTGAGGAGTCGACCCCATGGTGAATTCACCAAGAGCCACATCAGTGCCAAGATAATCGCCACGACCACCCATCCCACAACCACAACCCAGAGATCGTTTGGCGTGAAGCGAAGGAAGGGAAGGTTTAAGCCTTCAGTGAAAGGATTGAGGTCGAAGAATTCTTTTCCGAACTTACCGGTGATGCCATCGGAGCCACCGAGGGTGTCATTAAAGGTTGCTGAACGAGCTACCTGTCGGATGATTTCGCCGGCGGCGATGGTGACTATCGCCAGGTAATCAGCGCGAAGCCGCAGCGTTGGTATGCCAAGTAGGAGCGCCAAGACGATGGAGTTGCCGATGCCGATTAATAGCGCAACCCAGAGCGAGATATTGAACGAGACGACTGCTACCGCGACGCTATAGGCGCCCACTGCCAAGAAACCAGCTTGACCGAAATTGAGTAAGCCGGTGTAACCAAAGTGCATATTCAATCCGATGGCAGCAAGTGCGAAGATGATTGTGTTGACCCCAATAGCAGCGCTCAAGGATTGTTGAGTGATGAAGAGAAAATCCATTAGCCGATCCTCCCTTTCTTACCAAGAATTCCTTGTGGTCGCACCAGCAGGATGAGGATCAAAATGACGAGCGCGCCGACATATTTGAGTTCGGTGGGAATGAAAAGGGTAGATATTTGGATGGAGACACCAATCACGAGCGATCCGATAAGAGCGCCATTGATGGTTCCCAAACCACCAAGAGTGACCGCAGCGAAAATGAGAAGCAGTAGGTCTTGTCCGAGAACGAAGCTGACGCCTTGATTGACCGTGACCATAATGCCGGCAAATCCTGCCAAGGTTGCACCCAAGATCCAGACTGCGCGAATCACGCGCTCTACTTCAATTCCGGAGGAGGAGGCAAGAGCTGGATTATCCGCCACGGCGCGACTTGCCTTACCCATATGGCTTCGGGAGAGCCACATCGTCGCAGCTATCAACATCGCCAATCCGATGCTCGAGGTGATAATTGATTTCGGCGTGATCGAGACGAGGCCAAGGCTCAATCCAGGCTGGCCCGCGTATTCAGGAAGCTGTCTGGTGTCTCCGCCGAAGAGGAAGAGGAAGAAGTAGCGAATAAGAATGGCAAGACCAATCGAGACAATGAGCGCTGCAATCAATCCGGTGCCGCGTCGGCGAAGTGGTTGCCAGAGAACTTTGTCCTGGATGTATCCACCAATAAAAGCCGAAAGCAATACGGCCAGGGGAATAGCAAAGATCACCTTGAGTCCGACAACAGCGCTGAGATAGTAGGTCAGTAGCCCACCGAGGGTAAGCAATTCACCGTGAGCAAAGTTAGTTAGCCCAGTTGTTCCGAAGACCAGATTTAATCCGAGCGCTGCAAGAGCAATGACTAAAGATAAAATCAATCCGTCGGCCAGGAGTTGGGCGCTACGTTCGAGGTTTGTCGCTTTCTCAACGCCAGGGCCGATCGGGAAGAGAATCGTGACATCGAAACCAAGTGAGATCACATTGGCTTTGATGGTTGCTCGGGTGGGGTCGGTGAGGGCTTGGCCGGAGGGCAACTGATCTTGATTAATCGATACCTCATATACCGCTGCCGCAGGTATTTCGATTCTCCACTTTCCAGTCGCATCGCTGACCGATTCACCGACGAAATTATTAGGACCTGTCGCGGTGATGGTTACGCCCGAGATGGGGTTCTTTTGGGCATCGACAAGGGCGCCTTGGATAAAGGTAGGCGTTGCCGCAGAGGCAGTGTTCGCAAAACCGCAGAGTGAGAGGGCGATAGTCGCCAACATGACCAAGGAACCAAATCCGCGTAACGGCTTCGAGCGCGAATTTCTCGCGGTCGGCTTGATCAGCATGAGGCTCCCAACGGTGGTGAACGAGCGGCTTGATACTGGTCGGTAGCGTACCCAGCGGCGGGTGAAATTACGACAACAAACGAAGGGAGCGCTAAAGCCGAAGGCTGTCAGTCAGCCAAAATCAAGCAGGTAATTCGTGCGGTGCAGGTCCGCCGCCCTTGATCATCGGTGATTTCCACGTGATAACTGGCAAGGGTGCGACCGAGTGAAATCGCAGTTGCGACCGCCGTAACGGAGCCGGATTTTGCCGAACGATGGTGGGTGGCGTTGATATCGACCCCCACCACCCTGCGATGGAGGCCTGCGTGAAGGTGTGCACCGATTGAGCCAAGGCTCTCGGCGAGAACGACATTCGCTCCACCGTGCAGCAAGCCAAACGGTTGGGTGTTGCCAGCTACTGGCATCCTGCCCACAAGGCGTTCGGGGCTAGCTTCGATAATTTCAATTCCCATCTTTTCATCGAGGGCTCCTCGACCGCGGGCATTGAGTTGCGCTAATTGTTCGTCAGTGATTCCAGCCATGCCCCAAGCATATTCATAAAGATTGATAAAGCGAGAAGGACGAGCACGAAAATCCAGGATGAGGTTCTACTCTTGCCGTATGTCCACGCGCGAATCACGAACGCTACTGCTCTTGGATGGACATTCACTGGCATATCGAGCTTTTCATGCCCTTCCGCTGGAGAACTTCACTACCTCTAGCGGGCAACCAACCAATGCTTTGTATGGGTTTACTTCAATGCTTTTAAATTTATTGCGGGACTTGAATCCGACGCATATCGCCGTCGCATTCGATGTCTCACGTAAAACATTTCGAAGCGAGAAGTTCCCAGAATATAAAGCTACGCGCTCAAAGACTCCCGATGAGTTTCGTAGCCAGATGGCTTTGCTCCACGAGATTATCGATGCGCTTGGTATCACTCATATAGAGCGTGAGGGGTACGAGGCGGACGATGTCATCGCAACCCTGGCGAAACAAGCTGTCCGAGAGGGTTTTCACGTAGAGATTTGTTCTGGCGATCGAGATTCATTCCAGTTGGTCTCAGCAGCGGTCACTGTTCTCTACCCCAAGAAAGGGGTAAGCGAACTTGCCGCCATGACTCCAGATGCAGTTTTCGAGAAGTATGGATTGACCCCCACCCAGTATCCAGATTTCGCTGCTTTGCGCGGGGATCCAAGTGACAACCTTCCTTCGGTCCCGGGAGTGGGCGAGAAGACTGCAACAAAATGGATTGCCGAATATGGATCGCTCTCGGCGCTGATCGCCAAGATAGATGAGGTGCCTGGGAAAGTTGGCGCAGCTCTGCGCGAGCACATTCCGCAAGTGCTCCTGAACCGTGAGCTGACTCAGCTAGATAGCGATGTTCCACTATCTCGAGGTCCATTGGATCTAGCACGAAGAGAGATCGATTACGTGAAAATCGGGGAGCTCTTTGATGTGCTTGAGTTTCGAACTCTCAAATCTCGATTACCAAAAGCTCCGATTCAAGTTTCCTCAGCTCGAATTGAGAGGGAATTTGAAGAGTCAGGATCTTTAACGCAACTTGATGACAAGAGTCTCACAGCGATATACACCAGAGGCGATCACTCTCATTTTGGCGTTGCACAGCAAGATTTTGCTTTCCTGGTTAGCCGAGCCGAGCTTCTGCCATGGTTGCAAAAATCTTCGGGGCCAAAAGTTTTCTTCGATGGCAAAGCGCTCTTGCGTGAAGCAGGGAGCGATGTGGCTGGTATCCATGGTGACGTGGCGCTGATGGCCTATCTACTTAACCCCGGAGCGCGAGCACCAGAATTAAGTGAGGTGGCTGCAAAGTACCTTCACAAATCCATCTCAGTCTCGTCAAGCAACACTGATGAGCAGATGAATGACCTAGAACTTGACTTCACCGCTAATTCCGAAATTTCTCAGGGGGTTTTGGCTGAGCATGCGCGGTATCTTCTCGAGCTTTATCCGATTTTGCGGAGAGAGTGCAGCGCTGCAGGACTGGAAAAAGTTTTGGAGGAGATTGAATTACCTACTCTCGCATTGCTGGCGCGAATGGAGTCTTTGGGGATTGCCATCGCTGAGAATGATGCCGAAGCGCTCGAAGAGTACTTTCATAATCAGGCTGATCTTGCAGCCAAAAGTGCTTTCGCCTCAGTTGGGCACGAATTCAACCTAGCTTCTCCCAAACAACTTCAAGAGGTTTTATTCAACGAATTGAATTTGCCCAAAACCAAGAAGATAAAAACTGGATACACCACAGACGCAGATGCACTTAATTGGTTGATGGAGACGACGCATCATCCAGTTCTCGAGTCGATTTTACGATCAAGAGATGTGAACAAGTTAAAGAGCGTGGTCGAGGGGCTTCGTCGCGCCGTAGCGAGCGATGGTCGCATCCACACCACATTCCAGCAAATGGTGACCGCCACCGGTCGGCTCTCGTCAACAGAACCTAATTTGCAGAATATTCCAATCAGAACCGAAGAAGGAAGACGCATCAGAGATCTATTTGTTGCCGGAGAAGGTTTTGAATCTCTAATGACTGCAGATTACAGTCAAATCGAATTGCGCATCATGGCCCATCTCTCGGATGACACGGCCCTCTTGGATGCGTTTGTTCAAGGAGAAGATTTACACACAACGGTCGGCGCCGAAGTTTTTGGCGTCAAAGCAAATGAAGTAGATGCTGAGATGCGCAGAACTGTTAAAGCAATGTCCTATGGCTTAGCTTATGGACTCTCGGCATTTGGTCTAAGTCAGCAACTCGATATTTCTCCAAGCCAAGCTCAAGAGCTAATGAATAAATATTTCACGCGTTTTGGTGGTATTCGTCGATACTTAGAATCCGTCGTGATAGAGGCGCGTAAGAATGGCTTTACTGAGACCATTTTTGGTAGAAAGCGTTACCTACCTGATTTGCACAGTGATAATCGAATGCGGCGTGAAATGGCAGAGCGAATGGCGCTCAACGCTCCGATTCAAGGTAGCGCTGCTGACATTATGAAGATTGCGATGCTTGCCGTAGACACTGAATTACAAAAGCGAGAGTTGCGTTCTCGAATCCTGCTGCAAGTTCATGATGAATTGGTTCTTGAGATTGCTCCGGGTGAGGCGAATGAGGTTGAAGACCTCGTACGTGCGCAGATGGGTAGCGCCTATCCGCTAAAAGCCCCACTTTCAGTCAATATCGGTATCGGTGCAACCTGGGATAGCGCCGCCCATTAATAGCGCCCTTCAATAGAGGGAATGGACGAAATTGACCCCATTGGGTACCCCCGCGTAGCCTTCTCCAGTTCCGGCGAACCCCGCATGGAATGCGGCTCAAAGTCTGAGCCGGACCTACGATCCACTACCTACGGAGCACCTTGAGTATCGCAGTTAACGACATCGGAACCGCGGCAGATTTCCTGGCCGCCATCGAAGGAACAATCAAGAATTTTAATGACGGAGATCTCGTCGAAGGAATAATCGTCCAAGTTGATCGTGACGAAGTACTCGTTGATATCGGATATAAAACTGAAGGTGTGATTCCTTCTCGTGAGCTTTCTATTCGCCATGATGTAGATCCCAGCGAGCTAGTCAAAGTTGGCGAACGCATCGAAGCGCTGGTGCTCACTAAGGAAGATAAAGAGGGTCGCCTAATTCTCTCCAAGAAGCGCGCACAATATGAACGCGCATGGGGAACTATCGAGGGAATGAAAGAACGCGACGAAGTTGTTAAGGGACTTGTCATTGAAGTTGTGAAGGGTGGTCTCATCGTAGACATTGGTCTTCGAGGATTTCTTCCAGCATCGCTTGTCGAAATGCGCAGAGTTCGCGACCTCACTCCTTACATCGGTAAAGAGATTGAAGCTCGTATCATCGAACTCGATAAGAATCGGAATAACGTCGTGCTCTCGCGTCGAGCATTCCTCGAGCAATCACAATCTGAGAGTCGAACTACATTCCTTAATCAACTCCAGAAGGGTCAAGTACGAACTGGAGTCATCTCCTCAATCGTGAACTTTGGCGCCTTCGTAGATCTTGGTGGAGTCGATGGATTGGTGCATGTCAGCGAGCTCTCTTGGAAGCACATTGATCATCCAAACGAGGTAGTCGAAGTGGGCATGCCTGTGACTGTTGAAGTTCTCGAAGTTGATTTCGAGCGTGAGCGAGTCTCGCTCTCTCTAAAGGCAACCCAAGAGGACCCTTGGCAGGCATTTGCTCGTACACACACCATTGGTCAAGTGACCTCAGGTAAGGTCACCAAACTCGTTCCGTTCGGCGCATTTGTTCGCGTTTATGAGGGAATAGAGGGGCTCATTCACATCTCAGAGTTAGCAGAGCGCCATGTAGAGATTCCTGAGCAGGTGGTTCGTGTTGATGACGAGATTATGGTCAAGATCATCGATATCGATTTGGAACGACGTCGCGTCTCACTCTCTTTGAAGCAGGCGAACGAGGGTCACGAAGTCGAGGTCGAGGCATTCGATCCGACTCAATATGGAATGCCAGCTCGTTACGATGAGAATGGCAATTTCATTTACCCTGAAGGTTTCGATCCTGATACTCAAGAGTGGAAGCCCGGCTTTGAAGCTGCTCGCGAAGAGTGGGAGCGTCAATATGCAGAGGCGCAAGCGCGTTTCTTGGCCCATCGCAAGCAACGCGAAGAGGCGAAGGCTGCTGAGCAAGGTTAAGTAATTCATAGAACCAACCGGATAAGAATCGGGTTAGCCGATGTTGCTAATCGCTTTAACAGGGGGAATCGGAGCTGGTAAGTCCAGCGCCGGTTCCCTCTTAGCGCGTCTGGGTGCAGTGCATGTGAGCGCAGATCAAATTGCGCGCGACATCCTTGAGCGGGGCGAAGAAGGTTACAACCGCGTTCTGGCACATTTTGGTGATCAAATTCTTTTAAACGGTGAGATTGATCGAAAGAAATTAGCCGAGATTATCTTCCAAGATTCCACCGAGCGCGTTGCTCTTGAGGAGATCATGCACCCCTTGATCCAGAAGCGCTTTCGAGAAATTCAAAGTGAATTACCGATAGAGAGTGTATTGGTGTACGAAATTCCATTGCTCGCTGAGAATCCCACACGGATATCCGAGTTCGATTTGGTGCTCACAATTGAAACATCTGATGAGTTGCGTCGTCAGCGATTGCTTGATCGCGGTATGAGCGAAGACCAAGCAACTGCACGTATCTCATCTCAAGCTAGCGATGAGGCGCGACGAAAGATTGCTCATTATGTCATCGAAAATAATGGCAATAAAGAGGCCTTGTTACGGGCTCTTGAAGAATGGTGGGCCATCTTCGTCGCTCCTAAAATCTCAGATTAAGTTACGGTTATTCCATGCGTCCAGAGCTCCGAGAAAAGTTACCCAAGACGGGTCGACCATTTCAGGTTGTCAGTGACTACCAACCAGCTGGCGATCAACCGCAGGCCATTTCGGAGTTGGCAACTCGTTTAGCTTCAGGAGAGCCTGATGTCGTGCTCCTTGGTGCAACCGGAACGGGAAAATCCGCCACGTCCGCATGGCTAATCGAAAGATTACAACGACCCACCTTGGTCTTGGCGCCAAATAAGACACTTGCTGCACAGTTGACTCATGAGTTCCGAGAGTTACTTCCCAATAATGCAGTGGAGTATTTCGTCTCTTATTACGACTACTACCAACCCGAAGCGTATGTTCCGCAAACCGACACTTTTATCGAGAAGGACTCCTCCATAAATAAAGAGGTCGAGCGCTTGCGTTATTCAGCAACTCACTCGCTGCTGACTCGGCGAGATGTTGTGGTGGTCTCAACAGTCTCGTGTATCTATGGCTTGGGAACGCCGCAAGAGTATGTGGATGGAATGATTCCATTGCGGGTGGGGGAATCGATTGAGCGTACTGCGCTTCTTCGTAAATTTGTCTCGATTCAATACTCAAGAAATGACACTGCATTCGAACGCGGAACTTTTCGGGTGCGTGGTGACACTATAGAAATTATTCCGGTATACCAAGAGACAGCGCTTCGTATCGAGATGTTTGGTGATGAAATTGAACGGTTGATCACCCTTCATCCTTTGACCGGAGAGGTATTGAGCGAAGAGCCGGAAGCCTTCATTTTTCCGGCTTCCCATTATTCAGCGAGCAAATCAACGATGGATCGAGCAATAGCAGCAATCGAAATGGAGCTTGCTGAGCAATTGGAGAAATTTGAGAAGAGTGGAAAGTTATTAGAGGCACAGCGGCTACGAATGCGCACCACTTTCGATATTGAGATGATTAGACAGCTGGGATTCTGTTCTGGAATTGAAAACTATTCACGACATATAGATGGGCGCGCTCCTGGTGCGCCACCAAACTGCCTTCTCGACTATTTTCCCGATGATTTTCTCTGCATCATTGACGAATCCCATGTAACAGTCCCGCAGATTGGGGCGATGTTTGAGGGAGATGCGTCTCGAAAGCGCACCTTGGTCGAGCATGGGTTTCGATTGCCGAGCGCTTTGGATAATCGCCCACTTAAGTGGAGTGAATTCCTCGAGCGGACGCCACAAAAAATGTACCTCTCGGCAACGCCAGGTAAGTATGAGTTGGGAATAGCTCCCCATGTGGTCGAGCAGGTAATTCGACCCACCGGATTAGTCGACCCTAAGGTCATCATCAAACCAATTAAGGGACAGATTGATGATCTCGTTCATCAGATTCGAGAGCGAGCCGATAAAAATGAGCGCGTGTTAGTAACAACTTTGACCAAGAAAATGTCTGAGGATTTGACTGACTATTTGGTCGAACAAGGAATTGCTGTTCGCTATCTGCACTCCGAAGTAGATACGTTACGTCGGGTTGAACTTCTTCGCGAGCTTCGATTGGGAGAGTACGACGTTCTCGTTGGAATTAACTTACTTCGTGAAGGCTTAGATTTACCCGAAGTCTCTTTAGTTGCCATTCTTGATGCAGATAAAGAGGGATTCTTGCGCTCTGCCACCTCGCTTATTCAGACTATTGGACGTGCCGCTCGAAACGTCTCTGGTGAAGTTCATATGTATGCAGATAATCTCACCGATTCAATGGTGAAGGCTATCGATGAGACCAATCGCCGGCGTGAGAAGCAGGTGGCATACAACGTAGAGCATGGAGTAGACCCACAACCATTGCGAAAGAAAATTGCAGATATCACCGATTCAATCTCAAAGGAAGAAGATGACTCCGAAAAGCTCATCGCTAGAGCAAGGCGCATTACCTCGATGCCGGCAGTAGGTCAGAATGCAAGTCAACTTGGTAAATTACCTAAGGATGAACTCATTGGTTTGATTTCAGCGCTTACTGAGCAGATGCGAGCCAGCGCTGAAAATCTCCAATTTGAATTGGCTGCTAGATTGCGCGATGAGATCCATGAGTTAAAGCGCGAACTACGGGGAATGGAGGGCGCCGGAGCATGAAAGAACGCTTAATTGTTCGAGGTGCTCGCGAACATAACCTTAAAGATATCTCTATTGACCTACCGCGTAATGCGCTAATCGTTTTTACAGGATTGTCGGGTTCAGGAAAATCCAGTCTTGCTTTTGACACTATTTTTGCTGAAGGCCAACGGCGTTATGTCGAGTCTCTATCGGCATATGCTCGACAATTTCTGGGACAACTTGATAAGCCTGATGTTGATTTCATAGAGGGTCTCTCACCGGCAGTATCAATCGACCAGAAATCGACTAATCGCAACCCACGTTCCACTGTAGGCACGATTACCGAGGTATATGACTATTTCCGCCTCCTTTATGCGCGAGCAGGTAAGGCGCACTGCCCTAAGTGCGGAGATCCAGTCGCTCGCCAATCAGCGCAACAGATAGTGGATCAGATACTTACCCTTCCAGAAGCGACCAAGTTTCATGTTCTCGCCCCAGTTGTTCGCGAGCGCAAAGGAGAATTCCTTGATCTGTGGAAGGACTTCACTACCCAAGGTTTTGCCCGGGTTCGAGTAGATGGCGTGGTGTACGGACTTGATGAGGTGCCAAAGCTCAAAAAACAAGAGAAACACACAATCGAAGTTGTCGTAGATCGCCTTACCGCAAAGAGCAGCGGCAAACAGCGACTTACTGATTCCATCGAAACTGCACTGCGGCTGGGCAACGGAATTGTTACGTTGGATTTTATCGAACGAGATGAGAAAGCAGCTGATCGGGAACGAACTTTCAGCGAGAAGATGGCATGTATGAAATGTGGCATCTCCATTGAAGAGCTGGAGCCACGCTCTTTCTCATTCAACTCGCCCTTTGGCGCCTGCGGAGAGTGCACAGGTATTGGCACGAAGCTTGAAGTAGATATGGAGCTAATTGTTCCTGATGATTCATTAAGCATCTATGAGGGCGCAATTGCTCCGTGGTCAATGGGCTCGAGCTCCGAGTATTTTTTGCGATTATTAGAAGCGCTCTCTAAGGACATGAACTTCTCCCTTGACACGCCATGGAAAAAATTGGGCGTGAAGGTAAAGGATGCGATTCTCAATGGATACGAATACGAAGTGCACGTTAAATATAAGAATCGTTATGGCCGCGCTCGTCAATACAGCACCGGTTTTGAAGGTGTGGTTCCATTTCTTGAGCGTCGACATGGGGAGACTGAGAGCGAGTTCAGTCGAGATCGATACGAGGCTTTCATGCGAGAGACGCCATGTCCGGCATGTAAAGGGGCGCGCCTTAAAGATGAAATTCTGGCGGTCACATTAGGTGGATTGAATATCGCTGAGCTTTGTGCGCTCTCAATATCTGAGTGCGCTGCATTCATTAGCAAACTCTCACTGAGCGCACGGGAGAAGAAGATTGCCGAGCGAGTTTTGAAAGAGGTCAATGCTCGGCTGGGCTTTCTTTTGGATGTTGGCTTGGATTACCTCTCGTTGGATCGCCCAGCAGCTACGCTCTCGGGTGGCGAAGCGCAACGAATTCGATTAGCTACACAGATCGGTTCGGGTTTGGTAGGCGTCCTTTATGTGCTCGATGAACCCAGCATCGGTCTTCATCAACGTGATAACAGGCGCCTAATCGAGACGCTTACTCGGTTACGCGATCTGGGGAATACCTTAATTGTCGTTGAGCATGATGAAGAGACGATTCGCACTGCCGACTGGATTGTTGACATAGGCCCCGGCGCCGGTGAGCATGGTGGGGAAGTGGTTGTCTCAGGACCGTATAAAGAATTAATCGCTAACAAAAATTCGATTACTGGCGCCTATCTCTCTGGAAGAAGAGAGATTGCAATCCCGGCGCTTCGCAGGCCTGTTGACCCGAAACGGAAAATTCAGATCAAAGGTGCCAAGGAAAATAACCTCAAGAATATCGATGTCGAAATTCCACTGGGAACTTTTGTTGCTGTGACGGGAGTCAGTGGGTCGGGCAAGTCGACTCTTGTAAACGAGATTCTCTACAGTGTTTTAGCAAATAAATTAAATGGTGCCCGTATTGTCCCCGGTCGACATAAGACGATTACGGGAATAGATGCCTTAGACAAAGTAGTCCATGTCGATCAATCTCCGATCGGTAGAACTCCACGATCCAACCCTGCTACGTACACCGGAGTATTTGACAAGGTCCGCGGATTATTTGCCGAGACAGCTGAAGCAAAAATTCGGGGTTATCAACAAGGACGATTCTCATTCAATGTAAAAGGTGGGCGTTGCGAGAATTGCTCTGGTGACGGCACTATCACTATCGAGATGAACTTCTTGCCCGACGTCTACGTTCCCTGTGAAGTCTGCCATGGCGCCAGGTATAACCGGGAGACTCTCGAGGTGCATTACAAGGGTAAGAACATCTCTGAAGTGCTTAACATGCCGATAGAACACGCCTATGAATTCTTTGAGAGTGTGCCCGCAATTGCGCGTTATCTCAAGACGCTCTGTGATGTTGGGCTGGGCTATGTTCGCTTAGGCCAATCGGCACCAACTCTCTCAGGAGGCGAGGCGCAGCGAGTGAAGCTTGCTACTGAACTTCAGAGACGCTCTACCGGTAGAACAATCTACGTGCTCGATGAACCAACCACAGGATTGCACTTCGAAGATGTCAGCAAATTGCTAGGGGTACTCAATCGTCTTGCAGATGGTGGCAACACCGTTGTAGTTATTGAACATAATCTTGATGTCATCAAGAGCGCCGATTGGGTAATTGACCTAGGACCTGACGGAGGTTCTCGAGGGGGCACCGTCGTTGCTGAAGGTACTCCAGAAGCGGTGGCGAAGAATAAGAAGAGTTACACCGGCACCTTCTTGGCAGAGGTTCTTACTGGCGGCGGAAGTCGTGGCTAACCCGAGCACCTATCGTCCTGAGAATATTCCTGCCGCACCTGGCGTGTATCGATTCTTCAACGACCAGAACCGAGTGATTTACGTTGGTAAAGCAAAAAATCTTCGTGCTCGCCTATCTACCTATTTCCAAAGCAACCTTGACGAGAAAGTCCGCACGATGGTGTGGGAGGCCAATCGCGTCGATTGGACCATCGTCGGCAATGAAATTGAATCCCTTCAGTTAGAGTTCAATTGGATTCAACAAGAGCGCCCCAAATACAACGTGATCTTCAGGGATGACAAGTCCTTTCCTTATCTAGCCGTCACAGTAAAGGAGAAAGTTCCCAGGGTTTTTGTCACTCGAAACCTTCGCAAGGATGGCACTAAGTATTTTGGTCCCTATCCACATGCATGGGCGCTCCGTGAATTGGTAGATATTCTTCAAAATGTCTTTCCCATTCGATCATGCACATCAGGTGTTTTTGCGCGTGCAGAACGAACCAATCGCGCCTGCCTACTTGGTTACATAGGCAAGTGTGTTGCCCCGTGCATTGCAAAAGACGATGCCAGCGTAAGTGAATATCAAAGGCTAGTAAATTCTTTGATTTCATTTATGAATTCGGATCAGGAAAAACTTATTTCTGAACTCCGAGTCAAGATGATCAGCGCCGCCGAACAAGAGGATTTTGAGAGCGCCGCAAAATTGCGGGATCAAATTGATGCACTTGAGAAGATTGCCACCTCTAACTCGGTTGCATTGCCAATCGATTCCAACCTCGATCTCTTCGCCAGCGTGTGGGAGGAGCTGGGAGGCAAGGGGGCTATCACCCAGTTTCAAGTTCGTAATGGACGAGTAACCAGTGCTCAATCATGGATTGTCGAATCCGGCGTAGAAGTCAATCGAGCAGAGCATCTTGCTCAATTATTGGCAGCAAAATACCTAAGCGTGGTGGGCACGGGAGTAGCGGATATTCCCGAGGAGATTCTCCTTAATATTGAGTTGGAAGATACGGCGGTTCTTGAGGGATTACTCTCCCAAAAGCGAGAGGGTAAAGTCGAGATCAGAGTGCCACAGCGAGGTGAGAAGCGGGAATTGCTCGATTCGGTGCAGCGCAATTCTCAAGATGTACTTTTCAGACACTTAGCAAAGAGATCCCAAGATATGACCACGCGTAGCCAAGCTCTTGAAGAGATCGCACAAACCTTGGGTATGGATCAAGCGCCATTACGTATTGAGTGCTTTGATATCGCGAATATGCAGGGTAGTCAGATAGTCGCGTCGATGGTGGTTTTCGAAGATGGTTTAGCAAAGAAATCTGATTATCGCCGTTTCAGCATTCATAGCGATACCGGCAAGCCCAATGATGTTGCTGCGATGAAGCAAGTTCTGTCACGTCGCTTGGCACGAATGGATGAAGAAATTATCGATGAGAGTGAAATTGATAGAAGCAAGGTGAAGTTTGCCTATCCACCACAATTAATCATTGTTGACGGTGGTAAACCACAAGTTAACGCTGCTGCGGAAGTTCTTGAAGGTCGGGACATCTTTCTCTGCGGATTGGCTAAACGCCTAGAAGAGGTTTGGTTACCTCATGCGACTGAACCGATTATCTTCCCTCGCAATAGCGAAGCGCTCTATTTGTTCCAACGAATCCGAGACGAAGCTCATCGATTTGCCAATACCTACCATCGCAGCAAACGATCGAAAGAGGGATTGGCCTCAATTCTGGAGGAGATTGACGGGCTCGGTTCGGTTCGCCGTAAAACATTGATTGATCACTTTGGATCTGTGGCAAAGATTCGGGCGGCCAGGGTCGATGAGATCGCTGCTCTTCCTGGCATCGGGGCGAAGATTGCCGCTCACATTCTGCGCTCTTTGACAGCCGAGACAGGCGCAATTCCCGCGATTGATGCCGCGACGGGCGAGATCCTTGACAGTAATGACAAAGTTGCGGAGTAAGGCGGAGTAATAGAGTCTTCAGCGGGCTATATGAAGGGGGTGGGGCGTCGATGGATGTTGTTGTCATCACGGGAATGAGTGGGGCCGGACGCTCAACTGCTGCTCACGTCCTAGAAGATCACCACTGGTATGTAGTGGACAATCTTCCGGCGACCATGCTCTTTCCGCTAGTCAATGAACTGCGCGCGGAGCGGGATAAGGTGGCGGTAGTCATTGATGTGCGAAGTATGGAGTTCTTGACTGAGTTATCTGCAGGGATAGAAAGATTACGTGGCAACGGAGATAATGTTCGGATTCTCTTCTTGGATTCGCACGATGAAGTTCTCGTTCGACGTTATGAATCTACGCGAAGGCCCCACCCTCTTCAGGGTGATGAGCGAATTGTCGATGGAATTGCTCGTGAGCGCGAACTTTTACGAAACCTTCGCGCCGAGGCGGAGATCGTCATCGATTCCTCTGCCCTTAATGTTCATCAACTGGCTTTGAAAGTTGATCAAACCTTTACCAGCGAGAGCGAACGCGCATTACATATTTCGCTCCTCTCATTTGGTTACAAATACGGGATTCCTTACGATGCCGACTTCACTTTTGATTGTCGATTCATTCCCAATCCGCACTGGAATCCAGCGCTCCAACCTATGAGCGGACGGGAGCAACCGGTTGCGCAGGCGGTATTGAACCATCCTGCGACCGAGGAATTTATTAGCAATTTCATGGCGCTCTTCACAAGCGCAAGTGCGGGCTTCCTCAACGAAGGAAAGCGTTACATCACTATCGCTTTTGGATGCACTGGTGGGCGTCATCGCAGCGTGGCTGTTGCACAAGAAGTTTCTCGGCAACTTGAAACTCTTGGAATGGATGTCCATCTGCAACATCGAGATGTGGATCGGACTTAATCATCATGGTTATTTCGCAGATGCCGGTCGTCGCAATGGGTGGAGGCCATGGTTTAGCTGCCACGCTAACGGCGCTACGCGAGATCACCAGCGACATCACAGCACTGGTCACAGTTGCCGATGATGGCGGATCGAGCGGTCGCCTTCGTCAAGAATTTGGAATCATGCCTCCTGGGGATTTACGTATGGCTCTAGCAGCGCTCTGCTCCGATGACGAGTGGGGTCGAGGATGGGCGCGCGTGCTCCAACATCGCTTCTCAAGTGATGGAGAATTAAATGGCCATAGCGTAGGAAATCTCCTTCTCACTGCGCTCTGGGAGATTCACGATGACCCAGTAATTGGATTGACCAAGGTGGGAGAGCTACTTCGTGTGGCAGGACGGGTGCTGCCCATGGCTGCCCAACCGTTAGAGATTCAAGCTCGCGTTCGATCGGTGAGGAATGGAAAGATAGAAATAGTGCGCGGCCAGAGCGCAGTAGCTCTGGCCCAAGGCATCATTGAAGAGGTACAGCTCATTCCCGATGGGCCACCAACCCATCCAGAGGCCTTGGCGGCAATTGAACGAGCCGAGTGGGTGACTCTAGGCCCAGGCTCCTGGTACTCGAGCGTGTTACCTCATGTACTTTTGCCCCAGACTCGCGCCGCCCTGGCTCGCACATCAGCGAGGAAATTGCTCTTCCTTAATCTCAAAGCCCCCCTTCCGGGAGACGAAGCGGCTGATCTTGGTGCCAAGGATCGCCTGGCATTTCTCCACCATCACGCTCCAGAGGTTTCCTTCGATGTGGTTCTTGCCGACCCGAGTATCCTCACAACAGAGTTAGCCGAGTATGTGGCTTCGTTAGGTGCGCATCTAGAGGTTCGTGACTTAGCCCACGCCCCAACTAGCGACCAGCACGACCCAAAAAAGGTAGTTTCCGCTTTACGCACCATTATGAAATGAGCGCCCCCGAAAGAGACCCGAAAGAGACCCGAAAGAGAGATGACGAGCAGATGGCAATGACGGCAACGGTTAAGGATGAGCTAAGTCGCTTAGCTATCTCCAAACCTTGCTGTCGCAAAGCCGAAGTATCGGCGCTCTTGCGCTTTGCCGGAGGACTTCACATCACTGCAGGCCGGGTTGTCGTCGAAGTCGAATTAGATACTGCCCAGAGCGCTCGCCGCCTTCGAAAAGAAATCTCGGAGGTGTATGGCCACGAGAGTGATCTGACAGTGCTTACTCCCGGTGGACTTCGTAAAGGAAGTCGGTACGTCTTACGTGTTGGCGAAACCGGAGAGGCTCTTGCCAGACAGACCGGGTTGATAGATGGAAATGGTCGCCCGGTTCGAGGATTGCCACCACAGATTGTTTCAGCGGCTAAGTGCGATGCTGAATCTGCATGGCGCGGAGCATTTCTTGCCCATGGATCATTAACCGAGCCCGGTCGCTCCTCTGCTCTTGAGATAACCGCACCTGGACCTGAGGCAGCGCTTGCATTAGTCGGTTCTGCTCGACGACTGGGTATCACAGCGAAAGCACGCGAGGTGCGCGGCGTAGATCGAGTAGTCGTCCGCGATGGCGATGCCATTGGCGCGCTTTTAACCTTAATGGGTGCGCACGAGAGCGTGCTTGCATGGGAAGAGCGTCGAATGCGTCGAGAGGTGCGAGCTACCGCGAATCGACTTGCCAATTTTGACGATGCAAATCTCCGCAGGTCGGCGCGAGCTGCCGTTGCGGCATCTGCACGAGTTCAGCGAGCAATCGAGATTTTGGGCGCCGAGATTCCCGATCATCTTCTTGAAGCCGGGCGGCTGCGTATCGAACATGGACAGGCAAGTCTTGAAGAATTAGGTTCCTTGGCAAATCCGCCCATGACGAAAGATGCGATTGCCGGACGAATTCGAAGATTGTTAGCGATGGCAGATAAGCGTGCGGCAGAAATGGGTATACCAGACACCGAATCGGGAATCAGCCCCGATTTATTAACGTGAGGATGGAAAGTGATGAGTAGCAAGATCAAAGTTGGCGTCAATGGATTTGGGCGGATTGGGCGAAACTTCTTTCGTGCAGTCTTAGCCTCGGAGTCAGCGCGAAATTCAATCGAAATCGTCGCTATTAACGATCTCACCGACACAGCTACTTTGGCACATCTGCTCAAATACGACTCCATACTTGGACCGCTTGGAAAGAGCGTTGCTCATACGGAGAATTCGATCACCGTTGATGGTAAAACCATCACAGTATTTGCCGAGCGCGATCCAGGCGCTCTTGCATGGGCGTCGGTTGGGGCAGAGATAGTGATTGAATCAACGGGTATATTCACCAAAGGCGAGCAGGCAAAGAAGCATCTCAGTGGCGGAGCAAAGAAGGTCATTATTAGCGCTCCTGCTACTGACGAAGATGTCACAATCGTTATGGGCGTCAATCAGGACAAGTACGATCCTGCTAAACACACCATCATCTCTAATGCCTCCTGCACAACGAACTGTTTGGCGCCGATGGCCAAAGTCTTGCAAGATAGTTTTGGTATTGAACGCGGAATGATGACTACCATCCATGCTTACACCAACGATCAAGTGATCCTGGATTTTCCGCATAAGGATTTACGACGGGCCCGAGCGGCGGCGACTTCCATCATCCCCAGTAGCACTGGAGCTGCGAAAGCGATCAGTTTGGTACTTCCAGAACTGAAAGGAAAGATGGATGGTTACGCGATGCGTGTACCAGTTCCAGTGGGTTCGGTGACAGATCTCAGCGTGGAGTTAAGCAAAGAAGTCTCTGCCGCCGAGATCAATGCAGCATTAAAGGCTGCAGCGGATGGTCCTCTCAAAGGAATCTTGGAGTATACCGAGGATCCGATTGTCTCAGCAGATATTGTCACGAATCCGCACTCATGTATCGTCGACAGTCAACTTACTAAAGTGATTGGTAAGAGCGCCAAGGTTGTCGGCTGGTATGACAATGAGTGGGGATACTCTAATCGCCTCGTCGATTTGGTGATTTTCGTCGGACGAACGCTCTAAGAAGTCTCATTCCAACTTATGCAAACACTGGAGTCTTTCGATTTCACGGGAAAGCGAGTGATTCTTCGCTGTGATTTAAATGTACCCCTGAAGAATGGTCAGATTACCGATCCAGGTCGCATCCTTGCCTCCTTACCAACTATCGAATTAATTCGAAAGAAGGCAGCATCGATAGTCATCCTCGCTCACCTTGGACGACCTAAAAACGGATTCGCCGCCGAATTCTCATTGACTCCAGTTGCTAATCGCCTCGGCGAGCTGTTGAAAGATGTGGTTTCGTGTGCCGCGGATATCGAAGAGGCGAGGAGATTAGCTGCCGCTCGCCCCGGCACCGTCGTTTTGCTCGAAAACGTTCGTTTCTTTCCGGCCGAGACGAGCAAGGATGATTCAGAGCGATTGGCCTTCGCAAAAGAACTAGCAACGCTCGGTGAAATTTATGTTGGTGATGGTTTTGGCGCGGTCCATCGAAAGCACGCTTCCGTCTATGACCTGCCTCAACTCATGCCACATTGTGCTGGCCGCCTGATCTATGCCGAGATGAGGATTCTCAATACCTTGGCGACCGATCCTGATCGTCCCTATGGAGTAATACTGGGTGGAGCCAAGGTCTCCGACAAGATCGGCGTGATTAGTAATCTCCTAGACCGCGTCGACATCTTGGCAATCGGTGGTGGGATGGCCTTTACCTTCTTAGCAGCGCTCGAGAAAGAGATTGGTCAATCGCTGGTAGATCGAGAGCAAATTCCTGAGGTGCGCAACTTGATTCTCCGAGCACAGCAGCGCGGTGTTGAGTTGTTACTTCCTGAAGATGTAGTTGTCGCACCGGCGTTTGCTCAAGATTCTCCAGCCACAATAGTTTCAGTAGACCAGATTCCCCATGATCAGATCGGATTGGATATAGGCCCGAAGAGTGCGCAGCGCTATGCGAAGGCGCTAGAAGATTGTCGGACCGTTTTTTGGAATGGACCAATGGGGGTCTTTGAGTTCCCTGCCTTTGCTCATGGCACTCGAGTGATTGCACAAGCCCTCGCCGACCTTCCTGGACTGAGCGTCATCGGCGGCGGCGATTCGGCGGCGGCGATTCGACTCCTTGGTTTTGATGATGAGCAATTTGGATACATTTCTACCGGCGGGGGAGCATCATTGGAGTTCCTCGAGGGCAAAGAATTACCTGGCATCAAGGTATTGGAGAATTCATGACAATTGAGAGTAGTAACAGAGATCTACAAGAGAAGGTGGAACGTAAACCTTTAATTGCAGGTAATTGGAAGATGAATCTCAACCATCTTGAGGCAATCGCGGTTACGCAGAAGTTAGCTTTCCTGCTTAATGAGAAAGATTACGAAGTGAGCGACATTGCTGTTTTGCCGCCTTTTGTAGATATCCGTTCCGTGCAAACTCTTATTGATGGTGATCGACTCCAATTGCTTTATGGTGCACAGGATCTCTCGCCATTTCCATCAGGGGCGTACACCGGCGATATCTCGGGTGCGATGTTGGCAAAACTGGGATGTACTTTCGTCGTCGTCGGGCACTCTGAACGCCGAACACATCACGGTGAGAGCAATGAATTAGTCAACAGTAAGGTGAAGGCAGCGCTCTCTCACGGCTTAACGCCTATCGTGTGTGTTGGCGAAAGTAGTGAGATTCGCGAACAGAATACCCATATCGAATTTGTTATCGAGCAACTCAATCAGTCACTGGTTGGAATCACCCCGGCGCAAGTGAAAAAGATCGTGCTTGCCTATGAACCCATTTGGGCTATCGGCACCGGAAAGACCGCTACCGCCGAGGATGCTCAAGAAATGGCATCGGCGATTCGTGCTCGAATCGCGAAACTGGCTAATGGGCCGGTGGCAAGCCAGATTCGCATTCTCTATGGCGGCTCGGTGAAAGCCGCGCTCATCAAGGAGATCATGGCCTGCGCCGACGTCGATGGAGTGCTGGTGGGTGGGGCGAGCCTTGACCCAGAGGAGTTCGCCAAGATAGCGAAGTTCCACAAGTTTTAGCAGGTATCCTTTACCCCTACATCCAAAAGGAGTCTGCATGGTTCTCGGTCTTTCCATCTTCCTCATCCTCACCAGCGCGCTGATGATCCTTTTGGTCTTACTCCACAAAGGCAAGGGCAGCGGACTCTCGGACCTCTTCGGTGGGGGAGTCTCTTCAACGTACGGCGGTTCATCAGTTGTTGAACGGAACTTAGATCGCCTCACCATTATCGTCGGCGGACTCTGGTTCGCCGGAATAGTCGCGCTCGGGTTGTTGTTAAAGGCGTAGTTAGAGAATTAGTTAGAGATCACGAGAGGATAAGCGATGAGTGGTAGCGCAATCAGAGGAAGTCGCGTTGGAGCCGGACCGATGGGTGAGGCCGAACGCGGTGAAGCGATTGCGCGCTTTCGCATCTCCTATTGGTGCGCCAATGGCCACGAGACCAGGCCCTCTTTTGCCGATGACGGCACAGTGACACCGCCTGATGAATGGGATTGCCCACGCTGCGGTTTTCCAGCAGGCCGCGATAAATCTTCACCGCCAAAGCCTGTAAAAAATGAGCCGTATAAAACACACCTCGCCTATGTAAAAGAGCGCCGCTCAGCAACGGAAGGCGCGGCAATTCTCGAGGAAGCGCTTAAGAAGTTACGTGGAGAGATTGACTAAATTTCACTAGTTCTTCGCGAGTCAGATGGGCGTGCACCACTGGGCGTCCAATATCGGCCAAGACTTCATAGTCACCTGATGCTTGTGCGCGTAACAATTGAGCAAATGTGTACTCTTCGTTAGGAATTGGAAAGTCTGAACTTAGGTCCTCGTCCAAGGTGATAATCAAGAATGCACCAAATCCCGGACCGCCTTTGTGGCACTGACCAGTGGAATGCAGGTAGCGTGGACCAAAGCCAAGAGTGACTTTTTTCTCGGAGAGCCGATATCTATCGTGCAACCCCTGACGAATCTCATACATCAATTGGCGAATCGACTTATCTCGCATAGGCACGAAAGCGAGTATTCCTATATATCCACCAGTGAACGCAAACTTCTGATCAATCAGCGCTAAGGCGCTTTGAGTTGTTTGGGCAACAGGATTTGTAGATGCGCCACCAGAATGTAACGCCCTACTTGTTGCACTTTTTGCACGCGCCACATCAGGCTGATCAAATGGGTTGACTTCCAGTGCATACCCAAGAAGCGCAACCGTCCATTCCCATAGGTAGAAAGCAGCCCCTAATGGCAGCGCGTTTACTTGGTGAACTAATTCATCTACCTCGGAAGCCGAAGTGATGATAGGGATAATGCCGCGGCCTTCTTTACCAGTTGACTCTGCGATGAGCTGTTCTACCCAGTAACTCAGACTCTGATCCGGTAGAGCAAGGAAAGGCTGCTGCGCCAGAATCACCTCCGCTAGTTGTATCGCTGGATTCTCGCTATCCGATTCTTGTAATCGCTCCCTGATATCCGCTGCATCATCGAGGAGAATGGTGCAATCGACTCCAAGAAGCGCTGCTGGAAGTAAGCCAAAAGTTGATAGCGCGCTAAATCGTCCGCCGACATTGCTCTCTCCTGGCAGGTACCGCACCTTCTGTTCATCTGCCCACTGGAGTAGCGGGGAACCAGGATCCGAGATCACTACGAGATGGTTCTGAATGGATAGACCTGCACTCGTTAAACGTTCGGTAATTGCTTTCAGATGAGAGAGCGTCTCTATCGTTTCACCAGATTTCGAGGAGATGATGAATAGAGAGTGGCTGGGATCAGGGCTTAGTGCGGCTCGCACATCGGAAGGGTGAGTGGAATCGAGTACGACCAGATCACGCTCATATCTCTGCGCGATCACCTCTGGAGCAAGGGACGATCCACCCATCCCAGAGAGCACCACTCGATCAATCTTCGAACTTCGCGCCCATGCAGCTAGGGCGTCAAGGGAGGGTAAAAGTTCGCGCGATTTCTCGGGCAGATTAATCCAGCCAAGACGCTCGGACGCCACTGATTGAGCAGATGCACCCCAGAGCGTTACATCTGCTTGAGCAAGACGCGCATTAGCTTTGCAGAGCGCTTCTCGTGATGTCTTACTCATAACTGTGCCGAGATGGTTGCGATGAGCGCTTCCCAAGCATCTTCAAATTTAGCAATGCCATCCCGTTCAAGTTCACTCACCACCGCATCGTAAGAGATTCCTAATTCAGCAAGTTGCTTGAAAACTTCATGAGATTCGGCATAAGTCCCGGCAACAGTATTTGAAATGTGACCGTCGAAGGCGCTCGCGGCATGGATGGTCGTTTCAGGCATCGTGTTTACGGTATCCGGTGCGATTAATTCGACCACATATTTTGCGGGGTGATAAGCCTTATCTTTCACTCCGGTGGATGCCCACAAGGGACGCTGTACCGCTCCGCCGGCTGCGGCAATCTTTTGCCAACGATCTGACCCGGTCAGCTCTTCAAAGATTTGATAAGCCAATCGTGCATTCGCCACTGCGGCTTTGCCACGCAACTGCCTAGCGAGTGGGTTATCCATGGCATCAAGAGTTGGATCAATGGCGCTATCAACGCGACTAACAAAGAATGAAGCGACTGAAGTAATGCCGTGCAAGCTTTTACCATCACTGATTCTTTTCTCTAGGCCGTCGATATAGGCCAACAGCACTTCACGGTACCGTTCCAGTGAGAAGATCAGAGTGACATTAACGGAGATTCCCTCGCGGATGAGAGTTGTAATTGCTGGCAAACCAGCCTTTGTGGCAGGAACCTTGATGAACAAATTTTTTCTATCCACGCCCTGCCATAATTCACGAGCCTGCGCGATTGTTGCGCTCTCTTCATGTGCAAGACGTGGATCTACCTCAATACTCACTCGTCCATCTATCCCAGAAGTTGCCTCGAAGATCTCGCGTAGCTGATCACATGCATGTCGGACATCCTCAGTGGTGATAAGTCGAATTGCCTCATCAGCGCTCTTTCCCCGAAGCGCTGTAATTGCCTCGTTATAGGTGGAGGCATCCTTGAGCGCGTTGGCAAAAATCGCAGGATTGGTGGTCACTCCAACGACAGCTGAAGTCCGCATGAGATGTCGCAGGGATCTTTCATCATGAAGCACCAGTCGCGAACGTGAGAGATCATCAAGCCAGATAGAGGTGCCTGCGCGCGATATCTGTTCGAGCGTGGCGCTCATTCTTATCTCCCTGCCACCGATGCAATCGATTTTTGCACATGAGTGAGAATGTTCTCTGGCGTGAATCCGAATTCTTTATAGAGCTCTGGTCCCGAAGCAGATGCGCCAAAATGTTCCAACGAGAGGATTGAGCCATGGTCACCCACGAACTCACGCCAACCCATGCCAACGCCCGCTTCGACGCTCACTCGCACCTTTATTGAATCAGGTAGGACGCTCTTGCGATACTCATCGCTCTGTTCGTTAAACCATTCGATACACGGCGCACTGACAACTCGAAGGTGCATGCCCTCTGTTGCGGCGCTCTTTGCAGCAGCAATCGCTAGACAGACCTCAGAGCCAGTGGCGATGATGATTCCCGTTGGTTTCTCCTGAGGTTCGTGGATGATGTAGGCCCCGCGCGCAACGCCTTCAGCTGAGGCGAATTCATTGCGATCAAAGACGGGCAGATTCTGTCGTGACAACAAGAGTGCAGCGGGTTTATTCGATGCGAGAATCTGGCGCCAGGCGATAGCGACCTCATTTGCATCAGCTGGTCGGATAACCGCTAGTCCCGGTATAGCGCGCAAAGATGCGCAATGTTCTATTGGTTGATGAGTAGGTCCATCTTCACCAAGGCCGATCGAATCATGGCTCCAAATAAAAGTCACCGGAAGATTCATGAGCGCAGCCAGCCGCGCTGTTGGTCGCATGTAATCGCTGAAGACTAAGAAGGTGCCACCAAAAATCCGGGTGCCACCATGAAGCGCAATGCCGTTCATGAGTGAACCCATGGCATGTTCTCTAATTCCAAAGTGGATGATTCGACCATGGGGATTCTCAGGGAGAAAATCACCACCACCCTCAATTGTCGTGTTATTGCTCTCTGCTAAGTCAGCAGAGCCACCCCAGAACTCAGGGAGCAATTGACTAATTCGCTGAATGGTGTCGCCAGAGGCTTTTCGAGTAGAGATCTCTTTCTCGTGCGAGAAGTCAGCGGTGAGCTTTTGAAGAATTGACGTATCAATCGTCCGTGAGGTCATTCGATTAAGAAGCGCCGCCCGCTCAGGGTGTTTTTTCTGCCACTGCGCAAAGCGGGTAAGCCACTGCTCGTGTGCTGATGCGCCGCGCTCGCTCACTCTGCGAGCGTGCGCAAGTACCTCATCTGGAAGTTGGAACTCCTCGTCAGGATTGAGACCTAAAGCTATTTTTGTAGCCGCAACCTCTTCTTTACCCAGTGCGGCGCCATGAGATTTTGCAGTTCCGCGCAATTTTGGCGCAGGCCACGCGATGACGCTCTTTAATCGGATGAGAGTTGGTCGTTGGTTCTCGGCACGCGCTGCTAGAAGTGCGCTATGGAGCGCGGGAATATCAACGCTTCCATCAGGAGAAGTTCCAACGGTAAGCACATTCCATCCATACGCTCGATAGCGTGCATCAACATCCTCACGAAATGCTAGAGAGATATCACCTTCAATAGTGATGTCGTTATCGTCATAAATGACAATGAGATTATCGAGCTTATGTAAACCGGCTAGAGATGAGGCCTCTGCGCTCACCCCTTCTTGCAGATCACCATCTGATGCGAGTACGTAAATGTGATGATCAAAGAGCGATTGATTTTCTGCTGACTCCGGGTCGAGTAATCCGCGTTCGAAACGAGCGGCCATCGCCATACCAACACCGTTAGCGATCCCTTGTCCCAATGGTCCGGTAGTTGTCTCTACCCCCGCGGTATGGCCGTACTCAGGATGGCCAGGGGTCTTGGAGCCGAGCTTGCGAAATGACTTGAGATCATCGAGGGTCAATCCATATCCAGAGTAAAAAAGTTGCGTGTACAACGTGAGCGAGGAGTGACCGCAGGAGAGAATAAATCGGTCGCGGGCAATCCACTGCGGATCGCGGGGATTGTGGCGCAAGTGATATTGAAAGAGGAGATAGGCAGCTGGCGCGAGAGCCATCGCGGTACCTGGATGTCCATTTCCCGCCCGTTGCACCGCATCTGCGGCGAGCGCGCGAGCGTAAACAATTGCTCGATCATCAAGTTCGGACCAGTTTTCGGGGGCGGAGGTTGCAGGCACCCGACGACCCTATCTAAGCGGGTATCACTGGCGACGGAGCAACGCGCGAAAAGGCTCGCACTCGAATGCCATGTCGAACCAGAACGCTCCAGAGCAGTACAGCGCCAAGAAGGTGTGCCATCACCAGGAGCTCGGGAACTCCGGTGAAGTACTGGATATATCCAATCGCCCCCTGCGCAAGGGTGATGGCGAGCAGGCGAAGTGACTCTCGTTTTCGTTGTGCGAGCAGCTCTGCCTTGGGCACTACTGGGGCAAAGTGAAGTAAGAGTAGATAGCCCAGAAGTAGTCCAACGAAGGCGATGACAAGGTCGGCATGTATCCAGGCAACTGTGCGGATTTCAAATCCAAATCGAGGAGCAGCAGGATCGCCGGCATGTGGACCTGTGCCTGTCACCACGATACCCATGGAGATGACGAGTACTCCGAGCAGAATCAAGGCTCGGACTAGATTGCGAGCAATCGGAGCGGTGTCGTGATATCCACCTCGCGTTGGATATCTCTTGGTTCGCTCCACTAATGCCACGGCGCCGCCAATCAGTGCAATGGAGAGAATGAAGTGTGAACCGACAGCTGCGGGATGGAGTTGGGTCAACACGGTAATGCCACCCACCACTCCTTGTCCCAAGATTCCCAAAACTTGTAGCGCCGCAAGCGTGCGCAGATCGCGCCGCTTTGATTTCATCACCCAGATCACCACGGCAAGTGCGATGGCAAAGAGTAAGAAAGTCAGGAGCCGGTTGATGAATTCAATCCAGATATTGAGTGGATCCTCTGCTTGATGGGGTGAGGGCAGAAACGAACCTGGCGCACATTCGGGCCAGGTGGGGCAGCCCAATCCAGATTTCGTAAGGCGAACAGCTCCACCGGTCAGGACGATCGCCGATTGTGCAACTAAGAGGGCGCGAACGAGGGCTACACCTACCCGCGACGGTGGCGGCTGCTCACTATCCATATTAAGAGCCTAGTCGAGGAGCGCTCGGCTAGCGGCCTTGTAAGTGGCGGGTGGCTGCGAATTACGACACAATATCGTTGTGAAATTAGCAACTCCAGAGCTCAAGACCCGCGAAGTAGTGGCGCGCTCTATTTTGGAGAATGGGCCATCGACAGCTTTGGCGTTATCGGAGCGTTTGGGGATTACCCCCGCTGGAATTCGTCGCCATCTGGACTCGCTGGTGGATGAGGGAATCATCGAGCCGCGCGAGCCAAGAACGCGAGAGGCTGGCAGAGGGCGCCCTTCAAAAGTTTTTGTGATGACCGACTTAGGTCGCGCCTCCTTTGAACATTCCTACGACGATCTGGCGATTTCTGCTCTCCGTTTTATTGCTCAAGGCGAGGATCCAGCGATGGGAGCAGCGGGTGTGCATGCCTTCTCGCGTACTCGAGCAGAAGAGATGGAGCGCAAATTTCGACTTGTCAGCAAGAGCGCAACGAAGCCTTCAGCACATGCGCTCGCCGACTTCCTCACCGATGAAGGCTACGCAGCGAATGTTCACGAATTGCCCATGGGCGTGGAGATTTGTCAGCATCACTGTCCGATTGCTCACGTTGCAGCAGAGTTTCCCCAAATGTGCGAGACTGAAACGGAGATTTTTTCGAAAATTCTCGGAACGCATGTTCAACGTTTAGCCACCATCGCTCACGGCGATGGCGTATGCACCACTGTGATTCCCCATGGATCGATCACCAAAAGTAACACCAGGTCTACCCAAACCAAACGAAGCGGAAAGGCAAGCTAATGAGCGCCACTACCCATCCTGAACTCGAGGGCATCGGTAAATATCAGTACGGCTGGTCGGATGCCAATGATGTAGGAGCCAACTCTCGCCGTGGCTTGAACGAAGATGTCGTTCGAGATATTTCAGCGAAGAAAAGCGAGCCAGAGTGGATGCTCAACCTTCGCCTCAAAGGTCTTTCACTCTTCGAGAAGAAGCCGATGCCAAATTGGGGATCAGATCTCTCTGGTATCAAATTCGACGACATTAAATATTTTGTTCGTTCCACGGAGAAGCAGGCGACTTCATGGGAAGAGCTTCCGGATGACATCAAGAACACCTACGACCGCCTGGGAATACCTGAAGCCGAAAAGAACCGATTGATTGCTGGCGTTGCCGCGCAATACGAGTCTGAGGTCGTCTATCACTCCATTCGTGAGGATCTCGAGGCACAAGGCGTTCTCTTTCTCGATACGGATACTGCGCTCAAAGAGCACGAAGATATCTTCAAAGAGTATTTCGGAACTGTGATTCCCGTTGGAGATAACAAATTTGCTGCATTAAATACCGCTGTCTGGTCAGGTGGGTCATTCGTCTACGTGCCCAAGGGAGTACATGTTGAAATTCCCCTTCAAGCATATTTCCGGATCAATACCGAGAATATGGGTCAATTCGAGCGAACTCTCATTATCGCTGATGAAGATTCCTATGTACATTACGTGGAGGGCTGCACCGCTCCGATTTACTCATCAGATTCACTCCACTCTGCAGTAGTGGAAATCATCGTGAAGAAGAATGCACGTGTGCGTTATACAACAATTCAAAATTGGTCGAATAATGTTTACAACCTCGTCACCAAACGCGCAGTTTGCCAAGAGGGTGCAACGATGGAGTGGATCGATGGAAATATCGGCTCCAAAGTGACGATGAAATATCCAGCTGTTTTTCTCATGGGTGCGCACTCCAAGGGTGAAACGCTCTCTATTGCCTTTGCTGGCGAAGGCCAACATCAAGATGCTGGCGCGAAGATGGTTCATGCAGCTCCGCACACATCATCAACCATCATTAGCAAATCAGTAGCGCGAGGCGGCGGGCGAACCTCGTATCGTGGTTTGGTTAAAGTAGAAGAGGGCGCACATCACTCAAAGAGCACGGTGAAATGTGATGCGCTCCTTGTAGACACCATTTCGCGCTCGGATACTTATCCATACGTTGACGTCCGAGAAGATGATGTTCAAATGGGACATGAGGCAACCGTCTCAAAGATCAGCGATGATCAACTCTTTTATTTAATGTCGCGGGGACTATCTGAAGATGAGGCTATGGCGATGATTGTCCGTGGTTTTGTCGAGCCAATCGCACGAGAGCTTCCCATGGAATACGCGCTAGAGCTCAATCGATTGATTGAACTTCAGATGGAAGGGGCAGTTGGTTAATGTCCATCGCAGAACTTGTCCTACCCACTGGCCGGGAAGAGGCGTGGCGCTTTACCCCACTGCAGAGAATCATTGGAGTTCTCGATGGTTCTCTGAAGGCTGGCTCACCTCTAGTACGGAACATTTCGCAGCCAGATGGAGTCAAGGTTCACACTCAGGCTAACGGTCACGCACTTGTTGAAACAGAAGATTTTGCGGCAGCGCTGGCTATCGGAAAGGCACCTGAAACGTTGCATGTGGAAATCCCAGCAGATCGCCAAGTTCTCGAACCGATTCTCATTGATCGGGCAGGTGCTGCTACTGATACGGCAAGTTTTGAGCGAATTCTCATCAGAGCAGGAAGACACTCTCAAGCCGTTGTCATCATTCATAATTCTGGCTCGGCAATCCTCTCTGAAGATATTGAGATTGACTTAGCCGATGGCGCACATCTGACTTTTATTTCGCTTCAAGAGTGGGAGAACAATGCAACTCATCTTGGTCGCCATCAGGCAATCATCGGTAAGGATGCGAAACTAACCCTCATCGAAGTGACTCTTGGCGGCGCAACCGTTCGATTGCTTCCCCGTGTAAATTTCACGGCTACTGGCGGCGAAGTAGATGCTTATGGACTCTATTTCGCAACTAGTGGGCAACATCTAGAGCATCGAGTACATGTTGAGCATGATCAACCCCATTGCCGTTCACGAGTCACCTACAAAGGCGCACTCCTTGGCGATTCGGCACGCACGGTGTGGTTTGGTGATGTAGCCATTCGTCCGACCGCTGTAGGTACTGATACTTATGAACTTAATCGCAATCTTCTGCTCTCCGATGGCGCCCGAGCTGATTCGGTCCCTAATTTAGAAATTGAAACTGGCGAGATTGTCGGAGCTGGGCACGCGAGTGCAACTGGCCGCTTTGATGATGATCAACTCTTTTACCTGATGTCTCGCGGAATTCCCTCAACCCAAGCGCGAAGATTGGTCTTGCGTGGATTTTTTGCCGAACTCTTACGGAACATCAAGAACGAAAAGATTGAAGAGCGGCTTATGGCGCGAATTGATCGTGAGTTGGAACAGGTACAGGAATGACCGCAACGATTTCAAAAAGCGATCTAACGCCCGGCGCTCCGAAATTGGTCATGGTAGACGGTACGCCGGTTTGTGTAGCGCTCATCGATGGCGAGGTATACGCGATTGGTGATACCTGCACTCACTCCGACGCCTCTTTAAGCGAGGGAGACCTCAATGGTTCCTTGATCGAATGCTGGCTACACGGCGCAGAATTCGATATGCGAACAGGCGAGGCAGTCACACCTCCGGCGACTGCCCCTGCAAAAAAGTTTCACGTCAACGTTGATGGTGAAGATGTCACCATCTCAAGGAATTAGGGAGTAAAGATGTCTGTATTAAAGATTAAGAACCTCCATGTTTCAGTAGAAGCTGAAAACGGCGAGCGTGAGATTCTTCGAGGCGTTGACCTAACAATCGAAAGCGGCCAGACACATGCGATTATGGGGCCCAATGGTTCAGGTAAGTCCACATTGGCATATTCCATTGCGGGGCATCCTAAGTACTCGATAACAGATGGCACAGTTACCCTCGATGGTGCAGATGTCCTCGAGATGAGCGTTGATGAGCGTGCCCGCGCTGGCCTCTTCTTGGCGATGCAGTACCCCGTTGAGGTACCAGGAGTATCGGTATCAAACTTCTTGCGATCAGCAGCCACGGCCATCCGTGGTGAAGCGCCAAAGGTGCGAACCTGGGTCGGGGAAGTGAAAGAGGCGATGAGTTCGCTGGGAATGGATCCATCTTTCTCGGAGCGAAATGTGAACGAGGGATTCTCCGGGGGCGAGAAAAAGCGCCACGAAATTTTGCAAATGGAATTACTCAAGCCGAAGATTGCCATCCTCGATGAGACCGACTCTGGGCTTGATGTCGATGCGCTACGAATCGTTTCCGAAGGAGTCAATCGAATCAAGGCAAAGAGCGATGTTGGAATTATGTTAATCACCCATTACACGCGAATTCTCCGGTACATCAAACCCGACTTCGTTCACGTCTTTGCAGGTGGGCGTATTGTGGAGCAAGGCGGCGCCGAACTCGCCGACCGTCTCGAAGCACAAGGTTATGCGGAGTACACGCGAAGCTGATGTCCTCAATCGATGTGGAAACGTTACGTGCGGATTTTCCGATTCTTTCTCGGATAGTTCGGAATGGCAAAAAACTTGTCTATCTCGATAACGGTGCCACTTCCCAAAAGCCACGTTCGGTCGTCGACGCCGAACGCGAATTCTATTTTCACCATAATGCAGCGGTACATCGGGGAGCACATCTTTTAGCTGAAGAAGCTACCGACGCCTTTGAAGGCGCTCGAAGCAAGGTTGCACAATTCATCAACGGAAAAGTTGAGGAGATAATCTTCACCAAAAGCGCAACGGAATCACTTAACCTAGTCGCTTATGGATTCCTCAATTCGAGTATAGGCAATGCCAATCCAAAATCACCCTTCTACGTTGACTCATCGAAAAATATCGTAGTATCAGAGTTAGAACATCATGCAAATCTCCTACCATGGCAGCAACTAGCTAAGGTCACCGGCGCTGAGCTTCGTTGGTTCCCGGTCGATGAACATGGACGAATGAATTTGCAGAAGATTGACGCGATTATCGATCAAAACACCGCAGTAGTTGCACTTACCCATCAATCTAATGTCACAGGAGCAATCACAGATGTACCGCGCATCGCAGAGCGAGCACGGAATCAGAAAGCCATTTTCGTCCTTGATGCGTGTCAATCAGTACCGCACTTTGGCGTAAACGTTGCTACCTTGGGCGCTGATTTCGTTGCATTCTCTGGACATAAAGCGCTTGGTCCAACCGGCGTTGGCGTGCTCTGGGGTAGATATGACCTTCTTGCAGAAATGCCACCCATGCTCACAGGTGGCTCCATGATTGATAGCGCGACGATTAATTCAGCGCAGTTCGCTGCGCCGCCCAAAAGGTTTGAAGCAGGCGTGCCAAACATGGCGCAGGCGATTGGTTTGGGAGCGGCGATTGATTATTTATCCGAAATAGGAATGGAGGCTATCGCCGCTCATGAGCATTTGCTTACCGAACGCGCTATTGATGGTTTGCAAGCAATACCTGGACTCACCATCGTTGGTCCTCTCGATATGAGAGATCGCGGCGGCGTAGTGTCATTCACCGTGGAGGGGATTCATCCGCATGACTTGGGTCAAGTTCTTGATGATCAGGGGATTGCGGTCCGTACCGGTCATCATTGTGCCTGGCCTTTAATGCAATCACTCAAAGTTCAAGCAACCACACGCGCCAGTTTCTATCTTTATAATACGGAGTCTGAGATTGATCAGTTAATATCTGGAATTATCAACGCCAAGAGTTTTTTCAAGGTTTAGCGGGATGCTGTCATGAGCCTAGAGTCGCTTTATCAGGAGATTATTCTTGATCACTATAAAAACCCACATCATAAAAATTTGCATTCTCCTTACGACATTGAAGTGCATCACAACAACCCCAGTTGTGGAGATGAAGTAACACTTCGTTTGAGCATGAGGCAGGGGGCTATCGCATCTATTTCCTGGAGTGGAGTGGGCTGTTCGATCTCTCAAGCCAGCACCTCAATTATGTGTGATTTGGTGGAGGGCAAAGCGGTGGCCCAGGCCCTTGAAATAGAGCGCCTCTTCCTCGATTTGATGCAGAGCAAAGGGAATTTTTCAGGAGACACAGAGGTTTTAGAGGATGCAGTGGCATTCTCAGGGGTCGCCAAATACCCAGCTCGGGTAAAATGTGCGCTGTTGGGTTGGATGGCGTTTCGTGATGCAGCCCTTCGTGAGAGTTCTAAGAGTTAGAGCAGTAGAAAGAGTCGAGATCGGGGAAGCAATGAGCACATCAATCGAGGATTTAACTGAGGCCATGAAAGATGTGGTTGACCCTGAATTAGGTATCAATGTCGTCGACCTGGGATTGGTCTACGGGATCACCCTTGACGCCGCCAATATCGCTGTTCTAGATATGACTTTGACCTCTGCGGCCTGTCCGCTTACTGATGTCATCGAAGATCAAACCAAGCGCGCTCTTGATGGCCTTGCCGATGATGTTCGAATCAACTGGGTCTGGATGCCGCCATGGGGGCCAGACAAAATCACTGAATCTGGAAGAGAACAACTGCGCGCACTCGGATTTACTGTTTAGTTCTGCAAAGCGCCGAGGTATTCAATGACAATGCAGGCGCCATGGATGATGTATCGCTCCATGACGCAAGATCAATCTGTTAAGAACATCAAGTTACAGCCTGGAACGTTAAAACGAATCATCGCATTCGCTCGCCCATATAAGCGCTCGGTATTTTTCTTCCTGGGCACAGTGATAATCGACGCAGTTCTGGTTATCACCACGCCTTTGTTGCTCTCTAGATTGATTGATGATGGCGTAATACCAAAAAATAATTCAGTCGTCACGATTATTGCACTGACTATCGCAGCTTTAGCGCTCTTTGATGCTGCCATGAATATCGTTGGCCGATGGTTCAGTTCGCAAATCGGTGAAGGTTTGATCTTTGACCTTAGATCACAAGTGTTCGAACATGTTCAACGTCAATCAATAGCATTTTTTACTAGGACTCAAACTGGTGCTTTAATCTCTCGATTGAACTCTGATGTCATTGGTGCACAGCAAGCCTTTACTTCCACGCTCGCAGGGGTTGTATCAAATGTTCTTTCACTGGTGCTCGTACTGGGTGCGCTTTTCTACCTTTCCTGGCAAATAACGTTGATCTCTTTGATTCTCGTTCCGATATTTCTCCTACCCTCGCGTGCGATGGGGCGACGCATCCAAGTGCTCACTCGAGATTCCATGAACGGGAATGCAGAAATGTCCGGGATGATGAACGAACGATTCAACGTCTCAGGAGCCCTTCTTGTCTCGTTGTATGGAGACGCAAATGCAGAAGGGCAAAGTTTTCGAGGAAAGGCGCGACGAGTTGCAGATATTGGTATCAAAATTGCTCTAGCGAATCGAGTGTTTTTCATCGGCTTAACTTTGGTCGCCTCCATTTCGACCGCGATCGCGTATGGACTTGGTGGTCATTTGGCAATCGCCGGATCGATATCGGTGGGAAAACTTTTGGCGATCGCCGCGCTACTAGCAAGACTTTATGGTCCGCTCACAGCTCTTTCGAATGTTCGAGTTGATGTGATGACTGCGTTAGTTTCGTTCGAGAGGGTATTTGAAGTGTTAGACCTCGAGCCGATGGTGAAGTCTCCAGAAAACCCGCGAGCTTTACCAACGAATACGCAGCTTGCTTTCCACGATGTTGAATTTTCATACCCCCACGGCAGCGAAGTGTCACTGGCCTCGTTAGAGGTAGTGGCAAAACCAGAAATTGGAGGTAGCGAACAGATCCTCCAAGGTATTTCCTTCACCGCCGAGGAGGGAGCGATGGTCGCTTTGGTGGGACCATCGGGAGCAGGCAAAACCACAATCATCTCGCTCATTCCGCGTCTTTATGATGTGAGTCGCGGGTCAATCACCCTTGGCGGTATCGATATTCGAGAACTTTCGCTCGAGGAATTACGAGAGAACATAGGTGTGGTAACCCAGGATGCTCATCTCTTTCATGACACTATTGAATCCAATCTGAGATACGCCAAACATGATGCGACTTCTGAGCAATTGCGACAAGCATGTGAATTGGCGCAGATTTGGGATCTCGTCTCTGGTCTTCCTGATGGTTTAGCCACAATGGTGGGAGAGCGGGGTTATCGATTATCTGGTGGGGAGAAGGCACGTCTTGCGATTGCGCGGTTAATACTCAAAGATCCAAAAATCGTCTTGCTCGACGAAGCCACGGCACATCTTGATGCCGAGAATGAGGCCTTGGTGCAACTTGCATTTAAAGAGGTGCTGAAGAATAGAACTAGCATCGTCATTGCTCATCGACTCTCAACAGTCCGTGAAGCTGATCAAATCCTGGTGCTCAACGAAGGAAAAATTGTTGAACGAGGTAATCATGATTCTTTATTGCGCAGCAAAGGTTTATATGCCGACCTTTATCAACGTCAATTCTCCTCATGATGTCGCGGAGCTCGCTCGCCTTTAAATAAAGCAATTCTGGTACCAGCGATGAGAAGAGCGAAAATCCACCATTGAATGGCATAGGCAAGATGAGGACCTTCGCCTGGCGGAACGAGTGGCGTAATCGCAAGTTCCGAACCACTTGGTGCGCCTTGCAATTTCAGATATTTGTGAAACGTTTCCCCGGAGTAACTTGTCTGAAGAGAGAGTTCATCTATTCGACCAATTCGCGGCGCAGGTAGCGCAAAGAAAACTCCTTTGGCTGCAGTTGGGTCATCATATTTTCGCAAGATTCCATTTATTTTTATCTGCCCTAGTGGTGGTGCAGGAATTTTTGAAACTGAGGCTGCGCTTCGATTGGTCTCAATCCAACCTCGATCTACCCAGATGGGTGGAATTTCGGAGTCAGAGGGAATGAAGAGCGAGAGCACTTCAAGTCCGTAACGATCTTGGAAGTAATGCCCGCGGAAAACTTTCTGATACTCCGGATCGTATTTTCCAACGATAGATACTTTCATCCATGCATCCGCGCGCTTTTGATTTTTTGCGGTGAGCTCAATTGCCTCTTGGCTTAGGGCCGAAGTAATTTCTTTGGTGATTTGATGGCGCAGTTCGTACCGATCAAACTGCCAGAAGCCTAGACGGATGCAGAAACCAATTGCCAGCAAGGCGACTAGAGTGAAAAGAAGTGAACTACTTCGACTTTTCGTTGCCATGGTTAATAGTAGAGCCCTCAATTGCGCGACTGTTCATTCGACCAAGCGTCTCTGGTCGCAGAATCGTCTCGCGGCCGGCATTGGCAACGATGACGGCAATGTAAGGCACGACTACAGCGCCGACTAGGGTGAACCAACGCCATGGACTAGGAAGCAAAACTGTTGCGATGAAACATGCAGTACGAAACATCATTGAATAGAAGTACCGGATTTGCCTAGCCTTTTGGTCGACGGTAAGCGAGGGCTGTGCATCAGTGATGGAGTGGATTTCGCCCTCATTTTTAGCCATACGACAACGGTAGACAGTTCTGCCC
>CAYQLC010000007.1:49057-64463 GCA_964418325.1 uncultured Bifidobacterium sp.
CCAAGTTACGTGCCAGTAGGGGGTTAAGCCGATACCGTGTCCCTTGTGGAAGAGCAGTCACGGCAACCTCGAGTGGTGTTGGTCACGGGGGGAAATCGCGGTATCGGAGCTGCGATCGCAGAGCGCTTTGCTCAAGGCGGAGATCGAGTCGTCGTTGGCCATCGAACCAGCGCCCCGCCGAATTTTTCAGAACGAATTGTCTCGATCAATATGGACGTCACCGATGCGAAAACCCTGGATGATGCCTTTGTCGCCATCGAGAGGGAATTGGGGCCGGTGGAAGTTCTCATAGCCAACGCCGGAATAACTAGGGACAACCTTATTCTGCGTATGAGTGATGAGGATTTTGACGTGGTGAGTGAGACCAATTTTGGTGGCGCTTTCCGAACTGCCAAACGCGCAGCAAAAGGAATGCTCAAGCTCAAGCGCGGAAAACTGATTTTTATCGGGTCAGTAGTAGCACTCTTGGGAAGCGCAGGCCAGAGTAACTACGCTGGGACTAAGTCTGCGCTGATTGGTCTAGCGAGGTCGCTGGCTCGCGAACTTGGTTCTCGAAACATCACAGCTAATGTCATTGCACCTGGTTTTGTCGAAACGGATATGACTGATGCGCTCTCGCAAGAACGCAAATCGGAGATCGCATCCGCCATACCTTTGGGGAGATTTGCCTCGCCTAAAGAAATTGCTGACGTCGCCTTTTTTCTTGCTTCCAGCGAAGCAAATTACATCTCAGGAGCAGTAATCCCTGTTGATGGTGGATTAGGAATGGGGCACTAAACATGTCGGGAATTGTCGTGGGAAAGAATTTCTTGGTTACTGGAGTGCTCACTGATCAATCAATTGCCTTCCATATCGCTCGGTTGATTCAGGAGCAAGGTGGTGAAGTAATTCTCTCGTCATTTGGTCGAGCGATGAGTCTCACTACGCGCATCGCTGGCCGCCTACCTAAGCCTGCCCCAGTCATTGAATTGGATGTCACCAATCAAGAACATTTGAATCGACTTGCAGAGAGCATTCGCGTTCATCATGCCAAATTAGATGGAGTAGTCCATTCCATTGGATTCGCACCGGAGAGCGCGCTAGGAGGAAACTTTCTCAACACGCCATGGGACGATGTTGCCATCGCTCTTCATATTTCTGCTTATTCGTTGGCTTCGTTAACAATGGCCACCAAAGAACTGATGAGCGATGGCGGTTCGGTTGTGGGCATGGATTTCGATGCCACAGTTGCTTGGCCGCAGTATGACTGGATGGGCGTTGCCAAAGCGGCGCTTGAATCAACGACGCGGTACCTTGCGCGCGATCTCGGTAAGGCAAATATCAGAGTCAATTTGATCGCAGCTGGCCCCATCAAAACGATGGCAGCCAAGTCAATCCCTGGCTTCGCAGAGTTCGAATCGGTGTGGAGTGCGCGAGCTCCGCTCGCCTGGGACATCTCTGATCCCGTGCCAGCAGCAAAAGGGGCCGTTGCGCTCCTCTCGGATTGGTTTCCCAAAACCACCGGCGAGATCATCCATGTAGATGGTGGGGTCCACGCTGTAGGGGCCTAGATAAATCGGTTGCGGCAAAGGTTTAGGTATCCGCCTAGTCTGATCGAGGCCTGGATTAGGCCGGCGCGAGTCGGTTGGGGTAACCTGGCCCCCTGCTTCAAAGCGATTTGAGGCAGCGCAAAGAGGAGCCATGCTCCCACCTCTAGCCCGAACTAGGGCTTTACGGGGTACACCGCCACTTCCTTGACGGAAGTCTGGGACGGTCTCTCCTTTGCGTCGACAGACAAGGAGAAGTTATCAGCGCAGAACCACGCATCAATGATCTCATTCGCGTCCCCGAGGTTCGGTTAATCGGACCAAATGGCGAGCAAATAGGGGTTGTTGCCGTCGATCAAGCAATTCGCATGGCCGAGGAAGTTGGACTCGATCTTGTAGAAATTGCCCCCGATGCCAATCCTCCCGTTTGCAAAGTAATGGATTTCGGAAAGTACAAGTACGAAATCGCTCAGAAAGCGCGAATGGCTCGAAAGAACCAAACACACGTTGTGGTCAAAGAGATGAAGATGCGACCGAAGATTGATACCCATGATTATGAGACGAAGAAGGCTCATATCGAAAGGTTTTTACTCGGTGGTGACAAGGTTAAGGTGACGATGATGTTTCGAGGTCGGGAACAAGCTCGCCCAGACACCGGTTTTCGAGTTCTGCAGAAGTTATCCGAAGATGTCGCAGCCATAGCAACTGTCGAGTTTGCACCCAAACTTGATGGAAGAAATATGGTCATGGTTCTAGCGCCGACAAAGCGCAAGGGATCTAGCTAAAAACTGTCATAGCAACGAGAGTTACCACGATATATAGGGAGTGAAGTCATGCCAAAGATGAAGACGCACAGCGGCGCCAAGAAGCGCTTCAAGCTGACCGGAAGCGGCAAAGTCAAACGTGAACGGGCTGGAAAGCGCCATCTACTTGAGGGCAAATCCTCTCGTCGCACTCGTCGACTCTCAGGTGATGTCGTTGCCAACGAAGCAACAAGTAACACAGCAAAACGTCTACTAGGTTTGAAGTAAGGGAGATCAGAGATGGCCAGAGTTAAGCGCGGCGTCCACGCCGCCAAAAAGCGTCGCACCACCCTTGAGCGTGCAAGTGGTTACACCGGACAGCGCTCACGTCTTTTCTCCCGCGCTAAAGAGCAGGTCACGCATTCGATGGTTTACGCCTTCAACGACCGCAAGGACAAGAAGGGCCAGTTCCGTCGACTATGGATTACCCGAATTAATGCGGCAGCGCGTGCCAACAACATGACGTATAACCGTTTCATGCAAGGCCTCAAGGTTGCCGGTATTGATGTTGATCGTCGAGTTCTTGCCGACATGGCGGTCAACGACCCAGCAGCGTTTACAGCACTTGTCGAAGTAGCGCGAAAGAACGTTGTCCTCTCCTAACGAAGTTATCAAGAGCCTTCATTCGAGCCATGTTGCTCGCGTGAAGGCTCTTCACGCATCTAAGGGAAGAAAAAGCGCTGGACAATTTGTTGCGGAGGGCCCTGCATCAGTTTTAGCAGCTTTAGATTCACAGAAATATCCGGTCGATACCTTGTACGTAACAGAGGCCGGCGCAAACTTGATTTCCGATAAATATCGATCTCGCGCCATTTATCTCTCGGAGAAGGTCATGGCAGCGATTTCCACCGTTGAACATTCTCAAGGAATACTAGCCATTTGTTCAATTCGCGATGAAGCGTCAACTGAGGAAGTATTCCGAAAGACATCTCTTCCATTAATTTACTGTCTCGAAGTTAACGACCCAGGAAATCTCGGAACAATCATAAGAACTGCTGATGCTCTTGGCTCGGCCGGAGTACTACTCTCACCAGGAAGTGCTGATCCGTTCTCGCCGAAAGTCGTGCGATCTACCGCGGGTTCGCTCTGGCAGATTCCAGTTATTCGAGATGTGGATATTCATGCCGCGGTGCAGGCGGCCCGGGCTTGCGGTCGAGAGATTTATGCCACCGATGGGAATTCCGAACGAAAACTGACGGAGATTGATGGCCGAAAAGCTCTCTGGATTTTTGGGAATGAGGCTCGCGGCATCACGAAGGAAGTCGCTTCTTTAGCAGACGAAGTGATTTCAATACCAATGCGAGGCAGGGCGGAAAGTCTCAATCTCGCAACAGCGGTGGCGATAACCCTCTTCCACGCCAATTCATAATACTTCGCTAGAATCCTGCGGTGGCTGGAACTCTACGTGAACTAGTTGATGCTGCTCAATCAGCCTTCGAGCAGGCTACCTCTCTTGATGAATTCAAAAGCGCTCGACTGGCTCATCTTGGTGATAAATCTCCAATCGCACTCGCTAATCGTGAACTTGGAAAGCTCGATCCAAGCGAGCGTGCCGCAAGAGGGCAGGAGATAAATGCGATTAAAAACGAAATTCTTGCCATAGCGCAAAGTCGCGAAGATCAACTGATTAAAGAGCGAGATGAACGAATCCTGATCGACGAGCGAGTTGATGTCACTTTGCCAACGAGGAATTCGCAACGTGGTGGTTTACATCCACTGACGATTCTTCGGGATGATATCTGCGATCTCTTCATAGGGCTTGGCTATGAAGTGGCTGAAGGACCAGAGCTCGAATCAGAGTGGTTGAATTTCGACGCCTTAAATATTCCAGCAGACCATCCCGCGCGTACGATGCAAGATACTTTTTTCATTGAACCTCTCAGCACGAGGCTGGTACTTCGAACGCACACATCCCCAGTTCAGGTTCGAACGATGCTAGATCGAACCCCGCCAATTTATGTGATCTGTCCAGGTCGAACATTTCGATCTGATGAATTAGATGCAACGCACACCCCGGTCTTTAATCAAGTAGAGGGCCTGGTGATTGACCGGAATATCACGATGGCACATCTCAAAGGGACCCTTGATCACTTTGCCGCTTCGATGTTCGGTGAGGGAATTACCACTCGTTTGAGACCTTCGTTCTTCCCATTTACTGAGCCAAGTGCCGAAGTAGATATTCGTTGCTTTGTCTGTCGTGGCGAATCGGATGAGTGTCGTACCTGTAAGGGGGAGGGCTGGGTTGAATGGGGAGGTTGCGGGATGGTTAACCCCAAAGTTCTCGTAGCCTGTGGGGTCGATACAGAAGTGTTTACTGGCTTTGCTTTTGGAATGGGCCTCGAGCGCACGTTGATGTTCCGACATGGAATCACTGACATGCGTGAAATTGTCGAGGGCGACGTGCGTTTCACTGCGCAATTTGGGGTGGGTCGATGAAAGCCCCGTTGTCTTGGATTCGAGAGTTTGTACCGATATCTGAATCATTAAGCCCTTTTGAAATAGTGGAGGGTTTGGTTGGTCTAGGTTTCGAAGTGGAGGGTGTCCAGGATTTACGGCAAGAGATAAGAGGGCCTATTCAAGTTGCCAGAGTCCTTGAAATAGAGGAAATCACTGGCCAGAAGAAACCGATTCGCTATGTAAAAGTTGCGGCACATGATGAAAGATTTGTCATTTGTGGCGCGCAGAATTTCAAAGTAGGAGATTACGTCGTCTTAGCACTGCCTGGTTCGGTGCTCCCTGGTAATTTTGCAATTTCGGCACGAGAAACCTACGGCAAAATTAGCAACGGAATGATTTGCAGCGCTCGTGAATTAGGTATGGGCGATGATCACAGCGGAATCCTTGTTTTGGAACCGTCGCACCCCGGGGTTATTCAAGGCAGTGATGCCATCACACTCCTGAATTTAAACGATGTAATTTTTGATATTTCAGTAAATCCAGATCGTGGATATGCAATGTCGGTCCGAGGGATTGCTCGAGAGATAGCGTTGGCCTTCGATTTACCGTTTACCGACCCAGTCTCACTGGCCCCCGATCTGCCACTCATCGACAATCCCGAGGTGACGACGCCTGTTATTGAGCAGGGAGCTGATTTCATTGTGCTTCGATCTGTTGACAATGTCGATGTAAGTGCATCAACTCCGCTTTATGTGGTCCGTAGATTGCAAATGGCAGGGATGCGCTCTATATCTCTAGCTGTCGATATTACAAATTACATAATGCTGGAATATGGGCAGCCGCTCCATGCTTTTGATAAGGCAAAGATTTCTGGAAATCTAAAAGTTAAGCGTGCTGGAAAGATTGAAAAGTTGACAACGCTTGACGGACAAGAGCATCCACTGAATGAAAATGATCTTCTAATAGCTGACGATAATGGAGCACTTGCACTTGCAGGAACGATGGGTGGTCTTCACTCTGAAGTCACTGAATCAACTCGAGCTATCACGATTGAAGCAGCTCATTTCTTTCCCGCCGATATTGCGAAGAATGCGCGGGCTCACAAATTATCGACCGAAGCATCACGTAGATTCGAGCGTGGGGTCGATTCTCATTTGCCCATAGCAGCCTCTGCGCGAGCAGTTGCCATGTTGATGGAGCTAGCCGGTGGAAAATACTTAGGCGGCAAAAGTGATGGGGCACCTACGCCTTCGACCTCAATTGCTATTAAACCCGAATATGTCTCAACACTTATTGGAGGTGACTATTCAAATGCGGTAGTTCAGGCGGATTTGGAAAAGATTGGTGCGAAGGTCGATAGTAAAAATCAGAATTGGCAGGTGACGCCTCCACCATGGCGGCCAGATTTGACCATGAAAGTTGATTTGGTTGAAGAGGTAGCTCGAATTGAAGGCTACGACCAGATTCCATCCCTTTTGCCTCCTTCACCTTTAAGTCGGGGACTCACTCCACTGCAAAAACGTCGCCGCAGAATTGCTCAGTTTTTGGCAGATCGTGGATTACTTGAAGTTCACAATTACCCATTCATCAGCCCTGAAACAATCGAATTGATGGGCTTTACTGGCGCTCGGGCTCGAACTTACAAAATTGCCAATCCAATCTCGGAGAAAGAACCAATGTTGCGACCGCATATGGTTCCTGGATTAATCGACGCCGCAGTTCGAAATATGGGTAGAGGCGTGAAGTCAATGGCGCTATTTGAGATTGGCAGCGTCTTTCGTGCTCCAGAAACTATTCCGCCACCACCGATTCTTGGAACTGACAAGCGACCTACACCTGCGGAAATTTCTGCCTTATATGCAAGCGTGCCTGAACAGATGCTCGTAGTAGGCGTGCTCTTACTTGGCGATGCGCGCCACGACAGTTGGTTGGGAAAGGGGAGAAAATTTGAGTGGCACGATGCAATTGCGCTTGCCGAGGAAATCATCGAATTAACCGGAAATAGCGCAACAGTGCATCGCAGCGACTTCACTCCTTGGCATCCAGGACGTTGCGCAGAGTTGCGGGTCGATGGAGTGGGATTTGCACACGTAGGAGAGTTGCATCCACGAGTGATAGCTCACTATGGATTACCCTCTGGCAGTAGCGCGCTTATGCTCAATATCGGCGCCCTGCCCGTAGTGGGACCAACGCGAGCACGTCCTCTTTCTAACATGATCCCCACCATTCAAGATGTGGCGTTAGTTGTTCCGGCAACCTGCGAAGTGTCCACGATTGTGACGGCTTTGTATGACGGCGGCGGGGAGCTCTTGGAGCGAGTGGAACTCTTCGATCGTTATGTAGGTAAACCACTTGGCGACGATGAAATCTCCTATGCATTTACCCTGACATTCCGGGCGCACGACCGAACCCTCACCGCCGAGGAGGCTGGAGCTCTCCGGGACTCCGCCGTGGCAGCCGCTGCTACCCATGGAGCCCGCCTCCGTAGTTAGTGCATAAATTTACACAGTAGTGTATATTTACTCAAATGAAGGTAGTGGTTTTCGGCGCCAGTGGGTATAGCGGCGGTGAGTTATTGCGATTGCTCGACCAGCATCCCCACTTTCACCTTCATGGAGCGATTGCCCATTCACAGGCGGGAGTACCAATTGCGCAAGTGCACCTACACCTGGCTGGGATTTCTCAAGAGGAGTTTGCTCTTTTCGATTCCAGTTTGATTAATGAAGCTGATCTCGTTTTCTTTGCCTTGCCACATGGAGAATCAGGAAAGATTATTCGAGAGAACGAAGAGATCTTCACCAAGAAAAGAATCGTGGATCTTGGTGCTGATTTCAGATTAGCTTCAGCATCTCAGTGGGAAAGGTATTACGGAGGCGAACACTTTGGCACTTGGCAATATGGTCTACCAGAAATCCCTGGCGCTAGAGAGGCTATCGCGACTTCATTAAGAATTGCGAATCCAGGTTGTTATGCGACAGCGATTGCTCTATCAATCCTGCCGTTCGTCAAAATCTCCACGAGAGTTAATTTTGCAGATATCGTCGTTGCCGCGGCATCAGGAACGACTGGAGCTGGACGAAGCGCAAAAGTGAATCTCATAGGTAGTGAAGTGATGAACTCGTTATCCGCATACAAAGTTGGTGGAGTTCACCAACATACTCCAGAAATTGAACAAGCAATAAGTGCGCTTACTGGTAATCAAGTTTCCCTATCTTTTACACCCATACTTGCTCCAATGCCAAGAGGGATTCTCGCAACAGTAAGCATTCCTGTATCTAGTTCCTCTACAAAGGAACTTCATGATTTGTTCACATCTTCTTACGAAAAAGAGCGATTTATCAATGTTCTATCTGTGGGGCAGTGGCCGCAGACCAATTCATTGATAGGAAGTAACGGCGCTCAAATACAAATTGCTTATGATGAACATATTGGACGGGCAGTTATTGTCTCTGCTATCGATAATTTGGGCAAAGGGGCGGCAGGACAGGCCCTGCAGAACGCTAATTTGATGGCAGGGTTTGATGAGGGCCTCGGCTTAACTTCGATTGGCGTACGATGAATTATCCGCGTGGATTTGAAGTGGCTGGTCTGGCGGCCGGCATCAAAAGTAGTGGAGCTAAAGATCTTGCGCTCGTGGTAAACGTGGGGCGAAAGAAGATTGGTGCTGCGGTATTCACTAAGAATCGCATGATTGCAGCGCCAGTTGTGTGGAGTAAGCAAGTCGTTGCTGATGGACGAGTGGATGCTGTCGTCATCAATTCTGGCGGCGCAAATGCTTGTACTGGACCAGAGGGATTTTTAGATACCCACAAGACTGCAGAGCATGTAGGGAACGTTCTAGGAGTTTCTGCTGCAGATGTTGCGGTGTGCAGCACGGGATTAATTGGGGAGCGATTGCCGCTACCTAAAATTTTGGATGGCATAGCAAAAGCTAGAAATCAGCTTGCGGCAAGCAATTGGGAGTCGGCTGCGCAGGCAATAATGACCACCGATTCACATGCGAAAATTGCCACCACCGAGATTGCAGGTGCACGATTTGTTGGAATTGCTAAGGGAGCGGGGATGCTTGCCCCTTCGCTTGCGACAATGATTTGTATTATCGCAACCGACGCTGAAGTTACATCGCAAGAATTGCAATCTTCTCTTGTAGAGGCTACCTCCCGAACCTTCGATCGCATCGACTCTGATGGATGCACATCGACAAACGATTCTGTCATCGCTCTGGCTAATGGAGAAGGGCCTGCTTTGGAGTATGCACAGTTGCTCTCGGGTCTTCTTGAAATTTGTCGAAGTCTTGCAGATCAATTGATTGGTGATGCTGAGGGTCATACCAAGGTGATTTCAATCAGAACAGTGAATGCAGCATCAGTGGCTGACGCCGTTGACGTGGGTAGAGCGTGTGCCCGAAACAACTTGCTCAAATGTGCACTATTTGGTGAGGATCCTAATTGGGGAAGAATCCTGGCCGCAGTGGGTGTCTCATCGGCGGAATTTGATCCAATGACCATTGATGTCAGTATCAATGGTGTTATGGTCGCGAAAAATAGCGCACCATTTGAAGAGCGACATCTCGTGTCTATGAAAAGTGAACGCATTGAGATACTCATCGACCTTAAAAGCGGTTCTCATGAGGCAGAAATTCTAACTAATGATTTATCAACTATGTATGTTCATGAGAATTCTGCGTACTCCTCATGATTGTTATCAAGTATGGCGGGCATGCCATGGTAAATCACGAGCTTGCACAATCTGTAGCAAGGGATGTAGTAACGCTCGTAAATAGAGGTGAGCAGGTTATCTTGGTACATGGTGGTGGACCGCAAATCGAAGCCGAACTCAAGGCGCGTTCGATAACATCGACAAGTATCGCTGGATTGCGAGTAACCACTCCCGAAATGATGAATATCATCGAGATGGTGCTCACTGGTCGAGTTCTTCGAGAGGTCACGAATTCCATAATTCAGGCTGGTGGTCAAGCGGTGGGAGTGACAGGTCGAGATGCGCAACTTCTGATCGCCAAGCCGCTCACCCATAGCGCCACCGGAGAGTTGATTGACGTTGGTCAAGTGGGAGAGATTGTCACCGTCAATCCTGAACTTTTGCGAGCGTTACTATCGGCCGGATTCATCCCTGTGGTAGCACCGATTAGTGCAGGCACCGATGGAACTGCCTACAACGTTAACGCTGATTCAGCTGCCGGAGCCATCGCAGGAGCACTTGGCGTTGAGCGGGCGTTGTTTCTCACCGACGTTCCAGGACTTATGCGGAACTGGCCAGAGACCGATTCATTGATTGATTCCATTTCTTATGATGAAGCTAAGTCGCTGCTACCCACTCTTGCTGACGGGATGCTTCCAAAAATAGCAGCATGTTTACACGCAATTGAAAGTGGAGCAAAGAGCGCACAAATTGTCGATGGACGTAAACCTGGTGCGATCATGTCGGCGCTTGAAGAAAACCAAGGAACTGTGATTTCCGCATGAAACAATGGGATGAAGTTTTCATGGCGAACTATGGCACTCCGAATCTAACATTGGTGTCAGGCAAAGGAAATAAAGTTACCGATTCCCAAGGTAATGAATATCTTGATTTTCTTGGTGGTATCGCAACAAACATTCTTGGCCATGCCCATCCAGCAATTAGCGCAGCAGTGACCAACCAGTTATCTGAATTAACTCATGTCAGTAATTTCTATGCACATCCGCAAGGCTTGCGTTTGGCGACAGAATTGCAAAATCTGGTTGGTATTCAGAGCGCTCGAACGTTCTTCTGTAATTCAGGAGCAGAGGCAAACGAAGCTGCCATAAAAATTTCACGATTGACCGGGAGAACGCGAATTGTTGCCTTCACCAACAGCTTTCATGGACGCACGATGGGAGCGTTATCAATTACGGGGCAGAGCGGTAAGCGTGATCCATTCACACCGTTACTACCTGGCGTAAAGTTCTTGTCATTTGGTGACTTCAAGGCCCTCAAACGAGGCATTAACAAGAAGACCGCAATGGTTATCATCGAACCGATTCAAGGTGAAGCTGGCGTGATAGTGCCGCCAAAGGGATTCCTTCAGGCAATTCGAGAGCGTTGCGATCAGACTGGAGCGCTGATGGCCGTTGACGAAGTGCAAACCGGTATGGGTCGAACCGGATACTGGTTTGGATTTCAGCGAGAGGCAATCACCCCCGACATCATCACCCTTGCCAAAGGTTTAGGAGGAGGACTTCCCCTTGGCGCGACGATTGGAATTGGCAAGGCAGCAACGCTTCTACAAGCAGGTAGCCATGGATCCACCTTTGGTGGAAGCCCTACCTCGACAGCGGCGGCTCTCGCTGCCATCTCGATAATCAAGCAGGAAGGGTTGCTCGAAAGAGTCTCTGGCTTAGGCAATATCTTGCTCACTCAGGGAAAGACGATTCCGGGAGTTAAAGAAGTCCGCGGTGCTGGGCTACTCATCGGAATCGAACTGTTCACCGCTGACGCGAAGGCAGTACAGAAAAAATTAGAGGAGCGCGGTGTTCTCGTGAATGCTCCCAATCCAACGACGATTCGAATCGCACCGGCTCTTACAACCACGCAAGTAGATGTCGAACTCTTCCTTGAAAAACTATCCGAAGTTCTCAGGGAGCAGATATGAGTGGAACAACGCTGCATACCAAGATTGCCAGACAAGAGATGATTAGAGAGTGGATTTCCTCGGGATTGATTCACTCTCAAGCTGAGGTTGTTGAAAAACTCAAGACTCTTGGATTTGCGGTAACACAGGCAACCGCAAGTAGGGATCTAGAGGAAATTGGTGCGGTTCGGGGACGCGATAGCAAAGGGCAACTGCGGTATCAATTGGCAAATGAGAATCCAGAGGAACCGTTATATCGGGTTGGCAAGTTACTCAATGAGTTACTGGTACAAATTCAAAGCAGCGGAAATTTAATAGTACTCCGCACTCCACCGGGTGGTGCGCACCTACTAGCTAGCGCTCTCGATCGAGCGTCACGAGCCGGGGCGCTGGCCCAGATAATCGGGACTATTGCTGGCGATGACACGGTCATGGTGATTGTCAGTGACCAATTCCATTCAAGCGAAGTAACCGCCTTTTTGACTGCACTTGCCGAGGATGTTGATACCGATAATTTCGATGAAACCCGGAACAATATTGCTATCAAAACAGGCAAAGGAAAAAGCAAGGGAGGAGCGCAATGACATTGTGGGGTGGTCGATTCTCACGGGAGACCTCAGATGCGATGGCTGCATTGTCGCGCAGCGTCCACTTCGATTGGCGATTGGCCCCTTACGACATTGTCAGTAGCAAGGCGCATTGTCGAAATCTCGTCAAAAGCAAAATTCTCACAAACATTGAAGGCAAGAAAATAGAGACGGCGCTTGATTTGCTCAGAAGGGATATTGCTAGAGGCCTGGTGGCTCCAACGAGTAATGATGAAGATTTGCATGGCGTGATTGAGCGCGTATTGGCAGATCGAATCGGAGATCTTGCGGGCAAGCTTCGTGCCGGACGTTCTCGCAATGACCAGATTGCTACCGATTTACGGTTATACCTCCGGGAAGTTAGTTGCGAAGTGATTTCCTACTTGCTTCAGTTGACTGATGCATTCATAAAACAAGCAAAGCGACATGAAGTGAGCTATGTATCGGGCTTTACACATCTGCAACATGCACAACCAATTGTTTTCGGACATGAATTAGCTAAACATGCGCACGCGCTTCTTCGTGACGTAGAGCGCTTGGAGCAATGGTGGTTGCGAACTGGAGTAAGTCCTCTCGGATCGGGAGCGCTCGCAGGCAGCGTCCTCTCAGCAAATCCGGAGGGATCAGCAAAAGCCCTACTTTTTGAATCTTCGTCAGGCAATAGCATCGATGCTGTCAGTGATAGAGATTTTGCTGCAGAGTTCCTCTTCATCACCGCTCTGGTTGGCATACACCTTTCTCGTATCGGAGAAGAGTGGATACTCTGGAGTTCAACTGAATTTGGTTGGGCGCGATTAGATGATGCGTATTCCACTGGCTCCTCGATTATGCCGCAAAAGAAGAATCCAGATGTTGCCGAACTTGCTCGAGGAAAGAGTGGACGCCTAGTCGGAAACTTAACTTCCCTTTTGGTTACTCTCAAGGGCTTGCCCTTTGCTTACAACCGGGATCTCCAAGAGGACAAAGAACCGGTCTTTGACTCAGTCGATACGCTTTTACTTTTACTTCCTGCCGTCATTGGAATGGTAGAGACTACGGAGTTCGATCAAAAACGAATGTCAGCAGGCGCGACCAGTGGTTTTGCTCTAGCTACTGAAGTTGCCGACTATCTCGTTCGCAAAGGGATTCCTTTTGCCAAGGCTCACGAAATCTCGGGTAAAGCGGTAGCCCTGGCCGAAGGCAAGAAGGTAGGGCTCGAAGAGCTTTCACTCGCTGACTATCAAGGGCTCAACAAGCTGTTTCAACCGGATCTCTTCAAGGCGCTGACTGTTGAATCGGCGGTAGCATCCCGGAAGAGTCGCGGGGGCACAGCGCCCTCTGCGCTCCGCGCGCAAATCACCGAGTTAGGTACGCTCGTCTCGGTTGCAAAGCGGGCAAACACCAAGCGTGCACAGATGTTTGTCAAGCTCTGGGGCGAAGTTGAGCCAAAAGCCAAACGCGGCAGGGGGGCGAAAAAATAGTGGTATCAAGTCATGAGCTACTCGATGATCTTGAATGGCGTGGTTTAGTTGCACAAACAACCGATCGCGATGAACTAATCAAAGCGTTGGATAACGGCCCCATCACGCTCTATATCGGATTTGATCCAACTGCACCAAGTTTGCACATTGGCAGTCTCGCTGTTCTATTGGTTCTCAAAAGATTTCAATTGGCTGGACACCGACCGATTGCTCTAGTTGGGGGAGCCACTGGACTGGTTGGTGATCCAAGCGGGAAGTCTGAAGAGCGAACTCTTAATGATGAGAGCGTAGTTGCAGATTTCGTCGCACGAATTCGAAAACAAGTGGAGCCTTACCTTGAATTCAACAACTCGAAGACTGGCGCACTCGTAGTTAACAATTTGGATTGGACTGCACCTCTATCTGCGATCTCTTTTTTACGAGATATTGGAAAGCATTTCAGCGTTAATCAAATGCTAGCCAAGGATTCCGTCTCTTCACGTTTGAACGCTGGCGGAATCTCTTACACAGAATTCTCTTACCAGGTACTTCAAGGATTTGATTTCCTTGAGCTGTATCGACGACATGACTGCACCTTGCAAATCGGCGGGAGTGATCAATGGGGAAATATTGTTGCCGGCCTTGATTTGATTCGAAAAGTAGAGCAGGGGAGCGCACATTGCCTCACAGTTCCATTGGTAACTAAGGCAGATGGAACAAAGTTTGGTAAAACTGCAACTGGCACAATTTGGCTCGATGGCGAATTAACCTCTCCGTACGCTCTCTATCAATACTGGCTTGGCGTAGATGATCGAGATGTCATTTCGTACATCAAGATTTTTACTTTTGCATCACGCGAAGAGGTCGAATCGTTACACCGAGAGGTTGTTGAGAATCCTGGAGCACGAAATGCAGCACGCTTCCTCGCTCGAGATGTAACTGCGCGGGTACATGGCGAAGATGCGATGATCAAAGTCGAGGAGGTCTCCAAAGCGCTCTTTGGACAGGGAGATTTGGCTGGCGTGGATGGCGCCACCTTAGGCGCAGCAGCGCAGGCGCTGCCCAATACTCCCTTTGCGGAGGGGCTCTTGGCTGTCGATGCTTTTACCCAGGCGGGCCTCTGCGACTCCAAATCAGCAGCTCGTCGCCTCATCAAAGAGGGCGGGGCCTATGTCAACAATGAGCGGGTTGTTGATGAGGGTGCCATTTTGCAAAAAACCCAATTAATTCAGGGGAATTTAATACTCTTGCGCAAAGGCAAGCGCGAACTGGGTGCGGTCATCGCTTAGAATGATGTCCTCAAAAAAGGGGGCAGAGGCCCGATTTGACCCCCCGCCCGCCCAGGGCATAACCTTTCCCCCTCGCTGAGAAGCGGACAGCAAAAGGGCGAAAGCCGCAACTGGCCGTTCAGCACACTTCCACTCGTAGAAGTTTGCACATTCGTGTGCCTGCGTCATGTGAGCGTGAAGTGAGCCCTCATCCAAACATGAGAATGTTTTGTTGAGTGCGCATCCGTACCTTGAGAACTCAACAGCGTGCCATAAAGTCAATGCCAATTTTTAACTCGTCGGCATTCTTTTTGCGCTGCGCATTAACCTGTGCAGTACTTTTGAGAATGTCAACGATTCCTTTGGTAGAAGACAAATAACGACAGTTGTTTGACTCTGCTAGGCAAACACACCAAAAGAATTTTTGGAGAGTTTGATCCTGGCTCAGGACGAACGCTGGCGGCGTGCTTAACACATGCAAGTCGAGCGATGAAGCACCTTCGGGTGTGAATTAGCGGCGAACGGGTGAGGAACACGTGAAGAATCTGCCTTCAACTCTGGGATAACTCCGGGAAACCGGGGCTAATACCGGATATGAGCCTTGATCGCATGATCGGGGCTGGAAAGTTTTTCGGTTGAAGATGATCTCGCGGCCTATCAGCTTGTTGGTGAGGTAATGGCTCACCAAGGCGACGACGGGTAGCCGGCCTGAGAGGGCGACCGGCCACACTGGGACTGAGACACGGCCCAGACTCCTACGGGAGGCAGCAGTGGGG
>CAYQLC010000008.1:0-2743 GCA_964418325.1 uncultured Bifidobacterium sp.
TGGCTGAATCGAGTTCTTCTGGCGGGTTTACCTGAGAGACTTCAAACATGAATATCGGTGATCTCAGCGGCAAGACTGCAGTAGTCACTGGTGCCAATCGTGGCATCGGGGCTGCTATTGCGCTTGGGTTAGCTCGGGCCGGTGCGGATATCGTCGCCACAAGTCGACAGATGAATGAAGATGAAGAGATTGTTCAAGAAATTTCACGCTTAGGGCGACAATGCACTCCGGTCGCTGCAGATCTCAGTGATCGCAATCAAAGCACCAAGTTCGCTAGGCAAGTTCTTAACCTTGTTCCGCGGGTGGACATACTCATCAACAATGCGGGGATAACTGCCCGTTATCCAGCGGTAGAGATTCCGCTCGATGAATGGGATCGAGTAATGGAAGTAAATCTCAATTCCCAATTCATTCTTGCGCAAGGATTTGGTCAACACATGATTGAACATGGTTCAGGGAGGATTATCTTCATCGCATCGATTATGTCTTTCCAGGGCGGATTGAAAATTCCCCCGTATGCAGCGAGCAAGCACGCGATTATCGGATTAACGAAAGCGCTCTCTAATGAATGGTCGGCAATGGGAGTCAATGTAAATGCCATTGCTCCGGGGTATATCGCCACGGATCACAACACCGCACTTCGCTCTGATCCAGTGCGCATGCCTGAAGTCAGTTCACGAATTCCTATCGGACGTTGGGGGGCCTCTGACGATGTAGTAGGTAGCGCAGTTTTTCTCTCCGGAAGCGGCGCCAACTACATCTCAGGCTCGGTCATCACCGTCGATGGTGGCTGGGTCGCACGCTAGATAGATACACCCCTCGACACGCCATTATTCACAGATAGTTGAAAATTCAACTTTTTCTATTTACCCTGTATATAAGAAAATCAGCACATTCGTTAATACAACTAAGAACGCTAGGAGCACTATGGACATCATTCTCATCGTGGGTCGAATCCTCTTCGCCCTCATCTTCATCAATTCAGGGTTCGCTCACTTCTCAAAGCGCGAAGCTATGACAGGTTATGCACAATTCAAGAAGGTTCCTGCTGCAAAGCTCGCTGTTCCTTTGACTGGCTTGATGATTCTTCTTGGTGGAATATCTATTGTGCTCGGATTTTGGATGGATCTCGGCGCACTCTTACTGGCAATCTTCTTAGTCTTCTCTGCATTTATGATGCATAACTTCTGGACAATCGATGATGCCAATACCAAGATGAATGAAACCGTTGCATTCTTCAAAAATCTCTCTATGGCAGGCGCTGCGCTAATTATTCTCGCAGTCATAGCAAATGGTGGCGACCTTGGCGCCAGCCTCGGAGATGTTTCACTTTTCAATAACTAAGCTGAACTTGGCGCAGTAAAAACCCGGCTGAATCATTCAGTCGGGTTTTTACCTACTGCTAGCGAATATATATCTCAGCTCTGCGATTTGCTGCGAAGTCGTCTGGATCTAGCCCCTTACGAAGAGGATCAGCCTCGCCAAACGCAAACCATCTAAACTTCACCTCTGGCAGACGATCTTTAAGATAATTAGTAGTGGCAGTTGCGCGTTTACGTGAAAGCGGAACGCTAGTCGAGGGACTACCCTGCGAGTCGGTATAGCCAAGAACAAAGGCCTCTGCGAATCCCTCTCTCTTGATAATATCTATAAAGGTATTCATTCGACGAATTGCCGTCGGGGTAAATGCCCATTTCTCCTCATCAAAGTTGATCGTAAAGACCCTCACTCGCTTGTTAGGAGAGTACTTTCCTACCTCCACCGTTGAACGAGTTCCCTCATTTCCGATAGCGGTGACATCAACCTTGGTCTTAGGGCCAATGAGTTGCGGCACGGCGCAGGTCGTTGAGGCAGTCTCACACACAAGTTTGTTATTGACTCGCACTTCATATTTTTGCACCGAAGCCGTTGGAGATTTTGCCCAGCCAAGAGCGGTACGCGTGACGGAGGTAGGTCGAACCAGCACCTGAGAAGTTGGGTCAGGATTTACGGTGATGACATTCTCAATTTCGACAATAGCCTCATCCGTTGCCATATAGGTTGGAACTTTAAGAACTCCAGTCCAGCCATTGAGAGGTTGAACTCGAATCTGGCCGGTGTTGGTGTTGAGTTGCACAATCACGCGGTCATCTCTTACCTGAGTTTTCGACTCTTGCATATCCAAACTGACTGCTATTTTTGCTGAAAGGTTAGCTACGAAGGCTGGTTTATTTTCAATAACTTGGATTACAGCAGGTGTTTCTGGCTCCTGAGGTTGCGCGGGCTCTTGTGCGCTTGACCCACTGTTACCACCGACGTTGTTCCCAGAATTTCCACCGCTATTTGCCGAGTTACTGCCACCATTGTTCTCGCTGTTACTAGCAGGGTTGTTGTTGGAGTTACCGCCGGAGTTACCGCCGGAGTTACCGCCAGAATTACCGCCGGAATTCGGGTTGGCATTTCCAGTCGCGCCTGAAGTTGTTGGCGCTGATGGAGTTGTTGGCGCTGATGGACTGCTCGAGGGGGTTGCGGCAATGACAACGGCCTCACGCACCATCGCATTTGGAACAGGCGCAAGTGAAGCACGATTACTATTTGATCCCGTCGTTGAGGTAATCATTCCCAGGATTACTGGGGTCGCGCTAGTTACGGTTGTCGTCAGAGTCACTTTCTTGACCGGCAGAGTTTTGGCAACCACCACAGGAGCTGGTTTGGCTGCTGGTGCCACTGGAGCATTTCCGTTGTTTGGTGCCGGCGCTGGTGC
>CAYQLC010000008.1:2843-18056 GCA_964418325.1 uncultured Bifidobacterium sp.
GTTTGGCTGCTGGTGCCACTGGAGCATTTCCGTTGTTTGGTGCCGGCGCTGGTGCAGGTGCATTAATGGTGAAGGAGCCAGCGGTGTAAGTAATCAAATAATTACTGGCTAATCCGGTGGTAAAGGTCGCAGCAGAAGGAGTAATGACGAATGTGCCGGCAGTTGCAGGTGCAGTCGTACTTGGGCCATAACCACTTCCTGAGAAGGTGTAGGTGAGAGTTCCAATTGCGTCAGAACCAACGAGCTCTCCGGTTCCTGTTGAGAATGTGAACGTTGGTGTAGCTCCACCGCTGTTAATTGACTTGTTCTCGGCTGTAATGGTCAGATTTTTTTCTGTTATTGAGAAATTAGCTCCCACGTAGGTGATGACATATCGAGGGTTGTTCGCCGTGGTCACAGTTCCTTGAGAAATCACGTAGGTGCCAACGTTGGAACCTGCTCCACGCGTCAAAGATCCGCTTAATGTATCGGAGCCAACCAAAGCGCCGACCGGCGTTGTGAAGGTGAGCGCCGGATCGCTCGCTCCATAAACTTTGGTCTTTGGCTCGGCAGTCACAGTGATTGGTTTGGCATTCACAAGAATGGAGACCGTCTCGGTATTGCCGTCATATGTGGTTGTGTTTGATGGCGCAAATGTCACAGTGATGGTGTGCGTACCAGGAGTCAACACTGAACCGGAAGCTGGGGAATAGGTGAGAGTGCCGGCGACATCTGATGAAGTTGCACAATCAGTTCTAGCAAGGGCATTGAGTTGAGTTGCACTGAGTGCAGTCCCGTAAGTAATTGCCGTCGGATTACTCCAACAAATATTCGGCACAATCTTACTTGAGATGGTGAGTGTTCCTGGCGTCACTGTGAGCGCGTAGTTACTGGAGAGCGCCAAGGTGCCGGCCGTGATTGCATAAGTTCCCACGCTATTTGTTCCCACATTTGCACGAGTGAGGCTTCCAGAAAAAGTGTCCGCAACCCCAAGGCGCTCCACTAACCCCAAACTCCCTGGGGCAAAGTTGTATGTAAAAACGGGATCCGGTGCAGTCGTAGATTTAAATTTATCTACGGCCACCACTGTCACGGGGCGAGCGGTGATATTTGCCGTCGGCGAACCCGCAACTGTAACTGTGTAGTTTCCTGCACTTGCCCCGCCGAGCACTCCCGAGGCTAGAGAGACTGTCACAGCTTTGCTATTTGCTACATCTGGATTTGCAAAGAGTGCGGTTACTTTCGAAGGATCAATTGTGACCGTGTCCCCTGCTTCAACGTCGTTGAGCGAGCGCGATGCCACTGTGGCCGCAACAGTTCCGTCATAAACTTTGTTATCAATCCCCACCGTCATCGTTATCGGCTTTGCCGTGATGTTCGCAGTTGGGTTATTTGTCACCGATGCCGAATAGTTTCCAGCCTTAGCGCCGGTAAGTACGTTCGTACCGACAGTAATTGTTACCGGTTTGTCATCACCGACTGAAGGATTATTGAACAGACCCGTAACCTGCGCTGGATTGATACTCACTGCTGAAGAATCACCTGCGAGAACTCCGGTGAGTGGACTTGGTGTAACTGCAGCAACATCAGATTTGTTGTACACCTTGTTTGCTGCACTAACTGTAAAAGTAACTGGCTTCTTGTTGATTGTCAGATTGCGCACCACTGGTGTTGCGGCGGCGAAATTCGCATTCCCACCTTGAGATGCGGTAAAGGAGCAAGCACCCGCAGCGAGTATAGAAACCGTGCCGGTAGTGTCATCGAATGAGCAGATACCTGCACCAGCTGTCAGAGCAATGCTCACAGTTAAGTTAGATGAGGATGTTGCAGAGATGGTGAAATTTGGATCGCCGTAGGTGACGGCGGTAAGTGGCGCGAAGGTAATGGTTTGACCTGAAGAAATGGTAAAACTTCGAGTAACAGTATCTGCTGCGAGGAAATTTGGAGAACTAGCGGCTTGATCGGCTGCGATGGTACAAGTACCCACTGTTTTCAAAGAAATAGTTGCGCCACTTACTACTTCACATACAGCAGTTGTGCTCGAGGTGTACGTAACAGTAAGGCCTGTTGCTGTGGCTCCTGCCGCCGCCGCGTAAGTATTGGTGCTTACTAATGTGAGATTCTCTGGGAATCCTGCAACCGCCACATTTGCCTGAGTGAAACCAATAGTTGGCTTCGCAAAGACTACAAAAGTCACCGTCACATCAGTCGCTGCCGCAAACGTGATGTCACCACCCTGGGAGGCAACAATGGTGCAGTTGCCCACGGTGCTCAAAGTTACGAAAACTTCATTTACGGTACAGACTGACGTCGTTGACGAGGTAAATGAGACAGGTAAGCCAGAGCTTGCAGATGCACTGACCGTAAGCGGTGAGGCGGTGATGTTGACATTACCTTGCGTGAAAGAAATTGTCTGAGCTGTTGCACCTGTAATCAAAAATGTTTGCGTGACTGGTGTTGCTGCATACCAGGATCCATTTCCATCCTGAGTCGCCGTGAGAATGCAAGTTCCACCAGATACAAAAGTTACTGTTGCAGTAGTAGTTGAGCCAGAAAGCGTGCCGGTAGCAACCGTGCATATACCGGAATCAATTGGTGTAAAAGTTATGAGCAAACTAGAAGTAGTACTCGCCGTAACCGTGCGAGTATTCGCCGACCGCTGAACATCTGTAGGTTTGTTAAATGTGATCGTCTGTGGTTGTCCGATGGTAAATGAAACTTGCACGTCGGTTGCTGGTGAATATGCTGATTGCGTACCAGCATTTCCATTGGTTGTTCCATCTTGTGAAGCGACCAATACGCAAACGCCTGAAGCGACTTTGTTTAAAGTAGTCGAACTCACTCCACTCGAAATTGTTGGTGAAACATAATTACCGCCGGAGATAGGGATATCACAAACTGCAGGAGTTAACGAGGCAAAGGTCACCTGAAGGTTCGTGTTTACGCTTGTACTCGAGTCGACCGAAGTCGCTGAAATGGTAATTGGCGATGCAGGTGAAGTTGTGGAAGTTTGATTCGCTGGGGCTGTGAAAGTAATCGTCTGCAATGAGCCGATATTGATATCTACATATACATCGGTAGCGGGTCCATAGGTGGCGTCTCCAGCCTGGCTGGCTACCAAAGTGCACACGCCAGTTGTCGAGAGGCTATTTACTCGAAAAGTATTTGCCGGCGTGATTGCAGTCACTGTGCACATAGAACTCGTCAATGAGGTCATGGTGACCGTGAGACCAGTTCCAGTGCCATCACTAATCTTGAGCGATGTTGCCGTGAAAGTTTGATTAGTATTAATCAACATGGAAGAGGTACTGGAAACACTGATGTACTGACCCGCCAAAATTGTAAGATTTCGAGAAACTTGCGATGCGGCATCGAAATTAGTATCTCCTGGTTGGTTTGCATTAAGTACACAGGTTCCTGAACTAACTGCTGTTACCTCATAGAAACCAGTTGTTGAGTTATAAGCAACTGTGCAAATAGACGCAAGACTAGAGGTAGTAAAAACCACCGGAAGACCCGAGCTAGAAACAGCAGAGAGCTGCGTTATCGATCCAACACCCACTGGATCTGGTGTACCAAAAGTTATAGTTTGAGGTTGCTTTGGTTTCGAAGTATTACATGTACCAGATAACGAGAAAGTTGTACCGTTCGTCGTCACGGTTTGACACGAGATTTGTAGCGAGTTGGAACCCACAATGGTGTTACCGACATATCCATACGCCGTGTTTTGGTAGGTGCCCGCTGCCTTGTCCACACACATCGTGTAACTGAATGTTGCCGGAGTTGAGCTTGTGACATAGAACGGGCCCGTCCAATGAAGTTTTGTTGGAGTCTCTCCAGTGATAGTGCTCGGCGCGCCCAACAGGGCATTGGTGACAGGTGAAGCATCGCTGTAGGTCGCCTGGTTGCTTTGAGTATCAAATGCTGAACCCGAAGGTGGCACATCAACAATCTCATCTAGAGTTGCAGTCCCGACCGTTCCCGAAGCGAGTCGGGCTGTAATCGTGTAACGAACGGCAAATTTAGAACCGGTATTACAGGCCGTTGGAGTGTAAGCGGTGGCCGATGCGGTCTTTGTCACGGTCATAGGAGTAGACAGGCCAGTCAAATTAATCCTGGTGACGCTCGGATATGAACCAGTGTGTTTCATCTGCGTACCGCTGGCAATTTGAGCTACTGGTTTCACCTCTGGATTAGCAGATGCACCACCAATAACCCTGAAGGTATAGGTAGCAACGTAGGTGCTCTTTGAAGTGAGTTTTGTGCTCCCTGAATTAACGCCTAGGTAGACTAGTGAATCGTTGAGTGTGACGCTGTTGTTTCCTTGTCTATTGATGACAATTTGAGTCTTCTCTAAACGAAGAGCGCGGGTAGGCCATGTTGCCACCGAAGCTGGGGAAACCCACATCACATCACCATCGCCACCGCTTGCCACAGATTGACCTTGTCCACCTTGGCCCGTTGCTCCGTTGACGGTGACGACAACAGTTCCACCGAGCGCTGGGTTGGTGGTTGAAACAGAGACCGACGTCACTTTATTCGCATTCGCAGCAATTGTTTGATCAACTCGATTAAATGTGTAGTCACAGCCAGTTGCTGCAGCCCCAGTAGTGCTCAAACGGGGATCAGCATTAAAAACTTCTACAACATGCGTTTGGGCAACTGTTGTCGATTTCGGCGCGCTTAATAAAAAGTAAACCGTAGCGGAAGCGTCCCGAGCCAAACTAGGAATCTGCTGCATATTATCGGCAGGGTTTGCTAATGACACTACCGAAGAACCCGACGCCGCAGTAAAGCCCGATAACTTTACCCAAAGATTCTTTTTAGTTGTGGTTGCAGTGTTTGTGATGCTGTAAGCAACATACGAGGCATTGATGCCACGACGCGTATCGACGTAGAAAATAGTTCCATGTTCAGGTGTGATAGTAATTTTTGCAGTGTTATCAATCAGGCTTTGTGAACTAGCATTGTTTCCTAAAATATTTCCACAACTTGAGTAAGCAAACGCCGGTGCTACCGAAAAAATTGTGAGCACAGATGCCACAAGCGAAAGCGATATCCCCAGGGAAAGAGATCGACGGAGAGCGGCGAGAAGTGAATTTGTAGACCTAGACGAAAAGTACGTTGATTTCACACCTGCCCCCTCTCTGAATGGCTCATGACCAAATGTCTGTAGGCCCCGCAGGTCGCCTATAAATAGGACGTAAGCATCAAGGGTAGCCTTGAAGCCTGTGAATCCAGGCATCCTGATAGGGAGAACGTGACGCTGTGACCGAGGTTTTTCTGGCTATCGCGCTCGGAGCCACGATGGGTACCGCTCTGGGGCTGGTGGGGACCGGAGGAGCGATTCTCGCCGTGCCCGCTTTGGTCTATTTATTTGGATTTTCCGCGCTCGAAGCGACCACGGCCTCACTCGTTATCGTCATCGCTGCTGCTCTAGTGAGCGCTAGAGCAAGAGCTAAGGCGCGACAGATTGATTTTCGAAAAGGATTGATTCTCTGGGGAATCGGCATTGCAGGTAATGCCATAGGCGCGCTGGCCTCACAGAGGGCTTCAGACTTCCTGCTCTTAACAGGAATTTCCATCATCATTTTAGGCGCCTCGATAAGTATGTGGATCCGTTCATTTCAAGGCGAAATCGTCGCCAAGGAACGTCATCCGATAGTGCTTCCCATCATGGGAACGCTCATTGGTTTCATTGCAGGTTTCTTCGGAGTCGGTGGGGCATTTCTTGTAGTGCCGACCTTGATTCTCGCCTTCGGAGTATCAGCACATATCGCAGCAGGCACGGGATTGATCGTCATGCTCCTTAACAGCGCTACCGCCCTGCTCATTCGATTTGAAACTTGGTCCGAAATCGATTGGCAAGTTCCCATGATTGTGTTGACCAGCGCTGTGATCGTTGCGTGGTTTGCCAGTGAAAAAGGAACGCGATTGAAATCTAAATCGCTGGAGCGCGGTTTTGCTGGGTTACTACTGGCAGTCGGCATCTTTACTTTCGTTGAGACTGTATTTCTCTCCGCATGAAAAGCACATACTCGCTGGCTTCCCTAGCGCTCTCCCGCTCAATTCTGACCGAGTACTGATTATCTCGTAGCGCTTCAACAAAATTCTTTAGCGCCATAACAGAATCTGGAACTTCTGAGTGAGCGCGAAGAGAAAGCTCCGCATACCCATCTCCCACCACAACCTGAATAGCAGAGCCATTGGGGACATCTTTTGCGATTTCCATAAAGCGCTCCCTAAGGACTTTGGGAAGCGGGCGTGCATCTTCATCACCGTGAATTGATTTCACTTCTAGCCAACGGTTGAATTGGGTGACCTGATGAACGAATTCTGCAGCCAACCGTGTCAAGCCCGAGCTAGCAATTGGATCCACTTGCATCTCTGCGCGCAATTCAGAATCAACTTTTCGTAATGCATGGTGCGATTGGTCTGACATCGCCCCACTCGTCGAGAGTAATTCCATAATTGTTTTTTTGGCAGTTGCATCAAGTTCCAAAATTTTCTCAAAAGCAGCATCGTTTCTCTCGATATCTGCCACTAACTCTCGATTCTTATTTAATCTCTTCTCTTGAGCTCTTTCAACACGCTCGAAGGTCCTGTAAACAAGGGTAAAAATCACTGCAACAAAGAGAAAGGAGAAAAGTGTGTTCAATACAGGGAAGTTGAAGATGAAATTACACTCTTGTGGAATCAAATCATGATAAGGCGCAACAAGGTAAAGAAAAACTGGGTAAGCCAACGCAGTGACTTGCCACTTTCCCCAGAGCAAAATAATGAATAACCCATAGACCACTGAGTTAATCACCCATTGGAATGGTTGTGCAGCAACGCAGGTCAACGGATCAAGATCAAGGAAAAAGATGATTCCCAATAAACCTGTAGCGACAACCACGCTCTCAAGCCAACCTAGCCGTTTGGTACGGATGAACGTCGTAAATAACAGATACGCCAAGGAAAAGAAACCCAGTGACTGAGTCATAAGTTGGGTTGGCCACCAAATCGAGAGCATTGGAAAGAAGAAGACCCCGGTCATTGCCGGACCAAAGAGAGTAAGAAGCGCCATATAGCGCCCTAAGTCGACCGCGCTATAGCGAGGCAAGTCCACCGTATCTGACTTCTTATCCGCTACCGAAGTTGGCAACTCAATTTTCACAATTGAGCCAATCTTTTCCTCACTATTTCGCTCTTGAAATTGGAAAGTACCTCCAAGATCATTTATAGACTTTGCCATCACGAGATTGGTGCCAATTCCTCCCTCTCTCTTCGTAGAGGAGGCAATGCCGTCATCAGTAATAACTATTGTTAACCGACCATGCTCGCGCTCTCCGGTGTTAACACCTCTTTCAACTGAAGTTCGCCACAAGATTTCAATATTCTTTGCGCTCGCATGTTCAGTCGCATTACGTAAGGCTTCACGAACAACCCGCTCCACTACATCGGCAACTTGACTATCAAGATGAAGATTCACTCCTTGCGAGACTATCTTTACTCTCTCTCGAAGAGCAGCGTTATCAATTCCCGATCGAATAGCGCCTATGACTGAACCCGAACGTCGCTCTTGCGCACGGGACATCACAGATCGATCATGCTCAAGTGATTTTTGGATATCTACACGGAGGCTTTCGATTGGCACATCCTTCAGAGTCAAAAGTGATCGAATGGTATTAAGTGTTGTCTCATGCACTCGAATCACAAGTTCGCGCCAATATCGTTGGCTCTCTTGGGATTTTTCGAGCATCTGGATTTCAGCCTGCAATTTGAACATTTTCTCGTCATTAATCTTTGCGCGTACCAACATTCGTTTCCAACCATAAAGTGCATACATACTCGTGGTGAAGATCATGAGGGTGCTGATAGAGCCTCGACCTAAGAAACTGCCTGATCGCAGCAGGCTCACTGCTTCAAGGTAATACGCAAGAAAATTAAATAACGAAAGAGTCGAAATGAAAAGCATTGGAAGAAATCGATGTGATCCCCAAAACATAAAGACAATAGATAGACAAATGATTGCCACAAGCACGCTCAACTGGAACCATGGAATGCGCACCCATGGGTCTACAACCAAGTAAATAGTCACGACGGTGAGAGATCCCACCAAAATCCATAGACCTAACTCGCGTCTAGCCAGAATAGTTCCCGCGACTGCTGCAATAAATCCTAGAAGAATGACCGCTTGAGTTTGGTCAGGAAGTTCATTCCCCCGGCGCCATAATGCAAAGGCAAGAAGAAAGTAGCCATAATTGATGGCAACAATGACGAGAGCTCGGCGCAGCCGCGTTAGCGCAAATAACTCAGAAGTTTGATGAATGCTCTCTCACCTCCGCGCACTAAAACTATGTCACGAGTTTAAGCGATAGCCTTCATTTCCTGATACAGTCCATTTGATTCAGCGCGAAATTTAATTGGGTGTAGGTGGTGGAAATGACGAAGACAGCAGTTAACATCGCGATATTTGAAGACCATCCGATGATGCGTGAAGCGCTGGCACATAACATTGTCCTACATTTAACGGACAGTAAAATTATTTACAAAGGAAGTTGCATACGAGATTTCTTACAAGGTGGAGGCTCGCCAAAGCATGGCGATGAGATTCCTACGCTCGCGATTCTCGACTTGGATCTCGGTGATGGTTCGGAACCTACCGACAATCTTGCTCAATTAGTTTCGCAGAATATTGCGGTGATTGTCGTTAGTGCTCTAGCTAAGACTCAAACCGTCCGGGTGATGCTCCGAAGTGGCGCCGCGGCATATGTAAGTAAGAATGCGGAACCGGAAGCGCTGCGCGATGCAATCCGCGCAACTATTAATGGTCAGCAATACATGAGCCCTGATATTGCAGTAGCGCTCTTATCTGATGAAGATGTCTCGGTCAATCTCTCTCAGAAAGAGCGAGAGGCTCTTGCGCTCTATGCGTCAGGAATGAAGTTAGAGGCGGTGGCAAGGGCAATGGAGATCTCCCGCAGCACGGCTTCTGAGTACATTCAACGAGCACGAAAGAAGTACACGAAAGCCGGTATCAGCTTGCCAACAAAAACTGATCTCTATCGTCAAGCGCAGAAAGATGGCCTGTTGAAGTAACCTTTGGGTTATGCACGATGCCGTAGCGAACCACCCGAGCGTCATTCGCGTTCAAGAGCGACTCAAAGAGTTAGAACTACCGGGCCAGGTGCGCATCCTCTCTGACTCGGCGCGCAGCGCCCGAGAGGCAGCGCAAGCGCTCGGGGTCGAGGTAGGTCAGATCTGCTCTTCCTTGATTTTTGCCAGCGCAGGTGCGCCGATCTTGATTCTTACCTCAGGTCGCCATCGAGTCGATACTGAGCTGGTCGCCCAGGAACAAGGGTTAGCAAAACTTGAGCGAGCAGATGCCGAGATGGTCAAGAAGAGAACCGGCTTTGCCATCGGCGGCGTTGCCCCGATCGGTCACCATGAACCAATACCTACCTATATAGATAGTGCACTGGGTGAGTACCCCATCATTTGGGCGGCGGCAGGCCATCCCCATGCTGTCTTTCCTACTACCTTCGATGAGCTGCTCCGCGTTACCGGTGCAACACCGATTGCGGTGGCAGTCGAGTAAGAGAGTGCGAGAGAATCGTGACATGGCAGTGAAGTTCCAACGATTCTCCCGAGTCGACTCTCCGCTTGGAGCGCCGACAAGTTCGCAGACCCCCATTCTTTTAGTTCACGGCATGGGCTCTGCAGATACGGTGTGGAAACCGTTGATTCCCCATATTCAGGAATTTAGCGATGTCATCACCTGCTTATTGCCTGGACATGGTGGCAATCCGCTCGACCCGCGCGTTGCGATGGATCCTTATTCACTAGCGAAGCATCTCCACGAGGAGATGGAACGCGAGGGTATCGATCGCGCACACCTGGTGGGCAACTCCCTCGGTGGATGGATCGTGCTGGAACTCGCCGGTCATTTCCCCGAGAGAACTACGACAGTCACCGCGTTAGCACCTGCCGGCCTCTGGCTTCATCCCTTCTTCATAAGGATCCCCGGAACTGACGCTGCAAAGAGGATTGCTAACAGCACCAACAACTTCGCGCATATTGGGCTTCGATTGGGCGCTGCCCAACGTCTAGGTTTCTCGCGCGTCTCTCCGCGATGGCGCGAGATAAGTTACGAAACCATGCTCGATGCTGCGCGAGCGATGGCACAGTCTGATGGCTACTACCCAGCCTGGGACTCCTTTCTCGACAAACGATTTGATACGCCAATTAGTGATGAGATTCCCGTAACCGTAATTTTTGGTGACAAAGATCGCGCCTTACCTGCAAAGACGTGCCAAGAACGCTCCCTGCTTCCTAACCATGCTCGTTGGGTAAAGCTGGAAAACACCGGCCATGCTCCGATGTGGGATAGTCCGGCCGAAGTGGCAGCTGAAATCTCCAGGCATGTCCTGGTATGAACGTCACGCTCTTTGTTTGGAGAATTCGAACTCGATCAATTCCCTTCGCGATATTTCGAATGGCTCTTGACCGTTTCTCCTTGCGAAAGATCCCTGGTGTAACTTTCTACAAACTCTTGGGTACCGGTAAAGGTGAAACGTTCACTCCCCGTGATGCAGATTTGTGGCAATGGGGTTTGCTTGTGGTGGGAAATGATGCTGCACTTGCAAAGATCACAAACTCCCCGCTGGTTAGTCGGTGGAGCTCTCGCGCACAAGAGAGCGCCCGCTTTGTGATGCGACCACTGTCATCTCACGGCCAATGGGCAGGACGAGAACCCTTCACCGTCGGCGATGGTGCAAAACCAACAGGTCCAGTGGCAGCGATCACTCGAGCCCGGATAAAGACCGCTAAGAATCTCCAATTCTGGCGCGCAGTTCCGCCAGTAATCGCAGAACTCAAAAACGCTCCTGGATTGATTGCTGCCATCGGAATCGGTGAAGCCCCCATCGGCCTGCAAGGAACCTTTTCGCTCTGGAGTGATGCGCAATCACTTCGGAATTTCGCCTACAAAACAAGCGCCCATCAGAACGCGATTACTGCGACCAAGGAAATCGGATGGTATAGCGAGGAGCTCTTTGCTCGATTTGCCGTTGAGAACGCATCAGGCTCGGTGAATGGAATAGCAGTAAGCCATACGGCAGACTAATCACCATGTCCATCCGCAATTACACCCCCAGAAAACGAGAGCGGCGTGGACCTAGTCGGATACAGTCCTTACTACTCTGGGGCACATTAGCGGTAGCGCTCGGATTTCAAATCTCTTACCCCTTGTTAGATGGGGAATGGCTTCGCTTAATCACGATTGGCACTGTCTATGCAGCGGCGCTGGCAACGCTTGTTAATGCATATCTCTCACATGGCAGTACTTATGCAATTCGATACTTCGCCATCACTTTCCTTTTTGGTTTAACTATCGAACACATAGGAATCACAACTGGCTGGCCATTTGGAAATTATTTCTACGATCCTTCGCTGGGAGCTTTCCTGTTCAGCATCCCGCTTGTCGTTCCCTTTGCTTGGATGATGCTCAGCCACCCGATCCTTGTCGCAGCCAGGGCGCTCTCGACACGATGGACTGTTGTTATAGGTGGCTTTGGACTTATGGCTTGGGATCTCTTTCTCGATCCACAAATGGTCAGCGCCGGCCGGTGGACTTGGGTGGACACAACACCGCATGTTCCGTTCCAACCTGAAATCCCACTATCGAACACCTTTGGTTGGTTGCTATCAGGAATCATCTTGATGGCCCTGCTCCAGGTGTTACTGCCACAAGAGCGACGCAAGAATGGGGTCAACACCAACGCTGGCGACGCCTTACTAATCTGGACGTGGTTCTCAGGTGTTGTTGGAAATATCTTCTTTTTCTCACGACCAGGAGTCGCACTTATCGGCGGTTTGGCATTTGGCATTTTCCTCTTTCCCTATCTCTTCAAAAGATGGATTAATCGTCAGTGACAACAATCATCTACGTATTTGGGTTCGCCTTGGCAGTGCACTCCATCATCAATGGTCTATTACTCCGTAGACCAGGAAAACGCGATGTGATCTCTGAAAAAGTTGCTATTTTGATTCCAGCACGAAATGAAGCGCTGAATATCAGAGCCTGCCTAGAAAGTGTGCTGGAACAGAAGAATCTCAATAATTTTGCAGTGTATGTGCTCGATGATTCCTCCACCGATGCCACGAATCAGATTGTCCGCGAAATTGCTGCTACCCAGCCGCGCTTGACGCTGTTACGAGGAAAAGAGCTTCCTGAGGGATGGACCGGCAAGAATTTTGCATGCTGGCAATTGGCAAATGCTGCTCAGGACTCTGGATATCTTGTATTCATTGATGCCGATGTGCGACTTCGTCGGGATGCGGTCGTCAAATCGCTCAATTCTTTACAAAAGCTTCGATGGAAATTTATCTCCCCCTACCCAAGACAAATTGCTCGAAGTTGGAGTGAGTGGTTGATTCAGCCACTACTGCAATGGAGTTGGATTACCACTTTGCCCCTACGAGTAGCTGAAAAATCTCTGCGCCCTGAATTAACCGCAGCGAATGGACAATTCCTTATCCTGGAGAAGGATTCCTACTTTGCTGCGGGCGGCCATAAGGCGATTCATGAGGAAGTGCTCGATGACATTCATTTAGCACGTCAGATGAAAAGACATGGCTTTCGGGGAAATGTCATTGATGGCAGCGCCATCGCTAGTTGCCGAATGTATAACTCTTGGCGTGAATTACGTGATGGATACTCGAAATCACTCTGGTCGGCATTCGGTTCCATTCCAGGGGCGCTTCTAGTTATTATCTTTCTAATTTCGCTATACGTATTTCCAGCATTTATCGCACTTGCGGGATACAGCTGGGGCATTTCCTTGATGCTCTTTGCCTTCATATCGCGATTGATGTCAGCAATCCGGAGCCAATCATCCATCACCAGCGCACTTGCACACCCTCTTGCCATAACCTTGCTCTGCTATCTCATTGTGAGATCTTGGTGGTTGAAAAGAAAAAATCGACTGGAATGGAAATCCAGGTCGCTGTGAAAGAAGAATCGATAGGCAATCAAAAAAAGGTTATCGTCATCGGCGGGGGTCTTGGCGGATTGAGTGCGGCTATCCGCCTGGCAAAGAAGAATTACTCCGTCCAGCTTTTTGAGAGAAGTTCGACTCTTGGGGGTAAATGTCGGGTAGAGAATTTCGAAGGCCACCTCTTCGATACTGGCCCATCGCTCTTGACGTTACCTGCTGTCTACCGCGATTTGTTTCTCAAGAGCGGCGCTCCGCTAGAGAGTGTGCTCACCCTTCGCCCCGTTGAGCCGGCCTTTGATTACTACTTTCCCAGTGGCAAGCGATTAACCCTTCCTAACGCCTCCCGCGCTGGCGTAACGGCGGCGATTGCTGCGACTTTTGGTGACAAGAGCGCTCGCGAATGGGTAGCGCTAATGGATCGGGCCGAAGCGATGTGGGATCTTTCTCGCGAACCTTTTGTCGAGTCAGAACTTCGTGGATTCCTTCCCTTGCTCCGTCGACCTGGATTTATCTCCAGCTTGAAAACTATTGCTCCATTCACCTCCCTCCGCAAGATGGCTCGTCGCTACCTCTCCACCCCCGAACTAGTCACGCTTATCGACCGATACGCGACTTACACCGGCTCTGATCCCCGCAAAGCCCCGGCAGTTTTACTCACCATCGCATATATCGAGCAAGTTTTTGGCGCCTGGCATATCGAGGGAGGTATCGGCCAACTCAGCTTGGCTCTGGAAGGACGGGCACGTGAAGTTGGCGTGCAACTACACACAAACTCCTCTGTGCGTGCAATAACCACAAACGAAGGCCGCGCTACCGGGGTTATTCTCGAAAATGGCGAACAGATTGTCAGTGATTATGTGGTGAGCAATGTTGATGCTCAGCTAACCTACGAGAAATTACTCGATAATCCTCAACTAGCTAGTAAAGAGCGGAGAAAACTTGGCCGTGCCACTGACTCTCTCTCCGGTTTCTATCTCTTATTGAACTTGACCGGAAAAAATCCTGAGCAAAAACATCACACTGTCTCTTTTCCCCAGGATTATGATGCTGAATTTGATTCGATCTTTAAGAGCTTCCAACCGATTGTAGATCCCACGCTCTACATCTGTGCTCCACAAGACCCCTCAATGGCACCCAAAGATTCCGAATCATGGTTTGTTTTAGTTAATGCACCATGTCAAAGCAAAAATGGCAAGGGATTCGATTGGCTGAAACCAAATGTTGCTGCAGAATATAGTGAACATCTGATTGATTTACTCGTCCAGCGAGGTCTTCTTGATCGCAGTCGTATTACTAGTTTTCAATTTAGATCACCGGCAGATATCGAGAGGATGTTCAACGCTCCTGGTGGCGCTATCTATGGAAAATCAAGTAATGGAGCTGGGGCCGCATTTAATCGCGCTTCGAATCGCTCTCCGGTGAAAGGTCTTTTCCTGGCCGGTGGATCGGCACATCCTGGAGGCGGAGTGCCTCTTGTGGGCATAAGTGGCGAGATAGTCGCTAACGCAATTGCTTCCGAGCCATCGCGCTAAATTGAAGGAGTGCAATAGCCTGCATCGCTAACCAGATAAACACGATAACTTCGAGACATCGCGGGACGAACATCTCTCCTAGAAAGCCAAGCGCAACTAGCAACCCTCGGACCGGGCGTTCACAGATAGTGACGACGCCTAGAACATTTCCTGCGACATGATTGAGCTTGGCTCGGCCATACTCTTGGGTTCCTACTAACACCCATGTGATGAGCAAGAGCGCTGGCGAAATCCCAGCGTAATAGAGCGCGCCAATCCACAGCAATTCTGTGACTCGATCAACTATCCCATCCCAGACGCCACCAATTGCAGAGCTTCTATTACGAATAATCGCTACGGCGCCATCAAAGCCATCGACAATCAATGAAGCAAGAATCAAGGCTGCGATTGCTAACTTATTATCGAAGAGCAGGGCAAATGCTGCGAGTAAGGGGCCAAGTAACGTCACTAAATTGGGAGTGAACCGGAGCAGCACTAGAGGTTGGACTAGATAAAAATTAACAGACAAGTACCCGCGGGCAATTCCACTGACTTCGGCTCCATCAACGTAACCATGCACAGAAGACCAGGCGCGAAGGTACTCCGTTCTCTTCATCCTCTTGCTCTTCTCTTTGCTCTTCTCTATCACTAACGAATTCCCAAGTTTGTAACGACTTGTCGAGTTGCAGGAGAGGAGTTCAAAGTAAAGAAATGTAAGGCTCCTACTCCGATATTGAGCA
>CAYQLC010000008.1:18156-28372 GCA_964418325.1 uncultured Bifidobacterium sp.
GCAGGAGAGGAGTTCAAAGTAAAGAAATGTAAGGCTCCTACTCCGATATTGAGCAACTCTTGGCAAAGGCTTGTCGCAACTTCGACGCCAAGTTTCTGTACTGCCACAGGATCATCAGCGACTGATTCGAATCGTTTTTTGATTGGCAGCGGAATTTCAGTTCCAGATAGTTCAGCAAATCTAATCAATTGCTTAACATTAGTCACCGGCATAATCCCAGGAATCAAATTTAGATTGATTCTATGTTGATCGACATCATTCATCAGCTGCTGCCATGAATTAACATCAAAGAAGAATTGTGAGATTGCAAAAGTAGCCCCAGCATCTGCTTTACGTTTGAGAGTTTCAATATCTTCGTCGCGATTCTTACTCGCTGGATGACCATCAGGAAAGACTGCAACGCCGACTTCAAAGCCCATAGATGATGCAAGGTGCACTAACTCATGTGCATGATCTATCCCGTGTGGAGTCGATATCCATTCACCTCGGGGGCCGCTGGGTGGATCCCCACGAAGTGCAAGTACGCGCGAAATACCTGCGCTCTTATATTGGGATAAGACTGAGGAGAGCTCATCTCGAGTAGCACCAACGCAGGTGAGGTGGGCGACGGTCGACATTCCTGTTCGGGAAGTAATCTCGGCAGTAATCCGGAGCGTGCGATCTCGGGTGCTCCCCCCTGCGCCATAGGTCACCGAAACGAAATCAGGAGCGATATCGGAAAGCTGTGCGAGCGCACTCCACAATCGCTCCTCCCCCTGCGCATCCTTAGGCGGGAAGAACTCAATGGATACCTGCGTTCTCACGGCAGTCAGGGTAGCGTTGCCACATGCTCCCTGGCTCTCGGTTAGGCTCAAAACGAGAAAAAATGGCGATAGACGGCGCCCTAGAAGAATTTCTTGCTGAAGCCCGCGGCAGACTAGGTGTGATCGACCCACATCTGACCCCGGTGAGTACCGCGCTCTCTGATTTCCTCGTCGGCGGAAAAAGGCTTCGCCCCCTCTTTGCCATTGCTGGATATGTTGGTGCGGGCGGAAGTATCGATAGTGATGCGATGCAGAGCATTTATAAGGCGGCAGTCAGCTTGGAGTTACTGCAGGCCTGCGCATTGATTCACGATGACATGATGGATGGGTCGGACACCAGGCGGGGTGCTCCATCCATACATCGTCGCTTCGAGCATGAACATAAAGCACGCTCTGGTGTAGGAAGTAGTGAAAATTTTGGTAACGCTGCCGCCTTACTTCTTGGTGACCTTGCACTGGTGCTTTCCACGCAAGCTCTCAACACTTCAGGAATTAACCACAAGCAACTAACGGCAGTCAATCCAATTTTTGACACGATGAAGGTTGAATTGATGGCGGGACAGTATCTTGATATGCATGCCGGAAGTCGAGGCGAAGTCTCTGTAGATGACGCCTTGAAAATCGCGATCTACAAATCAGGTAAGTACACGATTGAAAGACCGTTACATTTTGGCGGTGCCCTGGCGCTCTGTGCACCAGAGCTTCCTCAGATTTATAGCGATTATGGAATTCCGCTCGGCATCGCCTTTCAACTTCGTGATGACCTGTTGGGAGTATTTGGTGATACAGCTCTCACGGGAAAGCCAGCCGGAGATGACCTCCTCGAAGGTAAGCGGACGGCGCTGATCTCTTACGCCCTCGCGAATCTTGGTGCAAGTGAGGTTGTGGAGTTCAGACAGTTTTTTGGCAATCGAAATTCCTCCATCGCAGAGATTGAACGGATGCGTGAGTTGATTAACACATCGGGGGCAGTGCAATTCATCGAGAAAATAATCGAAGAGAAAACTACTCTTGCGCTACAAGCGAGCACAGATTCACGAATTACCCCATCTGGGCAGGAACTACTTGCCGAGCTTGCTCTTGCAGCAACGCGAAGGAGCGCTTAATGCGAAAAGTCCCTGGAGCCACCAACAAGGTGGTCATAGTTGGTGCGGGACTTGGCGGGTTAAGCACTGCACTTCGATTGGCTGGCGCCGGCCGCGAAGTAATTATCGTTGAGCGGGAATCAGTACCAGGTGGGCGAAATGGATTACTCGTCGATCAGGGATATCGATTCGATACCGGACCCACTGTCCTGACTATGCCCTCGCTCATTGAAGATGCACTCAATTGTGTTGGTGAAAAATTATCGGATTGGCTAGAGCTCATTCCACTTCGACCACTTTATCGCGCCTTCTACCACGATGGATCTCAGCTAGATGTCTTCCCAGACACAGCAGAGATGGAAACTGAGATTGCCCGAGTCATTGGTCCAAATGAGGCGCTGGGATATCGCAAATATGTTGATTTTGTTACCAAGTTATACAAATACGAGATGAACGATTTCATCGATCGAAATATTGATTCACCGCTCCAACTTCTCACTCCCAATCTCGCGCGCTTGATAGCTATTGGTGGCTTTCGACGTCTGGCGCCAAAGGTCAATCAATACCTCAAGGATCCCCGGACGCAGAAGGTTTATTCGTTTCAAGCGATGTACGCAGGAGTCAGTCCGCAACAAGCTTTGGCTATCTATGCGGTGATCGCATACATGGATTCAGTCAATGGCGTCTTCTTTCCCAAAGGTGGCATGCATGCGGTACCACGTGCATTAGCGGGAGCAGCAGAGAAGCACGGTGTGAAAATTCGCTACTCGACCACGGTCGAGAGCGTTGCCACCAAGAATGGGCGAGCCACCGGCGTCATAACTACCACTGGTGAACATATTTCCGCCGATGTTGTCGTTCTTAATCCAGATCTACCAATTGCCTATCGAGAATTACTTGATAAAGAACCTTTCGATATTAAAAGATTGAATTACTCCCCTTCATGTGTTGTGATGTTGGTCGGCTCGAATAAACATTACGATCACATCGCTCACCACAATATCCACTTTGGCCAATCATGGGATGGCGTCTTCGATGAACTCATCAAGAAAAAAACCTTTATGAGCGATCCATCCCTTCTGGTGACAGTGCCCACGTATGACGATCCTTCGTTAGCGCCTGCAGGCAAGTCTTCTTATTACATCCTTTTTCCCACGCCCAATTTGAATTCTTCGATAGATTGGCAGCGCGAGCGAGGTAGATACCGTGATGAGATGGTTCGAGTGCTTGAATCACGCGGCTATAGCGACTTCGGTGCCGGAATCGAGGTGGAGCACCTCACCACCCCAGTGGAGTGGCGCGCTCAGGGCATGGAGGCCGGTGCGCCATTTGCCAGTGCGCATACCTTCTTCCAAACCGGACCCTTCCGTCCGCGAAATCTCGCCCGAGGGGTAGAGAATGTGGTCTTCACTGGCTCTGGTACTCAACCAGGCGTAGGGGTACCTATGGTGCTTATCTCTGGAAAATTAGCAGCTGAGAGAATCATCGGTAAATGAGCGCTCGAGAGCTCGATGCTGCCGGAATATCTGCACCGGATTTACGAGCCTCATATTTGGAGTGCAAACGCCTTAATTCCTTACATGGAAAGACTTATTACCTAGCCACACTTTTACTACCGCCAGGCAAGCGACCTTTTGTACACGCGCTCTACGGCTTTGCACGATATGCCGACGAAATCGTTGATGACCTTGCCTCTACTCTTACTATTCAAGAAAAAGAATCGGCGTTGAGAAGTTGGAGTGAGCAACTCCTTGAAGATTTGGTGCGAGGAAAAAGCTCTGATCACATCGGTGCCGCTCTTGTCGACACAGTCACCAGGTTCGATATACCTATCGATCATTTTCGAGCCTTTCTCCATTCGATGGCTATGGATATTTCTGTCTCGCGATATGAGAGCTATCCGGATCTCATGGAGTACGTCTATGGTTCAGCAGCAGTAATTGGTCTCGAGATGGTGCCAATTTTGGGAGCGCTCTCGCACGATGCCTACCCCGCGGCCGAAAAACTTGGCATCGCCTTCCAATTGGCAAACTTCATCCGAGATGTCAACGAAGACCTCGATCGAGGACGGATCTATCTGCCGCTCGATGAACTCCGATCATTTAATGTCAGCGAAGAGATGCTTCATGCGCGCAGACTTACCCCAGAGATAAGAGAGGCGCTTCGATTTAATATCGATAGAGTGCGCAAATTGCAGCGCGAAGCTAATCCTGGAATTGTATTACTCGCTCCTGAGAGTAGAGCGTGCATCGAAGCAGCAAGTGAACTCTATTGTGGAATCGTCGATGAGGTAGAGAAGATTGATTACCAAATCTTTGACAAGCGTGCCAAAACTTCGACGTTTCGCCGTCTAACTGTTGCTATTCCGGCTTTCGCTCGCGCTCTTGCTGCACGCCGCGGGAACCCCAGTAAATCCACATACTGATCACACCAAGAATCAGGGCAAATCCAAAGAGAAGATCCTCTACCGGCGCGCTGGCAATCCGGTAACCAGTGATGAATTGCTCGCGGTACATAACAATCTCTCGTGAGGTCAGCCACCAATTAGTCAAAAGTTGAAAGGGCAAGATAATCGCATAGGAGGTCCAAAATGCCCGTCGCAGAATCATTCGCCGTTTGGTAATAAAAAGATCGAAAGCAATTGCCAGAGGTACGGCCAATAAAGCTAATTGGGTATAGGTCATTTCTCATCTCCAAAAACCCATTTGGGGTTTTTCCTTTTTACCACTCCCACCGCTTCGATAGTCATGATTGCTGCTAGAGGTACCACGGTGAAAAAGAGCACCTCTTCGAAGGGGATACCGCCTGGAGTGACAATGCCAAGAATCTGCTCGCTATCAAAGTGCCAGTGTCCTCGACTAATAGCGTAAAGATCCCAAATGATGAAGAGCGCTGAAATCGGCAGAATGCTCAACAAAACTCGTCTCAATCGCCGCAAGACGCCAACCTTGAGAAATATTTCAAGCCAGAAAGACCCTACGACAGTAAAGGTAATCATCGCTAAGTATCCGAACTTGAGCACGCCTAATGCTATCCTTTTTGTTGCACGGGAGCCGAGGTACGGCTGAGAGGGTGGCTAGCCACCGACCGTTACAACCAGTCCGGTAATGCGGATTCGGAAGGGGTAAGTGATCTCTATGTTAGGCATCTTTGGGACAGTACTTTTCACTGCGTGGAACTATCAAGTGACGATACTCGAGTTCGCAGCGGCGGTGACATCGCTCATCGCAGTTTATCTTGGTACCACTGGGCGAAAAGTGATGTGGCCATGGTGGATTGCAAGTTCAGCGCTCTATGCGCTCTGGTTTTTCGACGCGAAATACTACGGTTCCTTCGCTACGCAATTCATTTTCATGGCCTTCGGTCTGTGGGGCTGGCTCTCATGGAAGCGCACTGGCGCGCAACCAGCGACGCTCTCGCTCAAGGGGCGCTTAATTGCAGTAGGCGCTTTCGCATTTTGCTGGATTGCTTTTGCACCTCTCCTCAAATCTATCGGCGCGGTGGCGATTTGGAGTGACACTTTTGGATTACTAGGCAGTTTGGTGGCACAGGTAATCATGGTGAAAGAAAAATGGGAGAGCTGGGTGCTCTGGTTCGTAGTTGATGTTGTACTTACTATTCAATACTTCCGGGGTGGCGCATACTTCACCTCTCTGGTCTACCTGGTTTTCACCGGCATCGCAATTCTTGGCTGGGTACGTTGGTATAAAAATGCGCAACGCGCTCATCGATAGTGTTCGATCGCTAACAGAAAATTGGGCGCACCACCGCCCAATTTTTATAGTCATTGACGGACCTGCTGGCGTTGGCAAAACAACCCTCGCGAATGAAATCCGCAACTGTCTTGGTTTGGGTGAAATCATCCATTGCGATGACCTCTACAACGGTTGGGATGATGCTCTCTCGCCCACGTTGGAACGTCATTTCAACCAGTGGATAGTAAATCCGCTCCGGCAAGGTTTGATGCCTCGATATCTGAAATACGATTGGTCATCGGGTGCTTATGGTGAAGAGGTGCAGGTGCCAGAGAGTTCCTTAGTGATTCTTGAGGGGGTAGGCGCAGCGGTAAAGAACGTGGCTGAGATTGCTGATATCTCTATCTGGATGGAGCTGCCTGAATCTCTGGGGCCAACCTTTGGCTTAACGAGAGTTTTAGAGCGAGATGGCATGCAGATTGAAAAAGAAATGCGCCGTTGGATCACAGAGCAACAGGAATTTTTTGAGAAACATCACAATCGGGATAACTGCTCTGTCCATCTGCCTTACGGAGCGCCTTCCGAGTAGTAACCAGGCAATTGCATAGACTTTTTGAGTGTCTGACCGAGTAGGCGAAGTCATCGATGGGCGTTATGAGATAACCAGCGTTATCTCTCGAGGTGGCATGGCCACTGTCTACTCCGCGGTGGACACTCGCCTAGACCGAACGGTCGCCATCAAGATTATGCATGAACATCTGGCGCAAGATGAGGAATTTGTCTCCCGGTTTATTCGAGAAGCGAAAGCCGCTGCGGCGCTCTCCCACCCAAATCTGGTGCAGGTCTACGACCAGGGTTGGAATCAGGGTGGCATTCCCGCGGTCTTCCTTGTTATGGAGTACATCCCAGGTGCAACCTTGCGCGATCATCTGTTCGCCGTCGGGCAACTGGGAGCAAAAGAATCTCTAGAGATTCTCGATCAGGTTCTCTCTGCTCTTATCTATGCCCACAGGGGTGGAATCATCCATCGCGACATCAAGCCTGAGAACATCATGATTACCTCTGACGGTCGAGCCAAGCTAGGAGATTTTGGGTTGGCTCGCGCAGTTAGCACTGGAAATACTCTAACTGCAGATGCCAATGTACTTATGGGCACAGTCGCCTACTTAGCTCCCGAACAAGTTCAGCGAGGTATCGCTGATATAAAGAGCGATGTTTATTCGCTTGGAATCGTGCTCTTTGAATTATTGACCGGTAAGAAACCGTACGAAGGGGACTCCCCCATCCAAATTGCTTATCGCCATGTTCATGACAGAGTTCCCGCGCCATCTACTCTTAATCCAGCCATCACCAAGGATCTTGATTTACTAGTTTTGCGTGCCACTGCGCCTGACCCAGGGTTGCGCTATCAGAGCGCGAGCGAATTCCAAGACTCAATTAGAAAAAGTCTGCTTCTGCTCGACCCCAATGAACAACAACTTAGTTTGCCGCTTGGAATACCAGATGAATTGCGTCGTCCTCGAAAAGAGCGAGCACAAAAACGCGTTCGAAACCAAGATCGCGAAAAAGGTTCTACCCCTGCCGAACCAAATCGTGAAATAACCAGCCCTCGAGTGAGCAATACCTCGGAAATTCGCAGAAGAAGTTCGAAGCGAGTTCGTCGCAATCGATTTATTGCGGTGGCGATAGCTGGTGTAATTGGAATAGTCGGGTGGTATCAACTCTTTGGTCCTGGCTCGCAGATAGCGATTCCTTCAGTGATTGGTGCCACGAAGAAACAAGCAGAACAAACAATGGCTACTTTTGGTATCAAAATAAAGGTAACAAAAGATAAGTTCGACGAGTTAGTCCCCAAAGGCAAGATTATTTCGATGTCTCCACCAGCAGGAAGTCGCCTAGGTGAGGGCGAAACTATTTCGCTCATCATCTCGAAAGGACCTGAGCGGTACAAGGTCCCTAATCTCAAAGGGAAAAATATCTCTGAAGCAACTGTTGCATTGGCAAATGAAAAATTACTAATTGGCAAAACTGACGAACAATTCAGCGCCAAAGTTCCCAAAGGTCAAATCATCTCCATCTCTCCTGATCCAGGAACGATGGTTAAAAAGAACACCGAAGTGAATTTGGTAGTGAGTAAGGGCGAGGAATTGATCTCACTAGTCAATTATGTTGGAAAGAGTAGTGAGCAAGCTCTAAATGAATTAACCGAGGCGGGGTTTGAAGTCATCCAAGAAGAGGCATTTAGTGATGCTTATCCCATCGGTATCGTCATCGCTCAGAAACCAGATAAGCCTGAGTTGGTAAAGGGCGGAAAGGTGGCTTTGACCATCTCAAAGGGCCCTGAAAAAATCAAAGTTCCCTCTGGGGTCGTGAAACTAGAGGAGAGTAAGGCCATTAAATTGCTTGAGGATTATGGCTTCGCTGTCAAAGTACTCAAACCTGCAAAAATTCCCAAAGGCAAGAAGCTCGTTGTTATCAAAGTAACGCCAAGCGAGGGCGCTCTCGTCAAGCCAAATTCGGTAATTACCATCGAAGTAAAGTAGCCTCTTCGCTCATGGGAAGTGCTACGAAGAATCGAATTGGAGCTCACGTTCCCACCTCGGGTGGCCTGGTAAAGCGCGCTCTTGGTTATGCCCAAACTATCGAGGCTGAAACTATTCAAATCTTCGCTTCAAACCCGCGCGGATGGGCGATGCCTGAGCCAAACGCGACTGCTGACAAAGAGTTTCGTAACCAGGCTGAAGCGATGGACATCACCACCTACGTCCACGCGCCCTTTCTCATAAACCTTGGCTCTCCAACAGAGGCTACGTACGAGAATTCCCTGGCATCCACTGAATACGCCTTGAAACGTAGCCGCGAACTTGGGGCTCTGGGAGCAGTGATTCACACGGGTTCGGCTGTCAAAGAAGAGTTTGTCGATCAAGCATGGAAGCAGATTCACGATGGAGTGCTGCCGATTCTGGAAAGACTCAAGGCCGACGACCCCTTCCTTTTGCTTGAACCCACCGCTGGGCAAGGTCAATCGTTGGTCCGTCGTCTCGAAGAACTTGTTAAATACTTTGACGCCCTTGAACATCACCCTAAAGTTGGAATTTGTATCGACACCTGTCACGTCTTTGCAGCGGGCCACGACATCACGACTAAAAATGGCGTTGATGAAATGCTTGGCGCCCTCACTGCAGTTATCCCAAGCGATCGAATTAAATTAGTTCACGCAAATGATTCTATGGATATCTGTGGGGCGCTCAAAGATCGTCATCAATCGATTGGCGCTGGACATATTGGAGAGAAACCATTCCAAGCATTGATGAAACATCCATCGATGAACGGCGTTCCCTTCGTTCTCGAAACGCCAGGGGAAGAGCCTGAGCATGGAAGAGAAGTTAAGATTCTCAAGAAATTACGCGGATGACCCGTCGAATTCAAATTCTGGCGTTAATCGCGCTGACCACGGTGGCGGCAGTCTGGGGCGCGTCATTCGTGTTAATGAAAGATGCTCTTAAGGGTCAGAGCGTTGATGATTTTCTCGCCACTCGTTTCATCATTGCCACAGCCGCGTTGATGCTCTTTCGTCCGAAAGCTCTCACTGAAATTGACTCAGAGATGCTGAAGAAAGGATCTCTTTTAGGTCTTTTTCTCGGCTCCGGTTATCTTTTTCAAACAATCGGTTTACATCTAACGACGGCAGCTACTACGGGGTTTCTTACCGGCCTCTATGTCGTCTTCACCCCAATTCTTGGCGCGCTCTTCCTTAAATCATCGGTATCAAGAAATGAGTGGATAGGCGTAGCCATGGCAACTATTGGCCTTGCCCTACTCTCCCTTAAAGGTTTTTCCATCGGGATGGGTGAGCTATCGGTATTACTCAGCGCTCTCTTCTTTGCTCTGCACATACTTGGCCTAGGTCGTTGGTCTGAACGATTTGCGACCTATCCCCTCACCATCGTGCAGCTTGGGACTATCGCGATTTTGATGACGATTCTTGCCATCGTCGATAGTGGATATGAACCTCCAAATACCGATCAAGAGTGGACCGCGACAATCTTTACCGCGCTTTTAGCAACTTCTATTGCCTTTCTTATCCAAACGTGGTCGCAATCTAAGATGGATGCAACGGTCGTGGCAGTTGTTCTGACTTTAGAAGTGGTTTTTGCAGCGCTCTTTGCAGTGCTTGCTGGGCAAGAATCTTTGACGATTCGGGCCACTATTGGCGGCACGCTAATTTTCGCGGCGATGCTACTTATGCAAATTCGAGTAGGATCAAAAAAATCCTAGTCAGTAACTCCCTCGTGGCGTAATAGCCACTCCTTCTTTCTGATCCCATATCCGTAGTTTCCCAGAGAACCATCGCTGCGAATAATGCGATGGCATGGAATTATCGGAGCTATCGCGTTTCGCCCACATGCACTTCCTGCAGCACGTACCGCAGCAGGAGAACCAGATTTTGCTGCCAAGTCGGCGTAGGTAATCACCTTTCCCGCAGGGATCTTTCGCATTGTCCGCCATGCACGTTGGCTGAATTCACTGCCCGGTTGTCTTACCTTGAGATCTGAAAAAGCATTGAGGTCGCCATCGAAGTAATCTTCAATCAGTGTGCTGAGCCATTTGATACTTTTACTCGAAGAAATAT
>CAYQLC010000008.1:28472-55016 GCA_964418325.1 uncultured Bifidobacterium sp.
GTTTCATAGCGCGAGGCGAGGTCTTCGTGCGAGATCTCGGTGCCACCACCGACGCACTCCGTGACATCGTCGCCCGTTAACTCGATGTGGATTCCGCCTGGATGTGTTCCGAGTTTACGATGGACTTCAAAGAATCCGCGCACCTCATCCATGACATCATCAAATTTTCGCGTCTTATAACCACTCGGAGCTTCATAAGTATTCCCATGCATCGGATCGCAGACCCACAAGACCTCAACTCCCGCCTTCGTTACTCCTTCGACGAGAGCTGGCAGAGCCTGTCGAATTACCCCAGCCCCCATGCGGGTAATGAGAGTGATGCGCCCAGGCTCCCGCTCTGGGTCGAGCTTATTAATGAGCGCTAGCACTTCATCGACGGTCGCTTTCGGACCAATCTTGATACCGATTGGATTCCTAATCTTTGCGCAGAAATCAACGTGTGCGCCATCAATCTGTCTGGTCCGTTCACCAATCCAGACAAAGTGCGCCGACACATCGTAAGGAGTTCCAGTACGAGAATCGATGCGCGTCAAAGCCTTCTCGTATTCAAGGATAAGTGCCTCATGACTTGAAAAGAGATCAACAGAGCGGAATTGATCAGCATCGATACCTGCAGACTTCATGAACGCTAGCGCGCGACCAATTTCATTGGCCATTTGCTCATATCGCTCCCCAAATGCTGCATCTCGAATGAATCCTTTATTCCATTCATGAACGCGACGCAGATCGGCGAAGCCACCTTGGGTGAAGGCACGGACAAGATTCAGCGTCATGGCAGAGGTGTGGTAGACCTTGACTAATCGTTGTGGATCTGGGGTGCGAGAGCGCTCATCAAATGCTAAATCATTGACTGCATCACCACGGTAAGCCGGGAGCGTGATGCCATCTCGAGTCTCGGTATCTTTACTTCTTGGCTTAGCAAACTGCCCTGCCATGCGTCCGACCTTTACCACTGGAAGGCTGGCGCCGTATTGAAGCACTGCCGCCATCTGCAAAATGGTTTTAATTCGATTACGAATCGAGTCAGCGGTGGCTCCGGTGAAAGTTTCAGCGCAATCGCCACCTTGTAACCAGAATGCCTCGCCACGGGCAGCCTGAGCAATTCGACGCTTTAACTCATCGCACTCTCCCGCGAAGACTAGCGGTGGGAATGTTCGCAGCTCCGCGACTGCACTGGCCAGAGCAGCCTGATCAGGCCACTGCGGTTGTTGTGCTGCAACAAGAGATGAATCAAAGAGATTCTCTAGGGAAGTGTTGTTGAGATTCATTCTTTTATCGCACCTATCTTCTCTCGTGTCGTATTTCTCGTCATTATCCGAAGAAAGTTTCAGATTCGGCATACAACGCAGGATCTACCAACTTCAACTTCTCAGTAGCAGCGGCAAGTGGCACTCGGACAATATTGGTTCCTTGAAGCGCGACCATTTTTCCCCAATCGCCATCATGCACTGCAGTTATTGCGTGGAGCCCAAATCGCGTTGCCAGCACGCGATCGAAGGCGGTAGGAGTGCCGCCACGTTGAATGTGGCCCAGTACTGAGACGCGAGCCTCTTTGCCGGTCCGAGTTTCAATCTCTTTAGCCAACCACTCACCAATTCCCGATAACTTCACGTGACCAAAAGCATCGAGTGATCCATCTTTGGTGACGATGCTGCCGGCTTGCGGTAGTGCGCCTTCAGCAACCACGATGATTGGCGCATAGTTGTATTTGTATCGAGATTCGACATACTCGCAAACTTTTTCAATAGAGAAAGGAACTTCGGGAATCAAAATGCATGATGCCCCACCCGCTAAGCCGGAGTGAAGTGCAATCCATCCAGCATGGCGACCCATGACTTCGACAATGAGAGTTCGATGATGAGATTCGGCGGTGGTATGTAGGCGATCGATTGCTTCCATCGCGATATTTACTGCAGTATCAAAGCCAAAGGTGTAATCAGTGGCATTGAGGTCGTTATCAATCGTCTTGGGTACTCCCACCACATTCACGCCAAGACCGTGAAGTTTGGTGGCAACGCCCAGGGTGTCCTCACCGCCAATGGCAATGAGGGCATCGATTCCCGAAGCGGCAAGGTTTGCTTTGATCTTCTCGACTCCACCCTCAATGGCAAACGGGTTAGTTCTCGATGAACCCAAAATGGTGCCGCCTCGAGGCAGAAGTCCTCGGGTGCTCTTGATGTCCAGCGGCATCGTCAGTCCCTCGAGAGGCCCCTTCCAACCATCACGAAAACCAACAAATTCATATCCATACTCTTTGACGCCTTTTCGCACGACAGCGCGAATGACAGCGTTCAGGCCGGGGCAATCTCCGCCACCAGTGAGCACACCCACGCGCATGGATTTTCACCTCAAAGTTAGATTTTTCGTAGGGGTCAATGGTACCGGTGCAGCGGCGCGGCGCGCTCCCGTTACCCTAGGTCCAATGAGGCCAGCGCAGGAGAACCGCTATATCGGCTATTACCTCGCTGTCAGCGCTCTTTGGGGAATCCCCTATCTCTTTGTCAGCGTCGCAGTTAAAGAGCTATCAGTTCCGGTGATTGTCTTTACGCGAGTATTAATCGGAGCGCTCATCCTTATCCCGCTCGCATTACGCGCGGGCTCACTGCGCGTTCCTCGATCGAGCTACAAGTACATCGCACTTTATGCAATCTTTGAAATGTTTATTCCATGGACCTTGATCTCTGATGGGCAAAAAGAAGTGAGCTCGGGACTTGCCGGCCTCTTAATTGCGACAGTGCCCATTTGGGCAAATCTCCTTGCAGCTCTTGCTGGAGATCGTTCAGTGAGACATCCTCGCCAAGTCACAGGAATTGCTATTGGGTTTATTGGCGTGGTGGCATTGGTTGGCGTCGACTCCTTCATGGAAAGTCACGACCTCTTAGCGATGCTCAAGATTCTCTTCAGCGCTTTTTCCTATGCATTTGCCACATTCATGGCCACGCGACATCTCACCACCATCTCGGGCGTTGCTGTTAATGGATTAGCTATGGCACTGACAGCGATAGTTTTCGCTATTCCTGCCATCAATTCACTTCCCACACAGATGCCCTCGAGCCGTGCGCTCTTTTCGCTCCTGGCCCTTGGGCTCTTCTGTACCGCGTTAGCCTTCTACTACTTCTTCACTTTGCTTAAGCTGATCGGCGCACCCAAAGCATCGACCGTCACCTACCCCAACACCGCCATCGCGATCGCACTAGGAGTTCTCCTTCTCAAAGAACCGGTCACCATTGGGATGGTGGTCGGCTTCCCCATGGTCTTGCTTGGCTCATACCTAGCCACCTCGCGGCGTAATCATCCAGCCGCTATTTCAACGGGCGGAAAGTAGCCCCGAGACTTAATCTTTGGCGCATGTCCTCGCCGCTCTTCCAATGTCGATGCGGCACCCCGTGGAGCATTACCGATGAAGGAGTGGTCATCTGTGAACGCTGTCAAAAACCCGCCCATCCCGCGATTGCGGTTTTAGTGACTAGTAAGAGTTAAAAACCGAATTTCTCCAGTGCGCGAGGGTTTCGTTGCCACTCCGATTCCACTCCCACATGTAATTTTAAAAAGACTCGCTCACCCCGGTAGCTCTCGATTGCTTGCCGCGCTTTGGTGCCGATTTCCTTGATTCGCTCCCCAGATTTACCGAGAAGAATCTTCTTTTGGCTATCTCGCTCAAGGAAAATCTTCCCGTAAATGATCGGCGTTTTACCATCATCACCAATCGTTATCTCTTCAATAGTGACCATCAGAGAGTGAGGTAACTCATCGTTCAGTAGTTCAAGCGCCGCCTCACGAATCAACTCGCTATAAATATCATGTTCACTCTCTTCACTCACATAATCTTCCGGGTAGAGCGCTGGACCTTCTGGAAGATTAGCGATGAGTAGATTGAGGAGTTTCTCGATATTCATATCTTTCTTCGCCGAGACTGGAATGATCTCTTGCCATTGCGCTAGCTCACCTATGCTCGCTAACTTCTCCATCAATGTAGATGGCGCGACTCGATCAGATTTCGTTACCACCGCTATCAACGGAATCGATCCGATGATCTCGCTAATGATTCGCTTATCTCCTGGCCCGATCTCTTCATCAGCGGGCAAACAGCAAAGAATTAGATCGACATCGCTGTAAGTCTCCGCTACAAGTGCATTAAGGCGCTGACCTAGAAGGGTTTTTGGTTTATGAATTCCTGGGGTATCAACGAGAATTACTTGACCGTGTGGGCGATGAATGATCCCTCGGATAGCTCGGCGTGTGGTTTGTGGACGAGAGGAGGTGATAGCAATCTTCTCCCCCACTAACGAGTTGAGCAGAGTCGATTTTCCAGTGTTCGGACGTCCCACTAGGGCAACAAACCCAGAGCGAAATTCATCCATTCGAGAATTCTCTCATGATTATCTCGCGCGCCTCTAATGGCGAGGCGACTAATTCCGCGATTCGATCGCTGATGAGATTATGCGTTCCACAACTTTGCGGTGAGGTGATTGGCCCAGGAATCGCAAGAACAGGGCGGAATATCTCCGCTGCATCTCGAGCAGTGCGAATTGCACCACTTTTATATGCTGCCTCTACGACGATTGTCCCCTTACTCAAAGCAGCGATAATGCGATTTCGGTTGAGAAAATGGCCTTTTGCCGCTCGCACTCCTGGTGGTTGTTCGGAGATCAGCGCACCGCGCTCGAGAATCTCGCGAAAAAGTGGAGCATGGCTTCGCGGGTAGGGATTATCTAAACCCCCAGCGAGGACTGCCACTGAGCTCCCCTCAATAAGGAGTGCACCTTGGTGAGCGTTGTAATCGATACCAAATGCGCCACCGCTCGCAATGGTCCAACCCAGCGCAGCGAAGTAGGTAGCAAAGTCGCGGGCAACCTTCTCGCCATAACGGGTGGAGTTGCGGGCGCCGACAATTGCCACAATATCTGCCTGCTCTGATGCAATATCCTCAAGATTTCGTCCACGGATATATAGCTCGGTCGGAGGTTTATTGAGCACATTAAGTTGTGCCGGCCACTCTGAGTCCTTCGGCGTAATCCGCCTAATCTCATCTCTCATAATTTCTCCCGGAGATGCAAGGTAAGCGCACGATTGATTGCTGCGCGACTGGGTGTCGGCTCCTCATTAAGGTCAGCAATACTCCAAGCCACCCGCTGAATTCGGTGTAGCGCTCGCACAGTGATCTCTTCATTATCGAGAGCCTGATAGAGCGGCGCGAGCGCTTTGGGTTCTGGAGCAAATTCACTACGTAATGCGGATGCTGGAATCTCAGAGTTAATTGACCAGGGCTGGTTCGTAAATCGTGCAGCGGCACGTGCTCGCGCGCGAGTTACCCGCTCTGCGATCTCCCTGCTACATACTCCCGTTCTCAAAAGATCGGCTTGTGAGAGTGGTTCCAGTTCGATTCGTAAATCAATCCGATCGAGAATGGGACCCGATAACCGCTCGCGATAGCGACGACTAGCCAAGGGTGAACAGGTGCATTTCTTTCCTCTTCCGATTGCCCAACCACAAGGGCAGGGGTTTGCCGCAAGAACGAGCGTAAAGCGCGCTGGAAATGTCGCGCTGCGCCCTAGCCGTGTGAGGGTTATTTCGCCCAACTCCATCGGCTCTCGGAGAGATTCAATTACCGAACGGGAAAGCTCTGGCGCTTCATCGAGAAAGAGCACTCCTCGATGGGCTAGCGAGCAGGCACCCGGTGAGATCACTGATGAGCCGCCACCAATTAATCCTGCGCGAGTGATGGTGTGGTGGGGTGCGACAAATGGCGGAGTGGCAATCAACGGTGCACGGTTTTTTGATGAAATCTTTCCCGCAATCGAGTGGAGTGAGGTGACTTCGAGGGAATCTTCCTCACTAAGTAGGGGCATGATGCTTGGGATTCGCTCGGCCAACATACTCTTGCCCACTCCGGGAGGACCAACCATCGCAATGTGGTGACCGCCCACAGCGCCGATCTCCAGAGCCTCTTTTGCGCTCTCCTGTCCAGAGATGTCAGAGAAATCAGGAGTTGATGTAGGTGAAAAGGTTGAGTGAAATTCCTCGTGTGACGGTGCATCGACAATCACCTCATTACCTTTGCACCAGGAGATCAATTCACGAAGATGGCTAAAGTGCGTAATCTCTAAACCACTTACCAAAGCTCCCTCTTGGAAATTTTCGGTGGGGATAATCGCCTGGGTGATTCCATGAAGTGTTGCTGCACGAAGAGCAGGCAGAATTCCCGGTACGCCCTTGATTCGACCATCGAGAGTGAGCTCACCCAAGATGACTGAGTCTGCCAACCGCTCAATGGGAAGTTCCTCCGCCGCTGCCATGAGCGAGAGGGCAATGGCACAATCGAAAGCAGAACCGCGTTTGGGCAGCGCTGCCGGAGAGAGCGCCAAAGTAATTCGCTTATTGGGCCATTGCACTTGGGAATTGATGAGCGCAGATCGGACTCGATCACGAGCCTCTGATAGCGCAGCATCGGGAAGTCCTAGGAGATTGAAGGCTGGAACTCCAGGACCAACATCGGCTTCAACATCGATGAGATAGCCAGTTAACCCTACGAGCGAGATTGCCTGAGTTATTGCAATCATCAGGCAATCAAACCTTTGTGGTGAACGATCTCAAATCCCGCTCCATTTTTTAAAAGGAGAATTACATCTATCCGCCAGGGTGTGCGTGAATGGTGGAGCGAGACCCATTCGCAGGCGAGCAGAAAAATTCGGCGATATTTTTCAGGGGTTATCGCATCAAAGGGATCACCAAAACGAAGTGAACTTCGCGTTTTTACCTCGACAAAAACTATCTCTGACCGATCTTCACCCGCAACCAGAGCGATGATGTCGATCTCTCCAGAAGAACCACGCCAATTTCGCTCGAGAATTCTCAATCCGGATGAGAGAAGATACCGAGCTGCTTGATCTTCACCACTCTTACCAAGCAGGTGCGGTTGATGTGGATATGTGGCCGAGAAGTGGCGTCTGGAATTCATGGCGGTGAATGTATGTAGCGCCGCCGACAGCTAGAGGTGGGCTGTGTAAAAAGTTAAGGCTAGCTTCTGTTGATTAAAGCGGCGATTGGCGCGAAGGATTTACGGTGAATAGGCAGAACGCCCAAGCTTTCTAAAGCTCTCTGGTGAGCAGTCGTGCCATACCCTTTGTGAACAGCGAAACCGTATTCCGGGTAGCGCTTATCCCATTCGATCATTACTTCATCTCGAAAATTTTTAGCAAGAATTGATGCTGCACCAACCGATTCACTCACGTGATCGCCACGCCACATGGCAATCGAAGGAATCTCTAGTCCATGCACATGGTAGCCATCGGTGATTATGTAATCGGGCTTAATTTTGAGGGCAGTGATAGCTCGACGCATACCGCCGATATTCGAAGGTTGTAATCCTTTTTCATCAATCTCTTCCGCTTCGATAGCGATGATTGAATAAGCAAGAGCACGCTCCTTGATAGCAAGCGCTAGCTCGCTACGCCTCTTCTCTGAAAAAGTTTTTGAGTCTCCAACCTCTTCTAGCGGGTTCTTTGGATCAAGAATCACTGCAGCTATAACGATTGGTCCGGCATATGCCCCACGTCCGGCCTCATCCACTCCGGCTATCAATCGAAATCCTGCAGCGCGGAGTGAAACTTCTGGATTCATTGCACTGGGATTGCAGTCAACGCTTCTGGTCGTGGCAAGAGCGAGAAGTGGCTTACCGGCCAGATGATGAGAAAGGCGCGACCAACCACTTTATCTAGTGGCACCATTCCCTTAGTCGCGTCCTCCTGGTGATAGCGAGAATCCTCACTCGCAGCGCGGTGATCGCCCATAGCCCAGATGTACCCCTTGGGCACGGTGACATCGAAAGTCATTTCGCTTGGCTTATTTCCAGCGTAGATGTACTTCTCTTTCACCACTTTGCCATTAATCGTCAGTGCGCCACTCTTGTCACAACAGACCACTCGATCTCCACCAACGCCAATAACCCGCTTAATCAAATGTTGCTTTGCCGGATCTGGAGCCAATCCGACGAAGACCAAGCCGTTGCGAAGAGCTTGTAAGGGAGCTGAACGCTTCTCTTGATAAGCCGGGGGAAGCCATCCTCCGGGATCGCGGAAAACGACAACATCGCCACGTTCAACATCAGAGAAGAAATTACCCAACTTGTTGACAATAACCCGGTCGTTGATTTCCAGCGTGGTTTGCATCGATCCAGAGGGAATGTAAAAAGCCTGAATCAAGAAAGCCTTGATGATGATGGAGATGAAGAGCGAGACGACAACGAGAACGGGAATTTCGCGAAGGAGCGAGCCCTTCCGCGGCAGTTTCACTACTCGGTTTTCTCTTTCTCGCTCGCAGCCTCTGCTGGAGCTTCGGCAACTGGTGCACTCTCTGCAACCTCAACCGGTTCATCGGCAGCGAGAACTTCTTGAGTAACTTCCTCTGCCTCTCCAGTTTCGAAGACGAGGGTTTCGCTTGGACCAAAGTTGCCACCACGTCGCTCGCGAATCTTCGAGGCCTTACCGCGAAGCTCGCGCAGGTAGTACAACTTGGCGCGGCGAACATCGCCACGACGGACAACCTCAATCTTTTCGATAACCGGGGTATGGACTGGGAAGGTTCGCTCCACGCCAACGCCGTATGAAATCTTGCGGATGGTAAAACTCTCCCGAACACCGCTACCGCGACGTCGGATGACCAAGCCCTGGAAGACCTGGATACGGGATTTATTTCCTTCAATAACGCGGACGTGAATCTTTAGCTCATCGCCAGGGCGGAAGGAGGGAAGGTCGCGGCGAAGGGTTGCCGCATCTAGAGCGTCCAATGTATTCATGAGTTTCTCAATATCTCCCAGTAATCGCCGCAGGTCGGTTACCGTGTTAGGACCACTCGGCGATGGGAAACTCGCTCCCCTGCGGCGGGGCGCATTTCTCGCCAAGGCGCCCTAGTCTGCCGTACAGCGCTGATTAACTCAAAATCGCGCTACACCGCGAATTACTTCAACTTCTGGGCCCTGGCTCTGGCCTGCTCCAGACGCCAACGCGCAATCGCGCCATGATTGCCCGAGGTGAGAATCTCCGGGACATCTAATCCACGCCATTGGGGCGGCTTGGTGTAGTTGGGATACTCCACCAGAGCTTCTGCCTGACCATCGTGCGCACTGGTATCTCTCAGTACATGAGATTCTTCGACGAGCGAATCAGGATTACCTAAGACTCCCGGAATCAACCGAGTAATTGCCTCGATCATCGCCAGTGCAGCAACTTCCCCACCAGCGAGCACATAATCTCCCAGTGATAGTTCCTCGACTTTAATCTGGACTACATCACGGTAGTACTCGGGCACTCGCGCATCTATCCCTTCATAGCGTCCACAAAGAAAGAGCAAGTGCTCTGCCTTTGCGAGTTGATCTGCTTTTTCTTGGGTAAATCTCTCGCCCGAGGGCGTAGGGATGACTAACACCAAGTGAGGATCTTCCTGCACTAATGGATCCATTGCTCGAGCAATTGGTTCAGCCATCATCACCATTCCGGCGCCACCTCCATAGGGAGTGTCATCAACGCTTTTGTGGACGCCAGGAGCGTGATCGCGCAGATTGTGAGTGCGGATGGTCAGTAAACCCTCGTCTTGTGCCTTACCTAGAAGTGAGAGAGATAGTGGCGCAAAGTACTCTGGAAAAATTGTGACGATATCAATCTTCATCAATCAGACCTCCCGGTGGATCGATGAGAATCTCGCCCCTTGCGATATCTACCGTTGGTACTAGGGCTTTGACGAAGGGAATCAAGAACTCTCTGCCATCTGGTTTAACCACCTCAAGGAGATCTTGCGCCACGCCGGTAATCACTCCAGCGACCTCACCTATCGTGTTCTTTCTCTCGCTATCGGAGATATGAAAGACCTTCAATCCGATTAATTGTTGAATGTGATACTCATCTTCCTCAACATCATCAAGATCCACTTCAGCAAGTAACTGCACATTTCGCAGACTCTCCCCTGCATTTCGATCAGAGAACCCCTCGAAACTAAGGAGCAGGGTTGAGTTATGCCATCGAGCAGAAGCGACGGTTAACCCATCCGTTCGAGAAGGTTCGGTCATCAACAAGGCTCCTGGATAGAAGCGCTCCTCTGGGGAATCCGTTAACACCTCTACGGTGACTTCACCGCGTATGCCATGAACGCGACCAATGCGGCCGACGGTCAGGAGCATTGTTATTCGTCAGCCTCGAGCAGATCTACTCGAATGGGGCGCCGAGCAAGTGCGCTTGCCACGGTACGCAACGCTTTTGCCGTTCGACCGGCGCGACCAATGACCTTGCCGATGTCCTCAGGGTGAACTCGTACTTCGTAGGTCAAACCACGACGACCATTTTTTTCACTGACAACTACATCAGAAGGGTGGTCAACAATTCCTTTGATGAGATGTTCTAACGCCTCATCGATCATTGTTACTCGCTCGCTGGAGTTTCGGCAGGTGCTTCTGGAGCTGCCTCTTCAACTGCGGCAACTGGAGTCTCGACTGCTGGTTCCGCTGGTTCTGCAGGCTCTTCGGCTTTAGGAGCGCTCTTTGCTGCAAGTTTCTCCGCTGCGCGCTTCTTCAATGTCGTTGCGCCATCCTTTGGCTCATTCATCGCCTCTTTGGCTGCAGCTTCAAATGCAGCGCGACGATCAGGACGCGGTGGAGCAACTTTCAACGTTCCTTCTTTACCTGGAAGGTCGTAGAACTTCTGCCAATCCCCGGTGATCTTCAACAATGCTTCAACCGCAGGTGTTGGCGTTGCGCCCACACCCATCCAGTAAAGAGCTCGTTCGGAATTGACGATGATGAGCGATGGCTCTTGTGCTGGTGAGTAACGACCAATCTCTTCGATCGCCTTGCTGTTACGAGCAGAACGCGAATCTGCTACGACGATACGAAAATGCGGGGTGCGAATCTTTCCCATGCGAGCCAAACGAATTTTTGCAGCCACAAACTCTCCAAGTTCTTTGATGTTGTGAGGAAGCGGGCAACTGCCTCAGGGGTGTGATGAGGACGGGAGAGAGGGCCCGTTCTCAAGGCTCCATATCTTGCCAGTAGCGGGGCTAACCGCCAAAACGGCGGCGTGGGATCCAAGGAGTCGGCCGCTAGCCTCGCTCCTGCTCTGCTCGTTTTGCAGGATTGCCTGATCTCGACTTTTTTGGAGGACGCTGGGAGCTCCGCGCCGGCATCGCAGGCATACCAGGCATCGCAGGCATACCAGGCATACCAGGGAGAGCGCCTGCCGATCCTGGACGGGCGCTTTTCATCTGTTTCATCGCTTTCTGCGCTCCAGCAAATCTCTCAAGCAAGCGATTAACGCTCGAGACTTCATTTCCACTGCCCCGCGCAATTCGTAATCGACGGGAGCCGTTGATGACTTTCGGATTACTTCGCTCAAGAGGTGTCATTGATTGAATGATTGCTGCTGCCCGATCGGTTTCGCTGTCATCGATTGCCTCGATCTGTCTCTTTAACTGCGCACCCTGCGCCCCGGGCATTCCTGGCAACATTCCGAGTAACTTTGACATTGAACCCATCTTCTTCATCGCTTGCAACTGTTCCAAGAAATCATCGAAAGTGAAATCTTCGCCAGAGACGAACTTCTCCTCTAATCGAGCTGCACTCTTCTCATCTAAAGCTTTCTTTGCTTGCTCCGCGAGAGTTGCGACATCGCCCATTCCTAGGATTCGTTGCGCCATCCGATCAGGATGAAATGGTTCGAACTCAGAACTTTTCTCGCCGGTGGAGAGAAAGAGAATCGGTTTTCCAATAACAGAAGTCACAGAGAGCGCCGCGCCGGCCCTGGCATCACCATCTACTTTAGTGAGCACTACTCCATCGATACCCACTCCAGTATGGAAAGCATTCGCTGTATTCACTGCATCTTGTCCAGTCATGGCGTCAACAACAAAGAGTGTGTCATCTGGTGTTACCGCATTTTTGATTGAGCGCGCTTCTTTCATCAACTCCACATCAACGCCAAGCCGTCCAGCGGTATCAAAGATTACGTAGTTAAATAATTTTTGTTCAGCATGTTCAAGACCAGCTTTTGCCACTGAAATGGGGTTACCGACTCCATTGCCTGGCTCTGGAGCAAATACCGGAACCCCAATCTGCTCGCCGATTATTTGAAGTTGCGTAACGGCGTTGGGTCGTGCCAGGTCGCACGCAACCAGCAGTGGAGTATTTCCCTGTTCCTTAAGCCAGAGCGCTAATTTGCCGGCGAGCGTGGTCTTTCCCGAACCCTGTAATCCCGCGAGCATAATTTTGGTGGGCGGCTTCTTAGCCTCGGCAAGCGCCCGCGCATTGGTACCAAGAACCTTGAGAATCTCTTCATGGATGATGGTGATGACTTGCTGTGCCGGATTAATTCCCGACTGTTTGAGCGATAGCGCCTCTAAGCCACGCCGCTTTACTTCAGAGATCAGCTGATCGACGACGGTGAGGGCGACATCCGCTTCCAGAAGGGCGGTGCGGATCTCACCACACGTTGATTCCAAATCAACTGGATTGATCCGCCCACGACTTCTCAGTCCGGCTAGGGTCCGCGACATACGCGAGGTCAGTGCATCAAACACTCCCCTAGCCTAACTGGCGAATACAGGTCAGAGCGCTGGGATACCGCGCTCTCCAGTTCGCACCCGCACTACCTCTTCTACCGGCACTGACCAGACCTTGCCATCACCAATAGATCCGGTGCCAGCAGCTTTCACGATTGCATCAATCGCACCTGCCGCCTCCGTGGCTGCAACAAGAATCTCCACTCGTACCTTAGGAACAAAGCGCACTGTTACTTCAGCGCCGCGATATACCTCGGTGTGGCCACCCTGTCGACCAAAACCACTTGCTTCAGAGACAGTCATACCGTGAATGCCTTTTGCACTCAGAGCATCTTTCACATCATCGAGCTTTTGCGGCTTGATGATCGCTGTAATGAGATTCATTGTTGTCGTTGCCATTAGAACGCACCTCCACGAGTTCCACCGAGTTCATATGCCGATTCAGCATGTTCAGATAAGTCGATGCCCTTAGCTTCAGCCTCTGGTGAGATTCGGAAACCAATGGTCTTATCGATGATCTTCGCAATGAGATAAGTGACGATGAAGGAGTAGGCCAAAACTGCAAGGCTTGCTATTAACTGGCGATTCAGTTGATCAAAACCGCCACCGAAGAGAAGCCCATTGACTCCCGCTGGAGCATCTTTCGTTGCAAAGACGCCGACCAATATGGATCCGGCTAGGCCACCAACCAAGTGAACGCCGACGACATCGAGCGAATCGTCATAGCCAAGTTTGTACTTCAAACCAACGGCGAGTGCGCATAGAGCTCCGGAAATCGCACCGAGTGCAATCGCACCAAGTGGATTGACTGAGGAGCACGCTGGAGTGATGGCGACTAGACCAGCGACGACGCCTGAGGCAGCGCCCAATGACGTTGCCCGCCCATCGCGAATCTTCTCCACTATCAACCAACCCAACATGGCAGCACCAGTGGCTACGAAGGTATTGAGGAAAGTAATTCCTGCAGTCGCGTTGGATGCAACTGCCGATCCTGCATTAAATCCAAACCAACCAAACCAGAGTAGACCAGCGCCAATCATGACCAGAGTGAGGTTGTGCGGCTTAAATCCCTCACGACCAAATCCAGAGCGCTTACCAAGGACTAGCGCTGCGGCGAGCGCTGCGATACCTGCATTGATGTGGACAGCGGTACCACCAGCGAAGTCGATTGCCTTCAATTGGTTGGCAATCCATCCACCCGGATCACTCTCTCCACTATCAAAGTCAAAGACCCAGTGCGCGACCGGGAAGTAGACCAGGGTTGACCAGATAATGACAAAGAGAACCCATCCGCCGAACTTTGCGCGGTCTGCTATGGCACCAGAGATCAACGCCACTGTAATCACCGCGAACATTGCTTGGAAGGCGACGAAAACTGAGGTGGGGATCGTGCCGAAGAAGGAGTCTGGTGCAATCTGTGCAGTTAAACCAAACATCTCAAAGGGATCACCTAACAGTCCATTACCAAGATCTTTTCCAAATGCCATCGAGTATCCATAAAGGACCCACAAGATGGAGACGATGCCCATCGAGATAAATGACATCATCATCATGTTCAAGACGCCTTTGGCTCGAACCATTCCGCCGTAGAAGAGAGCAAGACCTGGTGTCATTAAGAGCACCAGCGCACAGCTCATCAACATCCAAGCGGTATCACCGCTATTGAGTACCACTTCGCTCATATTCGCTCATTTCTGTAAATCCCGAGGTCGGGCTAACAGAACTATCCCGATGGCGTGGTTCACATCGGTTAGAAGAAGGTTTCCAGGGGATAAACAATCCCCGCCTTGTGTAACAAAATTGTTTCCAGGGGAATTAACGCCCGACTAGTTGGGCGATATAGGAGTGGGGGTCAAAGGGGGCGATATCGCCAACGCCCTCCCCGGTGCCAATGAATTTGATGGGGATGCCTAGGGTGGCTTCAATGGCCAAGGCGCTTCCACCCTTACTTGAACCATCGAGTTTGGTGAGCACAAGACCTGTCACGCTCACCGCTGCGGTAAAACTCTCGCCCTGGGAGAGCGCGTTCTGGCCGGTACTTCCATCCAGGACAAGCAAGACCTCATTTACCGGGACCTTTTTCTCAATCACCCTGCGAATCTTCGACAATTGATCCATCAACCCCTCTTTGCTTTGGAGTCGCCCTGCGGTATCGATAATCACATAATCGGCTCGCTCTTCGACCGCCTTCGATACGCCATCAAAGGCAACTGCCGCAGGATCTGCGCCATCTTTTCCGCCAACGCAGGTGGTTCCAGTGCGATTGGCCCACGTTTGAAGTTGCTCGCGCGCCGCAGCCCGAAAGGTATCTGCAGCAACGAGAACAACTGATTTACCCTGCCCTGCCAGATGCGCTGCCAACTTTCCGACGCTAGTGGTCTTGCCGCTGCCGTTTACGCCAACTACCAGCAGGACTGTCGGCGGAGATTGTGCGGTGTTCAATGAACGGTCTGAGGTCAGAAGAAGTTCACTAAGCGCTCCCTCGAGAGTCAAGGCTCTCTCATCGCTGAGGCGTTGTGAAATTCGCTTTGCCAGCGTTGGGCCGATATCTGTTGCGATCAAGGTTTGCTCTAGATCATCCCAATCGACAGCAACTCGTTCTTCACGAGTGAATAGTGCGGTAAATCGTGATAGGAGTGACACTAGGCGTTCTCCACTTCACGAATCCGCTGCGAAATAACTTCAGTCACCCCATCGCCACGCATGGTCACGCCATACAGCGAGTCGGCAATCTCCATCGTGCGCTTTTGATGTGTGACGATGATGAGTTGTGAATCAGCGCGCAATTCAGAGAGCACTTCAAGAAGCCGACCAAGATTGACATCATCGAGCGCTGCTTCGACCTCATCGAGCACATAGAAGGGACTTGGCCGCGCTTTGAAAATCGCTACAAGGAGAGCGACCGCAGTAAGCGAGCGTTCACCGCCGGAGAGAAGCGATAGTCGCTTTACCCGCTTGCCCGGTGGTCGCGCCTCGACATCTACGCCCGTCGTCAGCCAATCCTCTGGATTGGTAAGAAGCAAACGTCCATCACCACCTGGGAATAATCGTGGGAAGATTTCGGCAAAGGCCTTGGCAGTATCCCGATATGCCTCTTTGAAGATTGTCTCCACTCGCTCATCGACTTCGCGCACTATTTCCAGTAAGTCGCGCCTGGTGTTTTTTAGATCTTCAAGTTGATCTGCCAAATACTTCGAACGCTCCTCGAGCGCCGCAAATTCCTCGAGCGCCAATGGATTGATTTTGCCAAGGAGCGCAAGGGATCGCTCTGCTGCTGCCAACCTCTTCTCTTGCTGATCTCTTCGGTACGGAATGACCTCGGTTGATATGACTTGTCCTTCATCATCAAGAATGAAGGTTGGCACATCATTGGACGGTCCATATTCGGAAATCAGAGTGTGAACGTCCAAGCCAAACTCAGTGGTGATCTTCTCTTCAAGTTGTTCAATTCGCATTCGATGCTCTGCTCGAGCAATCTCATCTTTATGAACGCTGTCGGTGAGTTGTTCCATTTCAGCAGTGAGTTCACGGTTTTTCGTACGGACCGCCAATATTTCGCCCTCGCGCTCCGTCCGAGCTGCTTCGAGCGCATTCCGTTCTGCCATTGCTTTATTGATGGAGACTTCGATTTGAATTAATGCGTCGTAGGCGATTTCAGCAAGTTGTTGTGCAACTATCGCAGCATGTGCTCGTGCTTCACGTTTGGCAATTGCACGTACGCGCGAATCGCGTTCATTCTGCGCTCCCCGTTCAAGTTGCATCGCACGGTCTGCAAGGGCATTAGCTCGTTCCTCCCCAGTTCGCAGCGTCAATCGAGCTTCCATTTCGACTGTTCTAGCCAAGGAGACTCGCTCTCGAAGCGGATCAATGTCATACGAACCGATATCGACCACGGGAGTATTGCTTGGTGGAGCGCTCTCAAGAGCCTGTAGTTCACTTCGATATTGGGTCAGCAGCTGATTTGCTTCGTTGATAGAAAGCGAGAGCCGATCGGCTTCTGCTTGTGCGGCGCTCCTGGTCTGACTGAAAACTGCAATCTGTTCGGCAAGTGCCGCCATCCGGGCATCCGACTCGTTGAGCGCAGCTACCAATTTATCGAGTTCGACTCGTTCGACATTAACCTTCTCTAGCGCTTGGGCAATCTCGAAGCGAAGTCGCTCGCCATCGTGAGTGAGCTCGGCGAGTTTTCGCTCGCTGGCCTCTATGGCAGCATTTAATTCAACGATGCTTGAATCGCGTTTTGATCCCCCGCTGACCAAGTCTCGACCCAGCACATCGCCCTCTTTGGTCACCACTCGAATCGATGGAAATTGCTGCAAGATTGCATGAGCGATATTTAATGAATCGGCAACGACCGTGTTACCAAGAATTTGAGTGAGAGGGCGCTGTACCTGGGCAGCCCTAATCACATCGAGTGCGCGATAGGCACCTTGAGGTAGCGGTTGATTGAAAAGTTGAGCAGACGCCTCATTGCCACCAACTACAACAATCTCGGCTCGTCCAGCGTTCTCCCGCTTTAAGAGAGTCAGCGCATCCAGTGCGTCTGAAAGACGCCCCACAACCACCGCATCACCAAGTGAACCCAGCGCAGCTCCGATTGCGACCTCCCAACCGGAGGCCACTTCCATCAACGAAGCAAGGGAACCCAGAACTGGAATCTCATTACGTGCACCCAATAGCAGAGCGCTGCCATCGCGAGCAGAGACTGAGAGTTTGAGCGCTTCCACTCGCGCCTGGGTGGCAGAGCGCTCTCGCTCTACGGCACGTTCTCGATCGCGAAGGCTCTCAAGCGCTGAAGTAGCCCTATCCACTGCGCCTTTACGCGTTTGATAGTCAGAATCTAATTTCTCTTCTCCCGCACCATGGCCAGCAATTTCGACTTCTTTTGCAGCAAATTGTTGTTGTGCTTGGGCAGCGCGAGCCAGGGCATCATCTCGATTTCGCGTCAGCCGCTCAATCTCTGATTCACTCGCGTGAATTCGCGACTTGAGGGAGTTGATTTCACCCTCTCGACGTGCATTTCCCTCACGAACATCAGCTGCTGCACGGAGCGCTTGCGAGAGTTCATTTTCGCGAGCTTTCAGTTCGCTTTCGATCTGCACCAAGTTCGCGGTTGCTACTCGAAGTGACTCTTCTTGGGAGGTCAACGATTGACGCAGACTCTGTTCCTGTCCGCGAATCACTGCAGCTTCACGTTCGAGCGCATCGGGATCAACTGTCGAAGAGAGCACCTCCTCCGAATCGGAGAGGTAGCGAGCGCGTTCACTAGCGAGGTTAGCGCTCCCGCGGAAGCGTTCGCGCAGTGAGTTTAATTGATAGAAAGTGTCTTGAGCTTTGGTAAGCACCGGCGCTTGAGAGAATGTGAGCTGCTCTAACTCACCCTCGCGAGCACGAATAATCTCTAATTCACGTTCGACTTCACTTCGACGAGCGCGCAGCGCGTTCTCATCGGCCACTTCGGTGGTGAAATTTTCTTTTAGTTGAATCAGATCATCTGCATGAAGTCGCAATCGTGCATCACGGACATCTGCCTGAATCGTGGCCGCTTTCTTTGCTACCTCAGCTTGTTTGCCGAGGGGTTTGAGTTGACGGCGCAATTCAGTGAGTAGATCTTGAATGCGAGTGAAGTTGGCCTGCATCGCCTCTAACTTGCGAAGCGCTTTCTCTTTTCGCTTTCGATGTTTGAGAATTCCTGATGCCTCTTCGATAAAGGCTCGACGCTCCTCCGGGTTCGCCGAGAGAATCGAATCTAGTTGTCCTTGACCAACGACCACGTGCATCTCTCGACCGATTCCACTGTCGCTAAGCAACTCTTGAATATCAAGAAGCCGCGAAGTCTCACCATTGATCTGATACTCGCTCGTGCCATTACGAAAGAGGATTCGCGAAATAGTGACTTCAGAAAATTCGATGGGAAGCGCGCCATCACTGTTATCAATCGTTACCGAAACCTCAGCGCGACCAAGCGGCGCGCGTCCGGTAGTTCCTGCAAAGATGACATCTTCCATCTTGCCGCCGCGAAGGCTCTTCGCGCCTTGCTCACCCATTACCCACGTGAGCGCATCGATGATGTTTGATTTGCCTGAGCCATTTGGACCTACAACGCAGGTGATTCCCGGTTCAAAGCGAAGGGTTGTCGCCGAGGCAAAGGACTTAAAGCCCTTCAAGGTCAGGGCCTTGAGATACATCGACTCCAACCTCCTTGTGGCCTGCTTAAGGCGCGCTCGCGAGGCTTCCTACCCTAACTATTGATTACGGCTTCTTCTGGCACCTCGGGCAGAGGTGGCTCGAGCGATTCATAAACCTCAACCTTTGGATGAGGGTTCCACATCGGGGGCAGGGCTCCTCCTCTTGCCCATAAGCATTGAGTTCGACATCGAAGTAGCCACTCTCACCATTAACTCTTTTATATTGCTCATCGATCGAAGTTCCCCCGGCCTTAATCGCCTTGAGCATCACGGTGCGAAGTTCCCGAAGTAGCGCATCAACCTCGCGCATCGTTAGCTCGTGCGCTGGGCGCTCCGGATGGATCTTTGCCGCCCAAAGACCTTCATCTGCGTAGATGTTGCCTACGCCACTTACAACCTCTTGGTTGAGCAGGACCCGTTTTATCTCACTCTTGCGTGATCGGATTCGCTCATTGAGATCTGAGAGGGAGAGTGCGACCTCTTTCTCGTCAAAAACTTCCAAGAGATCAGGTGCGATGTGGGTAATTGAATCCGGAATTAACGTTCTGCCAGTGGCTTTTCTCTGTGGATCGAATACTAATTCATCAATTGCCAAATAACCAAAAGTTCGTTGATCAACAAAATGTAGTTCACGCTTACCGGCTAAAAATTCTATTCGTGCACGCACATGCGGTGATTTACTCGCGGGAGTTTTAGGGAGATGAACTTGCCCGCTCATTCCTAGATGGATAACTAGGGCGTATGGTCGATCAAAGGCGAGCCAGAGGAACTTGCCTCGTCGATTAACACTTTTTACTTTCGCACCCAAAAGTGGGTTCTTAGGACTTCGCAGAGATGGGCCAGAACTTCGTCGCACTGCGCGAGGATGGAGAATCTTTACCGATGAGATCTCTTGCTTAGGCAACCATTGCGCGAGCTCGCGCCGGACTGTCTCAACTTCTGGTAATTCAGGCACGATCGTTCGAGTGTAATGTCGTAAATGCCATCGTTGCTGCAATCTGTTCAGCTTCGCGCTTACTCTTACCTTCGCCTCGACCAACAACTGTTCCATGGACAACAACCTCTGCAACAAAATCCTTGTCGTGGTCGGGTCCTGAGTCACGAACTACATACTCAGGTACGCCCAAATTCCGTTCCGCAAGCAGCTCTTGAAGCGCTGTCTTGCCATCAAGTCCTGCACCTTTCTCTAAGGCGTTGGAGATCACTGGTGAGATCAGCGGCAAGATAATGTTTTTAGTAACTTCAAAACCCTTATCAAGATAGAGCGCACCAAAGAGCGCCTCCAACGAGTCGGCGAGTATCGATGATTTATCTCGACCACCAGAACTCTCCTCGCCTTTTCCAATCTTGATGTGACTGCCAAGTCCCAGTGCGCGAGCAACTTCGGCGAGCGCAACGGTGTTGACAATTCCCGAACGCAATGGGCTCAATCGACTCTCTGGTAAATCTGGATATCGTTGATAAAGCTCGGCAGTGACAATCAAGCCAAGAACGCTATCGCCGAGAAATTCAAGGCGCTCATATGTGGGTAAGCCGCCAGATTCGTAGGCGTAGGAGCGATGGGTAAGGGCGATTTCAAGAAGTTGTGCATCTATTTCGGCACCGAGAGCCTGAGTGAGGTCGCGATGCATCGTGATACTTACACCTCTAGAGCGTTACGGTCCCGGTATGTGCCACAGGTTGGACAGGCTATGTGTTGGAGACGTGGTTGGCGGCACTGTTCGCAGAGAACGGTGTTGGCCGCGGTGGTACGCCACATGCTCCGGCGCCAACGAGTGCGGGCGCGGGAGAGTTTTCGCTTGGGAACTGGCATGGGAGAACTATCCCTTATTAGGTCCTCATTTGCCAAAACAACCAGCGCCCGAGTCCGGGGCTTGGCCCCAATCGCGCTCCTAAAGGTCAGGCAGATCGCGTAATTTCGCCCAGCGCGGGTCGATGTTCTGATGGTCATGGCCAGTGGGGTTCTCGGCCACCTTCTCGCCACATTCAGGACATAGCCCCAGGCACTCTTCCGAGCAGTGCGGCTGGAGCGGTAAATCCAAAATCACCGCATCGCGAACTGGCGGCAAGAGATCGATTCGCTCTTCGTTAATCAGCGGTGGTTGATCCTCCTCCTCGTCCCAATCGACGGGAATCGCATAGAAGTAGAGCTCTTGAATCTGAACATCGATGGGCAAGGTGATGGGATCTAGACATCGAACACACTCACCTTCGGCAACCGAGCGAATCTCGCACGTTGCCAATACCCCAGTGGAGACAGATTCAATCCGTCCGGTCATTGTGCATTGCGCATTGGCCTCAATAGCGATGACATCAATTCCAATTCGCTGCGGGTTAGCAAAGGTGCGCTTAATCTCCATCATCTCACCGGGTTGACGCTTGAGATCATGAATAGAGACGAGAAACTCTGCGAATGAATCTGGCAGATGTGAAATTGGCATCGAATTCTTCCTGGTTCTCTCTTTATTGCTTGAGCTGTAGTAGCTGCTCCTTATTCTCCTTATTCATCGGCAAGTTTTGACAAGACATCCTTTTCACTGGCTCCGGCGATTCGTTCACGGCCCTTGACCACAGCATCCATAGTCTTCGTGAGAATCACCTCAAGCGTTGCCAGTCGAGAGTCAATGTAAGAATCCACTTCATCTCGTTGTTCCTGCGCACTTTGGTGTGCCTGGCCTAAAATTCGTTCGGCCTCTGCCCGAGCGGCTATGACAATCTCAGTCTGCTCAACCAACCTGGCAGCCTCTTCACGAGCCATCGCAATAAGTTGCTCCGCACTCGCGCGCCCCTCTTCGATAATGACGTCACGATCGTTGAGTACTTTCGCCGCTGCATCTAAATCAGAGGGCAGGCTCACCCGTGCCTCGTCCAAGACACCGAGTAACTCGCCACGGTGGACTACACAGGATGCGCTCAGTGGCACCGAGCGCGCCTCTTCAACCATTGAGATGGCAAGTTGCAACTTCTCTAGTGATTCCATTTATCTCTCGCCTCCTGAGATCCGCTCAAGTAGTGATGCGTGCACCGGAGCAGGTACATACGTTGAGACATCTCCCCCATACGTGGCCAACTCTTTCACCAAGGAAGAGGAGAGGAAGGAGTATTCGGGGCGAGTTGCCATGAAAAGAGTCTCAACCCCAGAAAGTTGACGATTCATTTGAGCCATCTGAAGCTCGTAGTCGAAATCACTCACCGCTCGTAAGCCTTTGACAATCGCGCGGATATTTCGCTCCTTGCAATAGTCGATGAGTAACCCACTCCACGAGTCAACTTTCACATTTGCGAAATTCGCTACGGTCTGACGAATCATTTCCATTCGCTCTTCCACCGTGAACAAGGAACCTTTGGTTCTGTTAACTAGGACGGCGACCACGACCTCGTCAAATTGCTCACTGGCTCGTTCAATGACATCTAGATGTCCGTAAGTGATGGGGTCGAAGGAGCCTGGGCAAACCACGCGCATCATGGGGACACGGTAGCAAGCAAACACCGACTACCGAAACTCAGAAATTAGCGAAATAGACCGTTCCTTCACCGTATTTGCGCTCTTTTACGGGGGTAAATCCCTCTGGCCAGGCAAATGCGCTAGATCTGCTGGAGCGCTCAACAATCACTATCCCATCGGATTTTAGGATTTCGTTATCAATTATTTTCGATAAAACTTTCTCGATGGTGGAGTTTGGGACTTCATATGGTGGATCAAGATAGATCACATCAAAGTGCGATTGCTTATTCTGATCTAATTCAAGATAAGCATCGACACTCATACGTAAAACCGCGAATTTTCCACTAACGACTTTTGCAATGAGTTCGTGATTTTCACGGCACACGTTTGCAGCCTTAACATCTTTCTCGATGACAACAACTTCACGTGCGCCACGAGAGAGAGCCTCAAGCCCAACTGCACCAGTTCCACCATACAAATCAAGAAAAGAGACTCCGGAACAGGTGCCAATTTCAGACTCGAGCGCAGAGAAGATTCCCTCTCTTGTTCGATCCGAGGTTGGTCGGGTGACACCAGCAGGTGGAACGAGATTCCTTCCTTTTGCACTGCCAGCAATAATGCGCATCTATATTCTCCTTATGCTTTCTCAATAAAATCGGCGCGTTCATCACGCTCTAATTTCGCAAGTTCTTCGCGCAATGCCGGAAACTCTTTCAGGTCAGGATCATCGGCAATAATCTCTATTGCAATCTCTCGAGAGCGTTCGATGATTTTTTCATCACGGAGAACGCGAAGTAAACGAAGTTGTGACCTGGTTCCTGATTGTGCAGTGCCCAAGACATCACCTTCACGCCGTTGATCAAGATCAACTCTCGCCAATTCAAATCCATCATTAGAACGCGAAACGGCCTGTAGTCGCTCCATTGCACTGCTTTCTTCCGCTACTTTGGTCAATAACAGACAGAGCCCAGGCTTACTTCCACGACCGACCCGACCGCGCAATTGATGTAGTTGTGAAATTCCAAAACGATCAGCATCGGCAATAATCATCACTGTTGCATTCGGCACATCAACGCCAACTTCGATTACCGTGGTGGCGACCAAACAATCAATTTCACCGCCAGCGAATGCTCGCATAATTCGATCCTTGTCGTCGCTAGCTAATTTGCCATGAAGCAATCCAACCCTGATTGACGACAGTGGGCCATTGGTGAGGAATTCATAGAGTGACTCAACAGAATGAGCCTGATCACCTGCTGCCTCCCCGTCACTTTTTTCTCTCTCACTACTTTCGATTCGTGGTGCAACTACATAAGCCTGTGCACCTTGCGCAACCTCTTCTCGGATACGCTCCCACGCCCGCTCAACATAATGTGGCTTCTCGCTCTCGTGAATCACATGCGTGGTGATTGGCGAACGTCCCTTAGGCAATTCAGTGAGCGTGGATATATCTAGATCACCAAATACAGTCATTGCAACCGTGCGTGGAATGGGTGTTGCTGTCATGACAAGTAGATGCGGAGGTAATTGTGCTTTGAGCTTAAGCGCATCGCGCTGCTCAACTCCAAATCGATGTTGTTCATCAACGACAATCAATCCCAAGTCTGAGAAATCCACTCCCTCGCTTAACAGGGCATGCGTTCCAATTACAATTCCAGCAGAGCCATCTCTAATCTGAGCAAGAATTTTTCGCCGCGCAGGTGCTGGTGTTGAACCAGTGAGAAGAACTACCCGCGTCGCCCGATCGCTACCGCCAAGCATCCCCGCGGTGGCTAAATCACCGAGAGTTGCAGAGATGGATCGAAAATGTTGCGCAGCAAGGACCTCGGTTGGAGCCAAGAGCGCTCCCTGGCCGCCGGTATCGACAACTGCAAGTAGCGCCCGGAGCGCAACAATCGTCTTTCCAGATCCCACCTCACCCTGCAACAGGCGATGCATCGGGCGCTGAGATTTCATATCACTTTCGATCTCATCTCCGACTGCAATCTGCCCTGGCGTTAATTCGAAGGGAAGGTTTGCATCAAAGATTTCAAGAAGTCCACCACTTCGAAAGAGTCGTGGTGTTGCGTGCAGCGTCTCAAATTGATGTCGCCGTCGAGCGAGCAACAATTGAAGTGAAAGGGCTTCGTCGAATGTTAATCGCTCAAAGGCTAGCGCTGCTGCAGATTGGGAATCGGGTAGGTGGATATCCCGGAGGGCTTGATGAGCACTTGGCAAACTCTTGCGATACCTCTCAGGAAGTGTCTCAGGAATCTCGTCGATTACATCAAGAATGGTGCGAATGCACTGACCAATCTTCCATGATGGTAACTTTGCCGTCGCGGGATAAACCGGGATTAGTTTGCCAGCGAATTCTCCTGCAGCTTCATCGGTATCCGTGCCCTCGGGAATAAGCAGATACTCGGGATGTGAAAGTTGTCGGACTCCTTTATAGGTTCCAATCTTTCCGGCAAAGAGCCCAGTACGACCCACTCGCATCTCTCGCTCACGCCATGCTTGATTGAAAAATGTCAGTGCGAGCTTCTTTTTTCCGTCGCTAACTTTCACTTCAAGTATCGAACCTTTACGACCGCGCATCGGTCGATTATTAGTATCAACAATCTCGGCCAGAATTGTCACGACATCGCCATCCTTTAGCTGATCGATATCGGTAAGTTCACCACGGGCAACATATCTGCGCGGATAGTGGCGAAGTAGATCCTCAACCGTTGTATAACCAAAGCCTGTATTAAGCGCCTTTGCCGTTCGGTCGCCTAGCGCTGCAGAAAGTTTGGCATTGAGCGCGACCATTTATTCGATTCCGATCAAGAGTGGATACCACGCCTGCCCACCTGAATATGTAGTCACCTCGATAGATGGGAATGATTGGTTGATTCGGGAGGAAATTTCCTCCACTAGTTCACCGGATACCTGTGCTCCAGTGACTAACGTAATGAGCTCGGCAGAGCTACCCATACTCTCTGAAATTGCTCGCCAGGCCACTTCGCTCTCTTCGCTACCGAAGGCAATAATTTTTCGATCTCTAAGGGCTATGACTGAGCCAGCGGCAACTAATTCTGTGCCGACACTCATCTCTCGCGGCGCAAAAGCGATGGTGATGGAGATGGTCTGGCCTGCTGCCATATCCATCGTCGACACTTCGCTCTCGAAATCACTATTGAGGTTCTCGGAGTGTGTGGAGATTGCCGCCAAGGCCTGCAGTGGTGAGAATGAATTTATAACAGCGACTTTCTTCCCTCCTGCCCGCAATTGCTCGGCAGCAGAAGTGGCGCTCTCGTGTCCATGGATATCGTGTGGGATAAGGAGCGCTTCATCACTGCCTTGTGCTGCCACAATCCACTCTTGCGGAGTAATGCGACGAGAGTCGAAGGCGCTAATCACTGAAACTCCGGATTCGCGCATCAAGAGCTCAAAGCCCGGTCCATTGGCCACCGTGATCAAAGTGCGCTCGCCATGGCACCCAGAAACCTCCAGTGCAGTGATTCGAATGTTCTCGGGTTCACCAATTTCTTTGGCAAACTCCACAGACTTCTCTACGAAATCGGTATGTACATGTACCTTCCAAAATTTGGCTTCACCAACTACAAGCAGACTCTGTCCGATACTTGCTAGTTTTGTTCGCAACTGCTCAATTTTTCCTTCAGAGATATTTGAGAGTTCATACATCACCTCGTATGCGCCATCACTTACTGCCTTTGCCTGCATCCGGCTGGCACTTCGGGCTTGTTGCGGGATGTCGCTTATCGATTCGGAAGTGCCATCAAGTACGGCAACCAGTGAGCGATAAACCAACTCGATTCCATGAGCGCCAGCATCGATGCTGCCACGGGCAGCCTCACTCGGAGGATTATTTGCGCTATCGATTGTGGAGTCTCGGGCTGCTTTCCATGCGGCGAGTGCGATCTCGCCATCGCGCTTTATCTCACTACTCCAACTTGCGACATTCGCTACCGCATCTTGTGCTGCATCTTTCGCAGCGCGAGCGACAGAGAGAATGGTTCCTTCTTTCGGGTCAGCAACTGCTTTGAGTGCGCGCTCATGAGCAAGAGCAAATGCTTTCGGTAAATTTTCGCGCAACCCATCAGCAAATCCACGCAAGATCTGACTGAGTAAGACTCCGGAATTGCCTTGTGCGCCATGAAGCGCACCTTCAGCCGCAGCGTCAGCAACAACATCGAGTTGGTCGGAATCCTCGCGCTCTACCGCATCAGCTGCGGCGCGAATAGTTGCCTCCATGTTGGAACCGGTATCAGCATCGGCAACGGGATAGAGATTCTCTTCATTAAGGCGCTGGCGTGAGCGCGAGATTTCATCCCGCGCCCGCGCAAGCCAGGCTCGAAAAGAGGCGACATCAAGCTCCCGGTGGCCCAT
>CAYQLC010000009.1:0-10709 GCA_964418325.1 uncultured Bifidobacterium sp.
CGCTCTCATCAAAGGTAAATGAGGAGGCGCCAAGACGAGCGCTAGCACCAGCATTAGCACCAGCATCTGTGTAAGTAATTTCCCAATTTGCGGGAATAGAGCGAACTGGCAGCGCCTGTGCTGGCGTGGGTGCAATCCAACTCGATATGACGAAAAGGAGAGTTACGCCTAGGCTTTTTAACCTCACAGCGGCACGGTATCAGGGGGAGGCAAATGTCTAGCGCACGCGAGGCGATCTCACGAGCAGAGCGCGAGTTTGCAGATCCGCTACCCCAGCCGACCTTGGACGATGTGCGCAGCGATTTAGCGCGCGCGATTGGTGATTTTGCGAATCAGAATTTTGCGGACCGATATGGACCATTAGTGGGCTCGGTTGCTGAGAATACCGCGGAGCAAATCCTCAGAGATTTTGAGAGCAATGGCATGAAAGCCAGAGCTGAACTTGCATTTGTCGCGCAGGAATTAGCGAATCGGATTATTCGTGGGCTCAACGGGTAATTTAGTCATAGTGCTGATTGCAGCAATCGTCATCATCATCACGATGAGCAGGCTTTAGGATTTACCAGGATTTACCAGGATTTACCAGGATTTAATAGACGAGAGCTTGCGTATTAGGTTGAAGAACGTCCTCGACAAAGGTACTTGCCCCGGCAATTTCAATTCCAGGGAGTAACTGATCCTGTGTGATGTTACGACGCTTCGCACATTGAGTGCAGACTCTTATTTTACCGAGCTCGAGAATTTGATCTCGTAATTGTGAGAGAGGTGCGGCATGTTCGAGGTGAAATTCCTCCGCGTGACCGGGAATACCAAAGAGCGTCGCATCTCCGGTGAGCCAGAGAATCACATCGGCTCCCGTGGCAGCGGCAGTTGCTGCAACGGTGAATCCTTGCGAACAACGCTCAGCAGAGTCTTGCCCGACCGTGACCTTTACGACTATAGCTTTGGATGTCATGTATGAAATCTACACGGAAAATTGAGGTTTGCCCGTACTCTTTTACTTGTGCTAATTCTTGACTTGGTTTTCGCAGGAATCTTGGTGGTTTTTGCCTTTTTAATCTCGCTCTTCCTTATTGGGAGATCCAGCCGTGCGCTACGTAAATTCCAACAAGAGAAATCTGGAGACACGATGCGCCGTAAACTTATCTCCAGAAACCAAGTGCGAAAGTTGGGTGATTGAGATGGCTTTTACTCTCCCTGAAGGGCTCCACCAAGACCTGTACCCATTGGCCTGGCTAGTGGGTACCTGGCGAGGCAAGGGGCAGGGCGAATATCCCAGCACCAAGCCATTTCTCTTCGAGCAAGAGGTCACCTTCAATCATGATGGTCGCCCGTTCCTTACTTATTTCTCCCGCTCTTGGCTTGTTCAGGAAGATAGCGATGAATTACTCCCAGCTGCTCAAGAGACGGGATTTTGGCGGGTGAAGCCAAATAATATTCTCGAAGTCATCTTGTCCCATAACACTGGAATAACAGAGGGATGGGTTGGTCGCTTTGACGTAGCGAAGATTCAGTTGGTGATGGATCAAAGTTATAGCTCGCCATCTGCAAAACAAGTTACCGGAGGGACTCGACTCTATGGCTTGGTCGAAGGCGAGCTTTTCTATGCCTATGACATGGAAGCTCAGGGACATCAATTACAGGCTCATGTTTGGTCGACGATGGAACGCGTCGTAATGTGAGCGCTCCAGAAGCATTAGCTCACATCATCCGCAATGAAATGGTGGAGTCGGCACACTTTGGTCACCTATTAATCTCTGACTCCACAGGGACAAAAATCTTTCAACGGGGGGATATCCAAGCGCCAATTTTTCCTCGCTCATCAATCAAACCGATACAAGCACGGGCCATGGTCAAGCTCGGACTAAATCTTGAACCAAGACTCTTGGCATTGGTCATTGCAAGTCACTCTGGTTCGATTGAGCACATCGCAGGAGTACGAGAGATTCTCAATCAATTTGGCTTATCAGAATTGGCGCTGCAATGTGCGCTTGATCTTCCGCTAGGTGAGATTGAACGAAAGTTGTGGGGAGAGAAGCCGCCCTCGAAGCTAACAATGAATTGCAGTGGAAAACATGCGGGAATGTTAGCAACCTGTGTAGTTAATGGTTGGGATATTGCAAACTATTTGGAGATGGACCATCCGCTTCAGATTGCCATCAAGAACGAAATCGAATCAGCTACGGAAGAAGTGAGCGCAAACGATACTTTTGATGGATGTGGCGCACCACTATTTGCAATTACTATCACCGGATTATCTAGAGCTATTAACTCGGTTGTGATTGGTGATGATCAAGCATCAAAAGCAATAGTTAGCGCGATGAGCAATCACCCAGAGATGGTTGCCGGAAATCGTAGACTCTCTGCGATATGGATGCGCGCAGTTCCCGGGTTGATTATGAAGGAGGGCGCAGAAGGTGTGATGATTGCCGGAATGCGTAATCATGGCGTGGTTGCCTTCAAAGTTATTGATGGTTCGATGCGCGCTCATGAGGCAATCATTCGCTCTGCTCTCGCGCAGATAGGAATTACCAGCGCTAATCCAGCGTTAGCGGGTGCGACCGTCTTTGGTGGACCAGCGCCAAAGGTGGCAATTCGCGCCGCTTTTTAAGTTCAGTAGACTAGGGGTTGTGTCGCTAACCAATCCATTAGGTTCCCTCGCTGGTCTTGTACTTACTGTGGTGGGCATTGCTCAGCTTGCTGCCCTAGTTTTCAGTCTTACCCATGCGGTGCGGGTGCGTGCAGATGCGTTTACCGCCGCAGGAAAACAGAGCAAGGTCTTTTGGGCTTCGCTGCTTGGTGTTTCATTGGTGCTGCGACTAACTATTTCCAGCCCACTAGATCTCTTTGGCATCATCGCTACTATCGCTGCAATTGTTTATATCGTTGATGTGCGTCCGGCAATTAACGACATTCTTCGTGGCCCGCGCTGGTAGTAAGCGATAGTTATGAAAACCACCGGTCGCATCGCACAATTGATGATGCATACCTCACCATTAGAGCAGACTGGCAATCGCGATGCTGGAGGTATGAATGTCTACGTAGTAGAGACCGCAAAGCGATTAGCGAAGTCTGGAATTGCCGTTGATATTTTTACCCGAGCAACTTCTGGTTCATTACCACCAGTTGTTGAAATCGCACCAGGGGTGGAGGTGCACCACCTAACTGCTGGTCCATATGAAGGTTTAACAAAGGAAGACTTGCCATCCCAAATGTGTACGATGGCATCTGAATTATTACGTGTCGAAGCAAATAATCCACGTGGGTATTACGACTTGATTCACTCGCACTACTGGATCTCAGGACAAGTTGGTTTGCTGGCATCACAGCGATGGAACGTTCCTCTAGTACATACGATGCACACGATGGCAAAGGTGAAGAATCTCGCACTTGCCGATCACGACCAACCCGAACCAGTAGCACGTGCCATTGGCGAAGAGCAGATTGTTGCTGGTGCAAAGGGTTTAATTGCAAACACTGATGCTGAAGCAGCTAACTTGGTAAGTCTCTATGACGCGTGTCCAGATCGAGTCCACGTTGTCTCACCAGGAGTTGATTTAGAGCACTTTGCTCCGGGAGGCGGTCGCCGCGAGGCGCGAGTTCAATTAGGTCTTGATAAAGATAGTTTGATTCTTGCCTTTGTTGGTCGAATTCAGCCACATAAAGGCCCTGATGTTTTGATTAGCGCAGCCGGCGAAATGGTCAAACATGACCCAGTTATCAAAAGTAAGTTGCAGGTACTCATTATCGGTGGCGTATCCGGTGGCGATGGAGATGAATTGCGTCGTCTGCAATCACTCGCTCGATTCTTAGGAATTGCAGATCAAGTGAGATTTATCCCGCCAGTATCGCGAGAAGAGTTGCCACATTGGTATCGCGCAGCAGATTTAGTCTGCGTACCCAGCCATAGTGAATCTTTTGGTTTGGTTGCCCTCGAGGCGCAGGCGTGTGGCACCCCAGTAGTGGCTGCGGCGGTAGGTGGATTACGAACTGCAGTAGCTGATGGTTTCTCAGGTTCGCTCGTTGATGGTCATGATGCTCGTTCATGGTCTGCAGTTCTCACACGTTTATTACAAGAACCGCAGCGTCGAATTGCGCTATCTATGGGCGCGCTCCAACATGCTCGTCGGTTTGGTTGGGAGGCAACAGCTCGAGGAACAATCGATATTTACGACCGACTTCTTGCTGAACCAAGTGCTGCAATACGTTCGCTCGCGTGAGTGAGATGTAAATGATTTCCGCGCTTGAAATTTTGTGTGACTCACTCAAAGAATCAAAAATCGAATTTGAAGCATTAGATAGCTCAACGTTATTAGTTACCGTTCCTGGTGAGAAAAAGCTCTACACGAATGTAATTTTTAAAGTCAGCGATAAAACTTTGAGTGTAAATGCTTTTGTTATTCGTAAGCCTGATCAGAATGTTGAGCGCGTGCATGAATGGCTACTTCGACATAATGCTTCAAATTATCTCCTTTCTTACGCGGTCAATGACTTAGGTGATATCTATTTGGTAGGACGCTTGCCAATCGGGTTAGTTTCGAGAGAAGAGCTGGATAGAATTTTGGGAGCAATCCATGAATACTGCGACTCATCCTTTAATACCCTCTTGGAGCTAGGCTTTGCCGATGCAATCCGGCGCGAGTGGGCATGGCGAGTTTCCCGAGGTGAATCGGTGGCAAACCTCGAGGCGTTCAAGCATCTACAGAGTTGATGTTTGAAGATGAGCACGGCAGGATTAAGGGGATGTCTATGAAACTAATCCTCCTTCGTCATGGTGAGAGCCAGTGGAACGAAAAGAATCTATTTACAGGTTGGGTCGACGTTCCGCTCTCCCTAAAAGGCGAGCAGGAAGCTAAGCGGGCGGGAGAGTTATTTAAAAACCGGGGCCTCTTGCCCGATATTCTTCATACTTCGCTATTAAAGCGAGCGATAAATACTGCTGAGATTGCGCTTAATGAGTGTGATCGTCAGTGGATTCAAGTGCGTCGATCCTGGCGCCTCAATGAGCGACATTATGGAGCCTTACAAGGAAAGAACAAGGCAGAGACGCTTGCACAATATGGCGAAGAGCAATTCTTGCTATGGCGAAGATCTTTTGACGTACCACCACCGCCCATTGATGATTCAGATTTGTACTCGCAGGTCGGCGACGTACGTTATTCCGACTTGGGACCTGCGCTACCAAAGACCGAGTGTTTGCTAGATGTAATCAAACGGATGATTCCGTACTGGAATGAGAGCATTGTTCCAGACCTGAAAAGTGGGAAGAATATTTTGGTTACTGCACATGGCAATTCTTTGAGAGCTTTAGTGAAACATCTCGATGGAATAAGCGATGCAGATATCGCTGGATTAAATATCCCAACTGGAATTCCATTGCTTTATGAATTAAATGAAAAATTGGAACCGATTAAACCTGGTGGAGAGTATCTTGATCCCGATGCAGCACAAATTGCAATTGCAGCAGTGGCGAATCAAGGAAAGAAATAGATTACTTTTGGTCGGAGTAATACTCGCCCGTGACTAAGTAGTACACGCGTCGCGCAATAGAAACGGCGTGATCTGCAAACCGTTCGTAATACCTACCAATAAGAGTCATGTCAATCGCAGTTTCAATTCCGTGTGACCACTTGTCATCAAGGAGCGCAGCAAAAAGTTTGCGATGGAGAATGTCCATCTCATCGTCATCTTTCTCCAAAAGTTTTGCCGCTTCTGTATCTCGAGATTCAATAAGACCAATCGCTTTACCAACAATCTTGCTTGCCACTCGCCCCATCTCCTGAACAGTTAAAAGTAGTTCAGGTGGCACTGCCGTTGCGGGGTGTCTCATCCGAGCGAGCTTGGCAATGTGGTGGGCCATATCTCCCATCCGCTCAAGATCAGCGCTCATTCGAAGTGAAGTGACGAGCGCACGGAGATCGCTCGCGACAGGTTGTTGTCGCGCCATCAAATCGATTGTTTGCGCATCGAGCAGATGTTGCGCTTCATCAACCTCGTCATCATCAGCGATAACTTTCTCAGCAAGCGCTAAGTCTGCGGTGAGCAGAGCATGAGTCGCTGAGTCGAGAGCCTGTTGAGTCAGAAGGCCCAAAGAGATTAACGATTGGTTAATTGCATCTAACTCTTCGTGGAAGATATCGCGCACGAGATGAGGATACTTTGAAAAGCGCCCCTCGAAAAATAGGGAAGTGAACAGCAGTTGAACAGGTACTTAACTTTCCGCAAATCCCCGTAAAAGCGACCCTTCGCTATGACCCCTGATTGGTCACCGAGGCTGGCTACTTCTACGATTGGACCATGGTACGAAGTTGGCTCAAATCTGAGCGAGCTCCCGAGACCAGCGCTGTGCCAGTTGAGTTGCTGGCCGTTTTGGGCAGTCTAGATTCGATGTCGATTCTCTTCTCTGCAAATGAAGGCGTAATCCATGCATCTAGTGAAGCGAATCAAATTGGCATCCTGAGAAATGGCCGAGTGGTGAGTGAGGAGCTACTGGCACTTATTCGGGTGGTGCGACGAACCAATCTCCCGCAGGAGGGGAATATCGAATTACCAACAACGGCGCTCTCTGAGAAAGAATCGAATCTTCGCGTCCGAGTTGTCCCACTTAATGATGATGGCATGATTCTCGTACTTATTGATGATGTTAGCGAAGCGCAAAGAGTCGACGCGGTGCGTCGCGATTTTGTTGCAAATATCTCGCACGAACTAAAAACCCCGATCGGCGCACTCTCGCTCCTTAGCGAGGCGGTAGCAGCGTCCAGTGATGATCCACAGATGGTTCGCCACTTTGCTGACAAAATGTCAGTAACCGCAAAGCGATTAACCGAATTAGTCCAACAGATTATTACTCTCTCAAAACTTCAAGATACTAATCCACTCAGAGAATTTGAATTAGTGGATGTATCAGAGTTAGTTGCTGAGGCTATCTCGCAATCTCAAACAAGTGCTGAGTCCAGATTCATAACGTTGAATCATGAGGTACTTGCTAACGCCCAACTCTTCGGAGATCGAGAGCAACTAGTGATGGCTATTCATAACTTGATTGAAAATGCCATTAATTACAGCCCCGAGAATACAAAAGTCACTACTACGGTCAATTCCGATAAAGATTCAGTTTCTGTGATTGTCAAAGATCAGGGAATAGGAATTTCGGAGAGCGATATCGAGCGAATTTTTGAGCGCTTCTATCGTGTAGATCCAGCTCGCTCTAGAGAGACTGGCGGGACTGGCCTTGGTCTATCAATCGTTAAACACGTAGCGACGATTCATGGCGGCGAAGTCTTAGTATGGAGCAAGCCTGGGGAAGGAAGTACCTTCACCATGAAGTTACCTTTAGTGAAGCAAAGTGAGAGCAAATGACCAAGATTCTCGTCGTGGAAGATGAAGATTCATTCTCGGATGCGCTCGCATTTCTCCTTGGCAAAGAAGGGTTCGAAGTAAGCGTTGCAGCCGATGGAGTGAGTGCGCTAGAAATCTTTAATCGCGAGGGAGCTGATCTAGTTCTCTTGGATTTAATGCTTCCAGGCTTGAGCGGAACTGAAGTATGTCGCCAATTACGGTTGAAGAGCTCTGTTCCGATCATCATGCTTACCGCAAAAGATACTGAGGTAGATAAAGTTGTAGGTCTAGAGCTAGGCGCCGATGACTATGTCACCAAGCCTTATTCCTCACGCGAATTGATTGCTCGGATACGTGCTGTGATGCGCCGCCGTCAGGAGCCTGAGCAATCCAGTGGGCTACTTGCAATCGGGTCAGTACGGATGGACATCGACCGCCATGTGGTCTCGGTCAACAATGTCCAAGTCGCGCTACCCTTGAAAGAGTTTGAATTATTGGAATTCTTGATGCGCAATGCGGGGCGAGTTCTTACCCGTACTCAGTTGATAGATCGGGTGTGGGGTAGTGACTATGTCGGAGATACCAAGACCTTAGATGTACATATCAAAAGGTTGCGTTCAAAGATTGAGAAGGACCCAGCAGAGCCTGAATACATCCTTACAGTGAGGGGTCTTGGGTATAAGTTCGCCAACTAATTGCTAGTTGGCGATAAAAGTTGGACCGACGTTTGCAAATTCACCAAGTCGGTCGCGTACGAGAGTGTCAAGCGTTACTAAGCCGGCATTCCTGAGGGTGATTTGCAGCGAAACATGATCGCCAGGTTTGACGTTAACTGATGGGAAGACTGCTAACGCGTTGGCGCTATCTCCAGCGAAGATCAAGGGTTTCTCAGGGGTTACGAGCAAAGTCGCAGGAGCAACCTGAGCGGGGATTCCATTGACGGTGAGATTGGTAATCAAATCTGGATTTTCACCATTGTTGAGGATGGTTCCAACCAAGACTGCGCTGCCATCGCTCTGTTTCACAAGGAGCATGTGCACCATTTTGATATCGCCAACCATTTTTTCGACGCCATCAGTAACTTGAGTGATGAGACGAGTTGGTGCGTTAGGACCAGCACCACATCCAGTGAGTAATACAAGGCTCATCGCAATAACTGTGAAGCGAGCGCTAAATGATTTTTTGGCACTGGGCGCGCTAATCGCAATTGGCATGGCGGTAATTCTCCCTGGGAAAAGTGAAAAAAGCGAATTTGTCAACTGGAGTTATTCTAGAATTATCTTGAAAAAATGGCGAAAAATCTTGGGTTAAGCCTGGGATTCTTTGGGTCAGTTTTGGCTGGTAGAATATGCCTCTCATCATTCACTTAGGTGATACCTCGGTAATTCTCGATTCATACCGGGCCAGTTCGAGAGGCGGATGAAACTCACGATGTCATTTAAAGTCGGCGAAACAGTTGTTTACCCCCACCACGGTGCAGCGCTCATCGAAGCGATTGAGACTCGCATTATCAAAGGTGAGGAGAAGACTTACCTCGTGCTCAAGGTCACACAAGGCGACCTAACGGTGCGGGTGCCCGCTGACAATGTTGATCTCGTAGGTGTTCGCGATGTCGTTGATAGCGCCGGGCTTGATCGCGTCTTTGGCGTACTTCGCCAGCCCTATACCGAGGAGCCAACAAACTGGTCTCGTCGTTATAAGGCAAATCTCGAGAAGCTAGCTTCCGGAGATGTCATCAAGGTTGCTGAAGTTGTTCGTGATCTCTACCGCCGCGATCTAGATCGTGGACTCTCTGCGGGCGAGAAGCGAATGTTGGCAAAAGCACGACAGATTTTGATTAGCGAACTTGCGCTCGCCGAGAAGACTGACGAAGTTAAGGCTGAAGGCATTCTCGACGAGGTGCTCGCCTCCTAATTGGCTCATCGCATGAGCCAATTACATACAGCAGTCATTATCCCCGCTGCCGGCAGCGGCGAACGCCTTGGCGTTGGTATCCCTAAAGCTCTTGTAGAAATCGCAGGAGAAACTCTTATCGAGCGAGCGGTGCACAATTTATCCAGTATCGCCAATCTAATAGTGATCGCGGCCCCCGTTGGCTATGAAGAGCAGATGCGAAAGTTGTTTTCAGATTCATCTGTGGTGGTCGTGTCCGGGGGTTCGATGCGTAGCCAAAGTGTGGCTAATGCGCTCACAGTTATTCCAGCCGAGTTTCAGTATATTTTGGTTCACGATGCTGCCCGCGCATTTGCACCCACTCTTTTGGCTGAGCAAGTTCTCTTTGAGTTAATTGCCGGTCAAAAGGCAGTGGTGCCAGCACTTGACGTTATTGACACTATTAAAGTCGTAGACGCTCATGGATTTGTTCTTGATACTCCGGATCGAAATAGTTTACGTGCAGTGCAAACACCACAAGGTTTTACTCTGGATGTGCTTAAGCAAGCACATGCCCATAAAGGTGATGCCACCGATGATGCGGCGTTAGTCGCCAAGCTCGGTATCGCTGTAAAAGTTATTCCAGGCGACTTACGTGCGCGAAAGATCACCACACTTGATGATCTGGCATGGGCGCAGGAGTTGGTGGGTCATTTATGAAATTTTTTAGTGGAATTGGCTTTGATGCTCATCAATATGCAACGACTAAACCCATGCATCTTGCTGGATTAATGTGGCCAGATGAGTTCGGTATTGATGGACACTCTGATGGCGATGTAGCGGCACATGCAATCTGCGATGCGCTGCTCTCTGCAGCACATCTAGGTGATCTTGGCTCGGTATTCGGCACATCGGATCCTCAATGGGCAGGAGCAAGTGGCGCCACTCTGTTACGAGAGGTACTAGTTCGTCTCAACGCCGCTGGATTCGAGATTCAGAATGTTGCCGTCCAAGTAATCGGCAATCGTCCGAAAATCTCCGCCCGGAGAGCTGAGGCAGAAGCAGCGCTCTCGGCAGCCCTCGGCGGAGCTAGCGTCTCCTTAAGTGCGACAACTACTGACGGACTTGGCTTCACTGGTAAAGGTGAAGGAATCGCTGCAATCGCGACTGCAATGGTTGGTAAGCGCGCATGACGCTACATCTTTACAACACATTAACTCGAGAGATCTCTCCCTTCAAACCACTGAATCAAGGGAAAGTCGGTATCTATCTCTGCGGCGCAACAGTGCAAGCGCCACCACACATCGGGCATATCCGAAGTGGTATTAATTTCGACATATTACGGCGTTGGTTGATTACCAGTGGTTACGAAGTCACTTTCATTCGAAACGTCACTGATATTGATGACAAGATTTTGCATAACGCTATCCACGAAGAGATGCCGTGGTGGGCGCTGGCTCAGAAGTATGAGCGAGTATTCACCGCCGCTTATGCTGAGT
>CAYQLC010000009.1:10809-25021 GCA_964418325.1 uncultured Bifidobacterium sp.
TTAATTTCATTGTTGATTGAACGTGGCAAGGCATATGTTGTAGCTAATGGATCAGCAAGCGATGTTTATTTAGATGTTCGTTCGCTCGATACTTATCTCACGCTCTCAGGTCAAAAGCTCGACGATCTGCAATCTGCACCTGATGGTGAAGAGAGCATCAAAAGGAATCCACAAGATTTTGCGCTGTGGAAGGGGGCGAAACCAGACGAACCATCCTGGCCAACTCCATGGGGTGCTGGTCGTCCGGGATGGCATATCGAATGCTCTGCCATGGCGCAGGCTTACTTAGGAGAGCAGTTCGATATTCACGCCGGTGGATTAGATTTGATTTTTCCACATCACGAGAATGAGATTGCACAGTCAAATGGTGCGGGGTATCCATTTGCTCAACGTTGGTTACATAATGCTTGGGTAACAACTGCTGGGGAGAAGATGAGCAAATCTCTCGGCAACACTCTCCGCATCTATGAATTACTCAAACGCGTTCGCGGAATCGAGTTACGTTGGTATCTGGGTAGCGCTCATTATCGATCGATGTTGGAATACTCTCCAGAAGCGCTAGATGAATCAGCGGTGAATTTCCGTCGGGTAGAGAGTTTCTTGAAACGAGCGGCAAGTCAATTAGGCAAGGTTCCAGGAACTTTCATCTCAGATGAGTTTGCGAATGCAATGAATGATGATTTAGCTGTCCCAGCGGCGCTCGCTGTGATATCTGAATTGGTCAAAGAGGGAAATAACGCGCTCGCTGCTAAAGATTCAAATAATCTCGAGGTGAAGTCAGCGCAAGTTCGTGGCGCTCTAGCGGTTTTGGGATGCGACCCGTGGGATGAGTCTTGGATAAAGAGCGATGCTGGACTTGAAGATGTCGTATCCGGACTTGTGAGGACACTCTTGCAGGAGCGCGAAGAGGCGCGTGCTCGAAAAGATTTCGCCAGCGCAGATCGGATTCGAGATCGAATTACCGAGCTAGGACTGACACTTGAAGATACCCCCGACGGACCAAGGTGGAGCAGATAATGGCGCAACGAAAGAAACCTGGTTCTGGCGGCAATAACAAGAGACGGCTTGCAGGCAAGGGGCCAACACCAAAAGCGGTTGACCGCCCTTATCACCCTGCTGCAAAACGCAAGGCAGCAGCAGCGAGCGCTCCCAAAAAAGGAAAGCCAGCCTCACGGAGTGAGAAAGAGCCACGCGAGCGCCGCGAATACGAAGTACACGATGATGTCATCGTTGGACGCAATCCCGTAGTTGAAGCGCTGCGTGCAGGTGTTGCAGTAAAGCGCGTAATGGTTGCTCGTGGAATCGATATTGATGAACGAGTCAATGAAATTATGGAACTTGCTCGAGAATCACGGATTGAAGTGTTAGAAGTAAATAGAAAAGAACTTGATCCTTACCCTGCTCATCAAGGTGTTGCCTTGAAGGTGGCGCCCTATAAATTTCGTCCACTAAGTGAAGTACTTCAGAAAATCTCTGGCGTACCTTTGATTGTTGCTCTCGATGGCGTTACTGATCCACGAAACCTTGGCGCAATCATTCGGAGCGCATGTGCATTTGGAGCTCATGCTGTAGTGATTCCTGATCGCCGCGCGGCGGGCATGACTGCAGTTGCTTGGAAGGCTTCGGCGGGAGCGGCAGCACGTACTCCAGTCGTACAGATCAAGAATATGACCGCAACAATCCATGATTTACAGGGTGAAGGATTTTTCGTCGTTGGTTTAGATGCCGGTGGCGATGTACCACTCGGTCAGATGGCCGTAGCAGACGAACCTTTGATGATAGTTATTGGCGGAGAGGGTAAAGGCCTCTCCCGGCTGGTGCGTGAAAGCTGTGATTTGGTGGTCTCGATACCTATCTCGTCTTCGATGGAATCCTTGAACGCTAGCGTCGCAGCGGCGATTGCGTTGTATTCTGTATCTGAAAGAAGATCTACCCGTTCATAACTGGTAAATAAAGAGTGAGTTGAAATGGCGCATTACACGAGATTCATCGCCTTAGGTGATTCTTTCACCGAAGGTATGCAAGATGAAAAAGTCAATGATCAATATCGTGGGTGGGCAGATCGCGTTGCCGAAGCGCTTGCTTCCCAGACCCCTGGATTCTCGTACCTAAATCTTGCTGTGCGCGGAAAATTAGTAGGCCAAGTCATTGACGATCAAATTCCTATTGCTTTGAAGTGGATTGAAGGCCCAAATACTTTGGTCTCATTCCATGCTGGAGCTAATGATTTACTCCGTCCAAGTTATGATCCCAATGTTGTGCTGCCGCGTTATCGTGAAGCAATTGGAGTTTTAGCCGAAACCGGATGCCAGTTGATGGTATTTACTGCTATCGAGCGCGTTGCTAAATCTGGGAAGATGCAGGAGATTTGGGAGCAGCGATTTAGCGCATTCAATAAGACAGTACGTGAGATGGCAGCTGCACACAACGGAATTGTTTTGGAAGCCACCGCTGACCCTGAGATTGGTAGTCGAAGGTTTCTCGATAAGGACCGACTCCATCTCAATCCAGCGGGCCATCATCGGGTGGCGCAAGGGGTGCTCCAGAAGATTGGTGGACCGCACGACCCCAACTGGCGCAATGTTCTCCCGCCGCTACCTCGACGTTCGTTCTTCGCGAAGGTCTACGGCGACCTACGCTGGTTTGTGACCTTTTTAATTCCATGGATGTCGCGGCGGATTCGTGGAGTATCCTCAGGCGACGGTCGTTCCCCAAAACATAGCGAGCCAATAAAACTCAGTTAACGAAAGGTTTATCCATGAAAATCGATTCTGTTGATCTCTTCTACCTTCGTATGCCTGAAGTTCTTGATATTGGTGACGGTAGCCAAGACTCTTTATTGTGTCGAGTCACATCAAATGGCCACGTTGGTTGGGGCGAAGCGGTTTGTTCACCAATGGTCGGCATCACGAGCTGGATTACTCCCATGTCTCATAGCGGTTGCCACCCTGTTATCGATTCAGTCCTTGGACAGCGCCTTGATTCGCCTGAAGATATTCGCCAGGTCTATCGCAATGTCCGCCAGAACTCTTTTTATGGATTGCTACAAAGCGATCTCTTGATCTCTGGAATTGAAATTGCTCTCTGGGATTGCCTCGGTCGAGCCAAGGAAGAACCAATTTGGAAATTGCTTGGTTATAAGAAGACTGAACGAAAACTTCCGTATGCATCCGTGCTCTTTGGCGATACTGCCGCTGAAACCAAGCAAAAAGCCGTGGAGATGCGAAATAAAGGGTTTAAGGCAATCAAGTTTGGCTGGGGACCATTTGGCCTTACTACTGTTGATGATGATGCAGCGCATATTCATGCTGCGCGTGAAGGCATTGGCGCTGATGGATACCTGATGATTGACGCTGGAACGGTCTTTAAGGATGATGTCGAGGCTGCTGCAAAACGACTTCCAGCGCTCGAAGAGGCAAATGTCTATTGGTATGAGGAGCCATTTGATGGTTATGCGCTCGCCGAATATGGTGCGTTGGCCAAGCGTTCGAGCAAAGTAAAACTTGCCGGTGGCGAAGGTGCGCACAATGCATTCCAAGCTGAGCAATTAATTGATTATGGTGGAGTTGGATTTATCCAAATCGATACCGGATACGTTGGTGGTATTGGCAATGCTTATCGTGTGGCTCAATATGCAACGTCAAAGGGAGTGAAGTACGTTAATCACACATTTACCTCCCAGTCCGCGCTCTCTTCATCGCTACAGCCCTTTGCTGGATTAAAGGATTCGAATATCACCGAATATCCCATGGAGCCGAAGCTGCTCTGCCAAGAGTTGACTCTTGATCGGATTGAGGTTGGTGCTGATGGCATGATTGAAGCGCCAGATGCTCCAGGAATGGGCGTTACCATCAATACAGCTGCGGTTAAGAAGTACCAAGTCGAAGCCGAAATCAAGGTAAACGGCAAGGTCCTTTACTCCACTCCGACCGTTTAGGCGATTTGCCCCCATGTAGATGGGGGTCTTTCCCTACCTGAATCTTGGTTTGAATAAAACCGGGACATATCCTTCTCTCATGGTTCGCGCTCGATCAATTGCCCCTGCGATCGCAGTCTTCGCGCTGCTTGTCACTCCGACTTCTCCCGCTTTTGCTTGCGATGGTCCGTGGAGTCCAGATCCGAACAATCCTGGAGGTTGCGTTTGGACCGGTGGAAGTGGGACATACACCGGTGGCTACGGAGGCAGTGGCGGTACTTTTACGCCATACGATTCTTCTGCGTCGACCGCAACTTCGTACTCACCTGTCGCTGCACCAGTTGATACCAGTGCAACACAGATTGCCGCGTTGAACAAACAAATTGCTGACTTACAAGCCGAGATAGCAACGCTCAGAGCCGAAATCGCAAAAAAGAGTGATGAATCCAAATCAGTTGCTGATAAGGCTGCTGCGCAGGCGAAAATTTATGAACAACAAGTCCAAGAACAGAACGCTCGACTAGCAGATGCAAATAAGAAGATTAATGAATTATCGATAGAAGCAGATTCGGCGACGGTCGCTAAGCAAAAATTGATTGAGGCTGAGTCAAAGATTGCATCGATTGCAACTGTGGCGAAAACTGCGGCAGAGGGAGAAGAGGTCCTCGATTCAAAGGGCAACAAAGTTTCAACGGTTGTCGCCAAAGATGAGACTGGCGCAGACTTGACCGATGAAAATGGCAAAGCATTAGTTTTGCAGCCTGTACTTGGATCTTCAGGCAAGGCAGTTGTTGACGATAAAGGTGAAGTTGTTCGCGCACAGGTTGCCAAGAGTGAAGGCGGCCAGATTATCTACATTGAACGGGTCGTTCCTGGAAGTCCTGGAAAGAAGAAGGCTCCAGTCGTCCTATTAAATGTGCTCGGAAACGACGACAAAGTCCTCACTGGTCCTGACGGCAAACCACTCACTACTGCTCCAGTGTTACGTGATGGAAATTCAGTCTTCGTAGATAAAAATGGGCTACCGATAATGGTTCGTCCCGTTTTAAATAGTCTTGGTGCGCCTGTTACCGATGGTGACAAAGTTGTCATGACGAAGCTGATTACTTTTGGCAAAGATGAACCGGTCTATGACAGTTCGGGAAGTCCAGTAATGGCCCTGCCATTGCTCGATGCAAATGGTCGAGTTGTTAAAGCAGGTAATGGCGAGATTGTCTACGTTCCACCAGTACTCAATGCGAAAGGCGTTGTCTTAAGAAATGCCGCTGGAGAACCTGTTCTCGCTGAAGCGCTTGCCGACTCGGTGGGCAGCGTGGCGCTAGCTGCTGATGGCAAACCGTTAGTCGGTCAACCGTATCTTGCAAATAATGGCCAGAAAGTTCTCTCGGGTAATGCCCCGGTATATGTCGGAGCAGTTGGCGTCCAAGCATCAACTGTCGACGGTAAACAAATAAAGAGCAGCGATGGCCTTGCTCTTCAATTTGGGTACAACGGATTACTCACCACACCTTCCGGTAAAACTATTTCAGGATCTGACGGCAGACCAGTAGTTCTCAGCTCTCGCGGAATGCTGCTTGCTCCAAATGGTGATTTCTTGCTAGATCGCGCGGGTAAACCATGTCGAATCAATGAAAATGGCCAAGTAATTGATTCGGCGAATAGAACAGTTCTCAATCTATCGGGCAGGCCCATAGTAATTAATTCAAAAGCGACGCAATTATCGATTCGAGTGAATAAGCAGAACGTTGTGGGACCAGATGGGAAAGCAATCCGAGTTGCACTCAATGGACAACTATTCGATGTAAATGCCAATCCAATTCTGACACCAGGTGGTTCGCCGATATTTGTAGATGGCAAAAAGAAAGCGTTGGTCGACGCTGCGGGTAAACCGGTAAAGGTTGGCGATGGAAATAAGGGCAACCAAATCGTTGGCAAGATCGGCAAAACCTCGCTCACAACAGCCTAAATCGCCTAGATTGTTGTGAGGCGTTGCGGGTGTCAGCCGGTGAGATCTATCTATTAGACTGAGCAGGCTTCATGCCGACCTGGCGCAATTGGTAGCGCACCCGACTTGTAATCGGGTGGTTAGGGGTTCAAGTCCCCTGGTCGGCCCCATCTCTCGCTCGAAATTCCAGAACCAGCGAGTTTGTTCCCAGAATCATATGGGTGGGTTCCCAGATTCGTTTTAGTGGGCATGACAGCGCTAAACAGTCATTGCCTTTGGCTAATCAAAGCGAGATTATTAAGCAAGTTGTCCACGTCCCTAGAGAGGGGAGTTTGGGAAAATGAAATCTAAGAAGATTTTTGCCATCGCCACACTCGCGTTTGCGCTACTGCTTAGCGCTTGCTCTTCATCATCAGATGAAACAAGCGCCGAGGGCGAGAAGGCGGCATTTCCAACAGAAGACCTAACACTCAATATTTCGTGGTGGGGTGAGCAAGAAGCTCCTGGAGCGCAGAAGTGGCTTGAAGAGACTATTGCGCTCTATACCAAAGAACATCCAAATGTCACCATAAAGCACGTTCTGCAGACTACCGACGGTTTGATTCCATCGTTTGAGGCTGCCGCAGCTGCCCAATCTGGACCTGATATTCAATATTTCTGGGGTGGCATCTACACGCAACAGCCTGGATGGGATGGACACATCGCGCCAATCTCAGACTATTTGAGTGAAGAAGAGTTGTCTCATTACATCAACGCAAAAGTCGAAGCAGGTTTCCAAGGAAAGGTTTGGACTGCACCTTGGTATGTGAATCCATCATTCCCGCTACTTGTACGTAAGGACATTCTCGCTGACAACGGTCTATCCGTTCCAACCAACTGGGATGAACTGATGAAAGTTTGCGATGTTCTCTCGGCAAAGAAGATCACGACGATTGCAGGTGGTGTGAAAGATGGTTGGTTCGGAGGTTGGATTTACTCCATTCTTGGTGGTCAATCTGTGCAATCACAAGCAGATGTGATCAATGCTGTAGTGGGTAACACAAAATTCACCGATCCTGAACATGCAACGTGGTGGACCAAACTTGAAGAGTCGCGTGATCGCAAGTGTTGGAACGATGACATCAACTCACTCGAGCTTTACCAAGCGCAACAGAAGTTTGTCGATGGAAAAGCTGCGATGACTATCACTGCCGGTCCAGATGCACCTAACTTCGTAAAGAAGGCTGGCGGCGATGAGAAGGTAACCATCATGGCGATGCCAGCATGGTCAGATGGTCCGCTAGCAGGAAAGATGGGAACCACTTCGCAGACACTTGGCATCACCAAGTGGTCGAAGTATCCCCAAGTCGCTGCTGATTTCATTAAGTTCACACACACTACTGATCGTCTCAACGCTTGGTATGCCGCGACTGGTTCATTGCCAGCGGATGATCGTTTTGATATCTCACAAGTGCAAAGCGCTTCTACCAAGGCGCTCTTTGAGGCAGCCCTTAACGGTGCTCCTTACCTAGAGAACTTCATCCCAGCACAACTTGATGCAGATGCCGTTTTCAAGAATGTGCAGTTGATTCTCAAAGGTGAGGTAACCGCAGCAGAAGCTGCAGCCGACAAGCAAGCAATTATGGAGCGGTTACGTAAGTCTGACCGCAAACTCGTAGATAATTTCACCGCCTGGGCTAAGTGAAATTAGCAAGTAGTAACCAAGCGACCGCTGGCGTCCAAAGACGTCAGCGGTCTGCTCGTTCCTCTAGTGAGGCTATTTATTGGATAGCTCCTGCAGCTCTTGTAATCCTCTTTATCTTTGGTTATTCAGTAGTTACCGTACTAATACAATCTTTTCGTTACGACGGAGATTGGGTCGGTTTTGAAAACTTCACCATCGTCATCACAGATCCAATTTTCTTAACAGCTCTAAAACATAATGGGCTTTTACTCCTAGCGGTGCCAGTTCTCATAGCTCTAGCCTTTGTGTTGGCCGTGACGCTTTTTGAGACTCGACGTGGAATGCGTTTCTATCGATCAGCGATATTTCTACCCTATGTGCTCCCTATTCCAGTCGTCGCCGTTGTCTTTGGTCAGATTTATCAATTAAATGGCGCGCTCAATATTTTCTTACGTTCAATCGGGCTCGATAGTTTGGCGCAAGACTGGCTCGGTGATCCCGGTATCGCACTTGGAACCATGTCTTCAGTCATAATCTGGAAAGAAGTTGGTTTTGGTGTGATTTTGATGCTAGCTCACATTATTTCACTTCCGAATGAAACATATGAGGCTGCTCGAATCGATGGCGCAGGTTTCTGGCGGACACACCTCTCCATTACTAGACCGGCAATCCTCAACACCATTGTCTTCTATGGAGTTATAGAGGCAATCACCATGGTCTCTTGGGTCTTTAATTACGTATATGTCATGTCGAATGGCCTAGGCGGTCCAGGTAACGCGACGATGGTCAGTGAGTTGTATATCTATCGCTCAGCATTCCAGAATAAAGCTCCAGAATTAGCAGCAGCCGCGGCGGTCTTTCTCTTTATTGCAACGCTTATCTTAATGATTGCTTTCTTTAGAATTCAGCGACGCTCGATTGCAGGAACGTTTAACAAATGAGTAAGAACCACGGCGTGAAGCGATCAAAAATCGAGGCAATTTTTAGATATCTATTATTAAGTTTTGTTGCATTCACTGCGCTAGTGCCGGCCTACATCATGTTTAGTGGATCATTCAAGAGTCAGAGCGAATTCCTCAATTCTCCTTTTGGGATTCCAGATTCTCCAAGCATTGCCGGTTATCAATCTGCTTGGACCGATAACTTTCCGCAATGGCTGACAAATTCCTTCTTGATTGTTACAGGTGCTGTGATACTTACTGAGATACTTGCTGCGCTAGCCGCCTGGGGATTTGCGCGATTTCCATTTAAAGGTCGAGAGACAATTCTTGGAATCATGGTCTCACTAATGGTGGTGCCACCTGTGGTCTTACTTATTCCACTCTTCCAATTAGGCGTTGAATTGACTCTTATCTCGACGCTTCGATTAGTCATTCTCATTTATGTGGGCCTGATGCTCCCGTTCTCGATTTATATGCTGACAAACTTCTTCAAGTCGATCCCTGAGTCAATTTTGGAGTCGGCAAGTATCGACGGTGCATCCTCATTCAAGACTTTCCGTTCGATTGTTATCCCACTTTCAGGAGCCCCCTTGGCGACCCTGGCTGTCGTAAACCTCTTGTGGGCTTGGAACGAATTGCTGCTCGCCCTGGTTTTCCTCCAAAGTAACGAGAAAAAGACGCTGATGGTCGGCATTACCGGATTCCAGAGTAGGTATAGCCTTGATATACCAACGGTGATGGCGGGAATGTCGATTGCGACACTTCCTCTTGTCATTGCCTACCTATTTGGGCAACGATTCTTCATAGCAGGCTTAACGGCAGGTTCGACTAAGGGGGAGTAATGGCGGGGTTATTAGCGGGAAAGCGAGCGCTAGTCACTGGCAGCGCAAGTGGAATTGGCGCGGCAATCGTTGCCGAATTCGTTGCGCAAGGTGCAACTGTTTTTGGCGTTGATAAGAATGCAAGTTCACATCAACCATCTGCACTATATGACCTCTCAGATGTCAATGGATTACCAGGATTGGTGGCAACCGCTGAGCAGGCGATAGGTGAGATCGACATTCTCGTAAATTGTGCCGGCATGGCAATTAGTGAATTGATTCCAGATCTCACATGGGAGGCTTACGACAAGACGCTCCGAGTGAATTTGCACTCTCCAGTCTTTTTAATGAAATATCTTGGCGTGAAGATGGTTGCGCGCGGTTATGGTCGGATCGTCAATATCACCAGTGTGCATGGTCAATACAGTGAAGAAAAAGCAATGTCTTACGATGTTTCAAAAGGTGGCCTTAATTCAGCTACCCGCACAGCAGCTCTCGAATTCGCACCACACAATGTTTTGGTTAATGCAATCGCGCCTGGGTTCGTCGACACTCCAATGTCGTCTAATAAAGGTGTTAGTGAATTAGAATCCGAGTGGTTCAAAACCGTATATGTTAAGTATTCCAAGATTCCACAGTTACGAGCAGCTCAACCTTGGGAGCAAGCAAAACATGTTGCCTGGTTAGCAAGTTCCGAAAACACCTATTGCACCGGACAAGTGCTACTTGTCGATGGTGGAATGTCCGCACGTTTCTAGATTTACCAAACTGCTTAGATGGGAAAAAGATGAAATCACTCGCAGCGTTACTTCGCACTGCAGGTCAACCAATGCCATATACCCAAACCAGGCCGTTGGAGTTAGTGGAAATTGATTTGGAGAAACCTGGCGAAGGTGAAGTGCTAGTAAAGGTGACCGCTGCAGGTATATGTCACTCAGATCTTTCGGTAGTGAATGGTTCCCGACCTCGTCCCACTCCTCTGATTGGTGGCCATGAAGGCGCTGGAATTGTTGAGGAAGTTGGTCCGGGCGTTAAGGATTTGAAGCCTGGCGATGCGGTATCAATTGTCTTCTTGCCCAGTTGTGGCGAGTGTGAGCAATGTTTAGAGGGCGTTCCCGCTTATTGCTCAGTGGGGTCGGCGGCAAATGTTAAGGGCGAGTTGATTCGTGGCGGTTCTCGAATTAGCTACAAGGGCGAGAAAATCCATCATTACAACGGAGTCTCCTGCTATAGCCAATACATGGTTCTTGATCGCCGCTCTTTGATTCACGTCCCCTCTGATCTTCCTATTGAAATTGCGGCAATCTTCGGATGCGCATTTCTCACTGGCGTGGGTGCGATACGCAACGGTGCAAAGGTTCCAGCGGGGGCATCAGTGGGAGTCTGGGGACTAGGTGGAGTTGGCATGGCTGCACTTCTTGGGGCAGTTGTCGCTAAAGCATCTCCCATCATCGCTATCGATCCAGTTCCTATGAAGCGTGCACTGGCGCTCGAACTCGGCGCTGATATCGCTATCGATCCAAAAGAAGATATCCGCGAACATATAAAAGGTGGTGTGGAATTTGCGATCGAAGCCGTCGGTAAAGCCAGCGCCCTCAAGCAGGCCTATGAGAGCACCGCGCGCGCGGGCACTACGGTCACGGTCGGCTTACCTGCCCCCGCTGATCAGCTCTCCTTTTCTGCCGTCTCACTTGTTACCGATGTGAAAACTTTGAAGGGTTCATACCTTGGCTCGGGAGATCCCCGGAGAGATATTCCAGACTTTGTTCAACTCTGGCGCGATGGAAAACTCCCTGCTGAGAAGTTGATTACAAAAACACGTCCTTTAAGTGAGGTTAACGAATCGATGGATGAACTTGATGATGCGCAACATGTGGTTCGCCAAATAGTTCAACCACACTAAGAATCGATTCCACAGATGATTATCCGACAATTTGAAGAACGTGACCTACCAAAGATTCATGCGTTCTTCGACCAAATGGGAGAAGAATCAACAAAGTTCTTCAACACTAACGATGTAAATCGAAAATTTGCAGTCAAATTTCTTTCAGAGAAGAACAAATCAATCATTCGTTGGTTAGCTGAAGAGAATGATGTGATGGTGGGGTATGTCTTTTTGTGGGATATCGATACAACGTTGCCTTGGCTTGGAATTGCGGTGCATGATGGCTACAAAGGACAAGGGATTGGTAAGAAATTGATTAAGCATGCTCATGATTGGGCAGAAGATAACGGAAAAGGTGGCGTATTGTTGATAACGGCTACAGACAATACGCGTGGACAAAAACTCTATGAGGGGATGGGCTATCAGTACTACGGCGTGCACCCCTCAGGAGAACTCCTTTATATCAAGCGCTTTATCTCTTTCGAGGATCCGGAAACGGAAGGGCGCCTGCCAGTTATTCCGGGCTTTTGATGCCTGTACTTATCTTTAGCAACTTCTAGCCCTATTCTTCACTTATGTTCATCGACCTTCGCTCAGATACTGTGACGAAACCATCAGTGGCGATGCGGGATGCGATGTCCTCGGCAGTAGTAGGTGATGATGTTTATGGCGAAGATCCAACAATCAACTCACTCGAAGAGCGAGTAGCAAGCCTTTTCGGAAAAGAAGGAGGGCTATTCACTCCCACAGGTTCAATGGCCAATCAATTAGGTATCAGGTTGCTAGTTAATCCAGGCGAAGAATTATTGGCTGAGGAAGATGCCCATGTTGTTCGCGCTGAATTGGGGGCTGCTGCTGCACATGGTGGGATTACCACCAGAACCTGGTTTGCCGAGCGCGGTTTACTCGATGCGAGCGTTCCACTTCGAATGGCACGACCCAATGCCGGACCGTACTTAGTTTCGACCAAAGCAATTGCGGTCGAAGATACTCACAATTTTGGTGGTGGCACTGTTCAAGATATTGAAAAAATCAAGGAGCTATACGTCGGTGCGCGCGAGATAGGTTTGGCGCTCCATTTAGATGGCGCTCGGATCTGGAATGCTCACATTGCAACAGGTACTCCACTGGCTGAGTATGGGAAATACTTCGACACGATAAGTGTCTGCCTATCAAAAGGACTTGGTGCACCCGTCGGTTCAGTCTTGCTTAGCACTGCCGAGAATATAAAAAAGGCTCGAGTGTGGCGAAAGAGATTAGGGGGTGGCATGCGACAAGTAGGTGTTCTGGGAGCTGCATGTCACTTTGCTCTTGATCATAACGTCGCTCGATTACATGAAGATCACAAAAATGCAAAGATTCTCGCTGAAGTAATTCATAAAGCAGATGCCTCTGTAGTTAATCCCAAGCATGTTCAGAGCAACATTGTTGGATTGAATTTACGTCAGACCAAGTTTACCGCTGCAGATCTTGCGGCAGCAGTAAAGAGCGATGGCGTACTCATCAACGCCCTTGGCCCTCGATATGCCCGGCTAGTTACTCATTTAGATGTTAATGAGGAAGAAACTCGACGAGCAGCTGAGATAATTGCTTCAAAAGTAAAAAGTTAATTAGGAGTGGTGCATCATGAAGATTCTCTCGATTGATGGTGGTGGAGTCCGAGGACTCATTCCAGGAATGGTTGTCGTCGAGATTGAACGGAGAATGGGTAAACCAGTAAGTGAACTCTTTGATTTGATTGCCGGAACCTCTGCCGGTGGTCACATCGCGTTGGCGCTCACTTGCCCTGATAAGGATGGCAAGCCGCGATGGCGAGCTGAAGATTTGGCTGTGTTTTATCGCGAGGCGTATGGACGGATTTTTGAAAGTTCCGGGTCGAGACTCTTCGATGCGCTTAAAGGTCTGAGCAACGAGCGATATTCCGCCGATGGAATTGAGCAGGTACTCGATGAGATTCTTGGCGATACCAAGATTAGCGAGGCGCTCTGCGAAGTTCTCATCACTGCTTATGAAGTTGAAAGTGGTATGCCACATTTCTTCGTCCGTAGTGAGGCACGTGAGAACGAAGCGAAGGATTTCTTAATGCGATTTGTTGCTCGTGCAACGAGTGCTGCGCCTACTTACTTTGAACCAGCAGCAAGAATTGGTAGTGAAGAGCGTTTAGCATTTATCGATGGGGCTGTTTTTGCCAATAATCCAACAATGTGCGCTTTCGCCCATGCGATGTCTATTGGCTACGACGAAGATGACATGACAATCATTTCGATTGGAACTGGTGCAGTAGCCCGAGAATTGGCTTATGACGAGATCAAGCATTGGGGTCTAGCGAACTGGGCTCGGCCTATCCTCGACATCACCTCACAGGCGGGAAATCATGCGATTGATTGGCAGCTTAATCACATTCTCCGCCGTGGCCACTATTTCAGGATTCAACCGTTAATGACTGGGATGCGCTCTGCAATTGATGATGCCCGACCGGAGACGATTACAGCACTTGAAGAGGTTGCCTCCGAAGTAATCGCTCGCCACTCACAAGATTTAGATATCCTCTGTTCAAAACTATAGAAAGTTAGGTAAAGAATGTCTGCAGATCTGTTGAAAGAGTACAAAGAGGCAACTGATAACTTTATTGCAGCAGCAAAGGCAGTATCCGCAGATAAGTTACATAAAGCGCCAACGAATGATGAATGGTCCCCAGCAAATATCATTCATCATCTTGCCGATACCGAAGCCCATTTTTATGTGAGATATATGAAAATCCTGACTGAAGATGTACCTCAAACAGATTTTTTTGATGAAAATGTCTATCCAGTAAGACTCAAATACGAAAAACGGGATGTGGCTAGCTCGCTTCGCTTAGTTCAATCACTTCGTGAATCCTTCTACAACATTATGAGCAACTTCACTCCAGATGAGTGGGAGCGAAAAGGTCGTAATAGCGATGTTGGTGAGTACCCGATTATTGCTCTCATCAAGAAGTCGCGTACCCATATCAAGGACCACCTCAATCAATTGAATGCGGCAGTGGCTAACTCTTAATT
>CAYQLC010000009.1:25121-45795 GCA_964418325.1 uncultured Bifidobacterium sp.
CCCATATCAAGGACCACCTCAATCAATTGAATGCGGCAGTGGCTAACTCTTAATTGCCATCCATGATGTGGCGATTTCCACGATCGTACGTGAGGTAATTCCAGGTCCAATCGGCCATCGTGCCAATCTTGTTCCGACCACCCAATAGATAGATCAGATGGAGCCAGAGCCAGGCATACCAAGCAGGAATACCAGCCATTTTGAGGGGACCAACTTCGACGACAGCTTTATGACGACCGATTGTGGCCATCGAACCTTTATCTCGGTATTTAAATGGTGTTAAAGATTTGCCCGAATTTAATGCATCAATCTGCTTTGCGACGTGACGTGCTTGTTGCATCGCAACCGGTGCGACCATGGGATAGAGGTTGCCTATATTGTCGACCACTCCTGCGTTATCACCGATAGCCCAGATGTTGGGATGGCCTTTGACTTGTAGCGTTTCGAGGCAATCAATTCGCTTGCGGGCAAGTGGCACATTCAATTTTTCGATAGTCGGTTCGCCTTGCACTCCTGCCGCCCAGATGGTGATCTCGGAACCGACCACCTCACCATTAGTAAAAGTGATCTTTCGAGGCGCCACAGATTGCACTGCCTTGTTAAGAATTACATCTACTCCTAGTTTTTCAAGATCGCGTGCAGTCCGATCGGATAGCGATTGACTAAATGAAGGCAATAAGCGAGGCCCTGCTTCGATGATGCGGATATCCATGTGCGCCGCTGCAGTTGGTTGATCCCCCTTAAGCGGCCCACGAATCAATTCAGCGATTGCGCCAGCCATCTCAACTCCCGTTGGACCACCACCTACTACCGAGATACCGAGTCGAGTCTCATCGTCGAAGCGACAGAGATCTTCAAAACGTCGCATTATTTCACCACGAATTAAAAGCGCTTCTTGAATGCTCTTCATTCCTAGCGCATGCTCTTTGACTCCCGGAATTCCAAAATCTGCAGTTGCTGAACCAAGGGCAACGATTAAATGATCGAATGTGAACTCTTCCCCACTATCGAGCATCACTGAATTTTGGGCATGGTTGATAGCTATCGGAGTACCCATTCGAAATTGAATTGGCATTCCGCGTAGCGATGCGCGGATGGGATGTGCAATGTGGTCTGCGGCGAGTCCAGCAGTTGACACTTGATAGAGCAAAGGCAAGAAGGTCTGATAGTTGTGGCGATCAATAAGAGTGACGTCAGCTCGTTTTGCTAGTGCCCGCGCAGCAGTGAGTCCACCGAATCCGGCGCCCAAAATCACTACCGAAGGTCGCTTCATTCCACTCCTTAACGCCACCGATGGCCTCTTAAGCGCTCCACATGCGCGAGCGAAAGGGCAAGTCTAGAGTTTTAACCATGAGTTCGCATCGGAAAGTCCTGGTCACGGGCGCAACCGGCTATGTAGGCGGACGTCTAGTCGAATCCCTCCTCAATAATCAGTTATCTGTCCGAGTCTTTATCCGGGATAGAGCAAAAATCAAAGACCAACCCTGGGCCAAGCAAGTAGATGTCGCCGTGGGAAATGCCAATGATTTTGAAAGTTTGCGAAGCGCTCTCACAGGTATCCACACGGCTTTTTATTTGTTGCACTCGCTCAACATGGGAAAGAAATTCGATGAAATCGAACAGCAGATGGCTGCCAATTTCGCCCGTGCTGCGAAAGAGGCAGATGTAAAGCAGATTGTTTATCTCGGCGGCATCGCCAACGATAAAAAAGCTAGTCAACATCTTGCATCTCGAGCTCAGGTTGGAACGGAACTCGTAGCTACCGGTGTCCCAACGATGGAGTTACGCGCTGGCATCATCATCGGCGCTGGATCTGCCTCCTTTGAGATGGTCCGTCATCTGACTCATCGATTACCGATCATGACAACACCAAAGTGGATCTCAAACCTCACACATCCCATCGGCATACGAGATGTGCTCTGGTATTTAGTAAATGCAGCGCAACTTGAGATTCCAGTTTCAGGAGTATTTGATATTGGTGGACCTGATGTTTTGAAGTACTCAGAGATGATGCAGATCTTCGCAAAGGTTTCAGGTTTGCGCCGGCGGATTATTGTCAAGATTCCTGTTCTGACTCCGCGATTGGCAAGTCTATGGATTGGATTAGTTACACCACTTCCTTCGGCATTGGCCCGCCCGCTAGTGCACTCACTAATAAGTGAAGTCGTCGCAGATCCAGAGAAAAGTATTGATGCAGTAATTCCCCCACCACCACAAGGTTTGATGGGCGTTGAACAAGCGATGGAACTAGCACTTGCACGAGTAAATGAAAATAAAGTGAAAACTCGATGGTCCGATGCGACCTTGCCGGCGCATCCATGGCAAAAAGCGCAATCTGATCCATCATGGGCAGGGGAGACAACCTATAAAGATTCGCGGAGCGCGCGCACCGATGCATCCCTTAAGAGCGCGTGGGAGACAATCGAAGAAATTGGCGGCGATACCGGTTGGTATGGCTCGGATTTTCTCTGGTTCCTGCGCGGTTTACTGGATCGATTAATTGGTGGCGTTGGATTACGCCGCGGACGTCGAGATCCAAAGCATCTGAGAGTTGGAGATAGCCTGGATTTCTGGCGCGTTGAATCGCTGGAGCGAGAAGACCATTTACGCCTTTATGCCGAGATGATTTTGCCAGGCAAGGCTTGGCTCGAATTTCGTCTGCGAAAGATTCCAGCCGCACCAGGTAGCGGTGATAAGGATGAGATAGAGATTATCCAGGAGGCAATATTCCTTCCGCGGGGATTGGGTGGAACGCTCTATTGGTTTGCCATTAAGCCGCTACACGCATTCGTCTTTCCCACGATGCTTCGCAACATAGTTCGCAGCGCCAAACGCAAGGATTATTTCGGGGCTGCTACCGACGCTAAATGACACTGGTGTAATTTCCCAGTACGATGGGGGCATGGGAGAGCCGGCTCAACCTTCGATCGCCAGTAGCGCGTTGACTCCACAAGAGTTGTCAATCTTGGAGTTTGAACGCCAGTGGTGGCGCTATCCAGGCTCGAAAGAGGGAGCTATCCGGGAGCTCTTCTCCATGAGTTCGCCCCGGTATTACCAAGCCCTCAACGCCCTCCTCGATCGTCCCGAAGCTGAACTCGCCTACCCCACACTGGTTCGCCGCCTGCGTCGCCTCCGCGATGCCCGCACTGGCGCGCTCTGACCAGTTCTCTCGCTACCTGAGCCGCCCCTCACCTCTCTCCGTTTGATACTCCAGCGCCTCCTGCCGTAGATTATGCGTTAGCACTCTCGGGTTGAGAGTGATAAGCCTGCTGATGACCTTGTCGGTAATGGGGATTCAGCACCCACGTAACTATCTAGAAGGAGACTTACCGTGGCAAAGATGATTGCTTTTAATGAAGAGGCGCGACGTGGCCTTGAGCGCGGCATGAACGCGCTCGCCGATGCGGTCAAGGTGACCCTTGGACCTCGCGGACGTAACGTTGTTCTTGAGAAGAAGTGGGGCGCCCCCACAATCACCAATGATGGTGTTTCGATTGCTAAAGAGATTGAACTCGACGATCCATACGAAAAGATCGGCGCAGAACTCGTCAAGGAAGTTGCAAAAAAGACTGACGATGTCGCTGGCGATGGCACAACAACTGCGACGGTTCTTGCACAAGCTCTCGTTCGCGAAGGACTTCGCAACGTTGCTGCTGGATCAAATCCGATGGCGCTCAAGCGCGGAATCGAAAAAGCTGTCGCGGCAGTTGCCGAAGAGCTTGGCAAGATGGCCAAAGATGTTGAGACCAAAGAGCAGATTGCAGCTACTGCTTCAATCTCTGCTGCCGATGCAACTATTGGCGAGAAGATCGCCGAAGCGATGGACAAGGTCGGCAAAGAGGGAGTCATCACCGTCGAAGAGAGCAATACATTCGGTCTCGAGCTAGAGCTCACCGAAGGTATGCGCTTTGATAAGGGTTACATCTCTCCATATATGGTCACTGATACCGACCGTATGGAAGCAGTTCTTGAAGATCCATATATCTTGATTGCTAACTCAAAAATCGCAAATATCAAAGATTTGTTACCAATTCTTGAGAAAGTCATGCAATCAGGTAAGCCACTTGCAATCATTGCTGAAGATATTGAAGGCGAAGCCCTTGCAACTCTCGTAGTCAATAAGATTCGCGGAACCTTCCGTTCGGCTGCAGTAAAGGCTCCAGGATTTGGCGATCGTCGCAAGGCGATGCTCCAAGACATCGCAATCCTTACCGGCGCACAAGTAATCTCCGAAGAAGTTGGGCTAAAGCTCGATGCAACTACTATCGATTTGCTCGGCCGCGCACGAAAAGTCGTCATCACCAAAGATGAGACCACAATTGTTGAAGGTGCTGGTGATAGCGAGCAGATCAAGGGGCGTGTCAATCAGATTCGCGCGGAAATCGAGAAGAGCGATTCCGACTACGATCGTGAGAAGCTCCAAGAGCGCCTTGCAAAACTTGCTGGTGGCGTTGCTGTAATCAAAGCAGGTGCAGCTACTGAAGTTGAGCTCAAAGAGCGCAAGCACCGAATCGAGGATGCGGTTCGCAATGCGAAGGCAGCTGTAGAAGAGGGCATTGTCGCCGGTGGTGGCGTCGCATTGCTCCAAGCAGCAAAGCTTGCCTTTGCTAAGTTGAAGCTCGAAGGCGATGAGGCCACAGGTGCCAAGATTGTGGAACTAGCAGTAGAAGCTCCGCTTAAGCAGATCGCGATCAATGCAGGTCTCGAAGGTGGAGTTGTCGTCGAGAAAGTTCGTCATCTCGAGGCTGGCTTTGGTCTCAATGCTGCTAGCGGAGAGTATGTCGACATGATCAAGGCAGGAATCATCGATCCTGCAAAGGTCACTCGCTCTGCGCTACAAAATGCTGCATCTATCGCTGCACTTTTCCTCACAACTGAAGCTGTTATCGCCGAGAAGCCAGAGCCAAAGAGCGCAGCTCCTGCAGCTCCTGGTGGCGGAGATATGGACTTCTAATTTCAGTCGCACTTAACTGAAGTATGATTAAGGTATGACCATTACAGGTAAAGGGCTTCGCGAGGCAGATATTGCTCGCGAAGCCGCTTTACTTGAGGCGACGAGTTCTGTTGGAAATTTGCGTTTTGATGGCGAGAAGGTCGGCGCCCATCTCGGTGTTGATAACGAATCTCAAGAATATGAGACTCATTATTTTGCGACATCTCTTACCGGTTATCCAGATTGGCGCTGGGCGGTGACGCTCGCTCGTGTTGATAGTGAGAGCGAACCAACAATCTGTGATGTTGTCTTATTGCCTGGCCCAGATGCCCTATTGCCGCCGAAGTGGGTTCCCTACACCGAACGAGTGCGCCCAGAAGATGTAACTCCGGGAACTCTTCTCCCAACAAGCGCTGACGATGAACGAGTAGTTCCTGGATATGCCGCGCTACCAACAGATGAAGAATTAGATCCCGCGCAATTGTGGGAATTGGGTCTTGGTCGAGTCCGTGTGCTCTCTCCGATTGGACGCGATCTGGCAAGTGATCGTTGGATCAATGGCGAATATGGTCCCGATTCTGAATTTGCTAAGAGCGCGCCAAAAGCATGTGCATCGTGTGCATTCTTCTTGCCGATTGCCGGTTCGCTCCGTAGCGCTTTTGGTGTCTGCGCAAATGGCATCTCGCCAGCAGATGGACATGTTGTAGCGGTCAACTATGGATGCGGCGCCCACTCCGAGGCCTTAGTCCACTAGGGATTTGCCCGTTTTTGGGGCAAGCGCATGCGCAAGCCAAAACAGGATAAAATATGGCCACGCGAAATAACCGATTGTTCTTGAGTGGAAAAAGGGAAAAGGGAAAAGGGAAAAGGGGGAGTGAGCTATGCCAACTGGACGCGTTAAATGGTTCAGCCTTGAGAAAGGCTTTGGTTTCATCTCCTCAGATGAGGGCGAGGATGTATTCCTCCCCGCCGCTTCACTTCCATCTGGCGTCACCACCGTTAAACCTGGAACAAAGCTCGAATTCGGAGTCGCAGATGGTCGTCGAGGTCCACAGGCATTATCGGTAACAATTGTCGAAGCGCCACCGTCTTTAGCTGCCGGAGCGCGAATCAATCCAGATGATTTAGCGGCAATTATCGAGGATGCCATCAAGATTCTTGATCGCGTTGGTAATGGCTTGCGCCATGGTCGCCACCCATCACCAAATGATGCCGAACGTCTCGGAAAAGTTCTGCGCGGAATCGCAGACCAAATCGAAGGCTAGTTTCCCTCTTTTACTTTTACTTTTTGCTCCTCTTGCGCATAATTCGCAATCCGTAAAGGCCCAACAGGATTGCAATACAGGAACTTATTGCAAAATTGTTCTTGTTTGTGATGAGCGAACCCACTGCCACTACACCCCAACAAACCAAGGCAATCAAAATTATTTGCCGATCGGTTATTTCTTTTAGGGAGCGCATGGTTCTAGTCTAGTACCTGATGGAAATGAAGAGTAGTAATGAGCGATAGCGGTTCCTTCCGTTCATTTCGCCACCGCAATTTTCGCATCTACTACATCTCCACAACGTTGAGCAATACTGGAACTTGGGTACAGCGAATCGCTCAGAACTGGTTGGTTCTCGAGTTAACAAATAATGCAGTCTGGCTAGGAGTTGTCGTTGCGCTTCAATCTGCACCCTCGCTCTTTTCATTCCTCGGTGGAACGTTGGCAGATCGATTTTCAAAGCCAAAATTGCTGGCATTCACGAGTTTCTCGGGATTCTTGTGGGCTGGCACGTTAGGTGTTCTTGTTGTAACAGGAAATATTCGGCTTTGGCACGTCTTACTCATCGCTTTTGGATTAGGTGTCACTGCTGCTATGGATGGACCAGTTCGTCACTCATTTATCCCAGAACTAGTCCCTGATGAGGATGTCCCTAATTCAGTGGCGCTCAATTCGGTCAATTTCAATACAGCACGATTAGTAGGGCCTGCGCTCTCTGGTTTTATGATTGAGGCTTTCGATACAGGGCCAGCCTTCTTACTGAATGCAATTTCTTTTCTTGCAGTGGTGGTAGCAGTGCTAATGATTGATAATGACGATTTGTATCGCAAGGCACCTCGGGCCGGCGCGCGCTTTTCAGAGTCAGTCAAGTACATCAAAGCTCGACCAGATTTGATGGCGATGATGCTCATCATCTTTTTCTTCGCAACTTTTGGAGTCAACCCAGAACTGTTTAGTGCAATCATGGCGATTAAGGAGTTTGGTTTAGAGGCAGGAGAGTTCGGTTTACTTGGGAGCGTGATTGCTCTTGGTTCGCTGACTGCGACGTTGATTGCGACTAAGAAAGAGCATGCTCCTGGCCTTGGGCGAGTTATTAAGTTTGCGCTCTTTACTGGTTTCGCCATCATCTTCTCAGCGTTGATGCCTACCTATCTCTTCTATGCGATGGCACTTCCGATCTATGGTTTTGGCATGCTCACGACCGCGGTGGCATCGAACACCACTCTCCAGATGAATACCGCCCCTGAAATTCGCGGTCGGGTCTTTGGTATCTATCTAGCAATGTGGTTGGGTTTTTCTCCGGGGAGCGCGCCGCTCTTGGGATGGATCACCGAGCATTTTGGCGCTCGAGTTGCCGTTGCCTTCTCTGGGAGCATGACCGTTCTGGGGGTGGCGCTGGTGGCGTGGATCTATCGGGGGCGCCTGGATCCGCCCGAGGACACCTCGATTGATTCAGTACTTCGCGATCCCAAGCGGTAGCGGGAATGGGGCGGTCGCGAGGCTCTTAGTTAGCTCTCGAACTGGGTGGGTAATCCCACATTTTTTTATCGCACCGCTCTGACCTGCGAAAACATTATCCACAGGTCAAAATTCTCAGGGTAAAGCGAGGGTTTGGCTTAGGCATCCACCCCTCTTCTTTGGCATCCTTGAAGCCTCCCCCACCCCCCTAAACGACCATTTGGTCGGGTACGGGTATGGGCGCAAGGGGAGAGTGGAAGCGGGAGTGGTCAGAAGGATGGGCGCGAGGATGGTCATAGGTATGTGGGAGAGCGTGGTGGCGAAGCGGAACCTTCGCGCGCTCGCTGCTGCCCTTACCTCTCTCTCGTTGCTCGCTGGCGGGCAAGGCGCCTTTGCTGCCGAGGCTGAGAGCAGCGTGCCACCGATCAGTGGTGAAAGCTCCCTTGCCGTAGTCACCCCAGTAGCGCCCGAGAGCGAAAAACCGGTCGACCCTCGATTGGTCGTTGCCACTGAAGTGTTGACCTCGGGAAAGCTCACCGCCCTTAACTTGGCATCAGTGGCGCGAAGCGCTTCTTTGGTGAAGAAAGCGAAGACTCGCAATGGCGCTCGCCAAGTTGGCAAGTTGTTGGCCAAAGAAAATTATGGGTGGACCGGAAAGCAATGGCAGTGCCTTGATAAATTATGGATCAAGGAGAGTCAGTGGACTTACACATCACATAACAAGCGCACAGGTGCACACGGAATTCCACAAGCTTATCCAGCGACTAAGTACGAATTTATGGGAAGTGACTGGCGAAAAAATCCGGTTACACAAATCATGTGGGGCTTGAAGTATATCGATGTTCGATACGGCACACCATGTAAAGCGCTAAATACCTTCTATCGAATCAAGATGTACTAATAACTTTCAAAAGCCGAATCAATTCGGTTTTTTGCCGATAGTCACTAGCTTTTCGCGCTCAGCAAAGAAATCATTTCCTTTATCATCAACAACTATAAATGCCGGAAAATCCTCGACTTCAATCTTCCATACCGCTTCCATGCCGAGTTCAGCATAGTCAAGTACTTCTACTTTCTTGATGCAATCCTGGGCCAACCTTGCTGCAGGGCCACCTATCGAACCAAGATAGAAGCCACCAAACTTTTTGCAGGAATTTGTAACTGCTGCAGAACGATTTCCTTTGGCAAGCATGATCATCGATCCACCTGCTTGCTGGAATTGTTCGACATAGGAATCCATACGTCCTGCTGTTGTTGGTCCAAACGAGCCAGAGACATATCCATCAGGCGTCTTGGAGGGGCCGGCATAATAAATCGCATAATCCTTGAAATAATCAGGGAGCGCCTCGCCCTTATCCAACCGTTCTTTTATTTTTGCATGAGCCAGGTCACGGGCAACCACCAGGGTTCCCGTCAAAGAAAGTCGAGTTTTTACTGGGTATTTAGCCAGCTCGGCTCGAATCTGCGCCATAGGTTGGTTGAGATTAATCGCTACGACATCATCGTGAAGTTGCGCGCTGGTTGTATCTGGTAGAAAACGAGCTGGATCACGCTCTAATTTTTCAAGAAATATTCCCTCGCCAGTGATCTTGGCAAGGGCCTGTCGATCTGCTGAGCATGAGACTGCAATAGCAATCGGTAGCGAAGCGCCATGGCGTGGTAACCGGATGACACGCACATCATGGCAGAAGTATTTGCCACCAAATTGCGCGCCAATGCCGATATTCCTCGTCAACTCGAGAATCTCGGCTTCAAGTTCGATATCCCGGAAACCATGCGCAGTTGAGCTATTGCCGCGAAGCGGGAGGGTATCTAGGTATCGCGTGCTTGCAAGTTTTGCAGTCTTTAAGGTGTGCTCTGCGCTCGTACCACCGATGACAACGGCAAGGTGATAGGGCGGACATGCTGAAGTGCCAAGTGAGATTAATTTCTCTTCCAACCACTTGAGAAGCGATTGTGGATTGAGAATGGCACGAGTCTCTTGGTAAAGGAAACTTTTATTGGCGCTACCGCCGCCTTTTGCAATGTACAGCAACTGATACTCATCATGATGCTTGGTATCTACAGCAATCTCAATTTGCGCTGGAAGATTGGTTCCCGTGTTTTTCTCTTCCCACATCGTGATGGGCGCCATTTGGCTGTAGCGCAGATTAAGTCGAGTGTATGCGTCATAGATTCCGTGAGCGATGCCAATCTCATCTCGCCCTTCAGTAAGAATATGTTGGCCGCGCTTTCCCATCACCAACATCGTGCCTGTGTCCTGGCACATTGGCAGGATCCCACCAGCAGCGATATTTGCATTCTTTAGTAGATCAAGGGCTACGAAACGATCATTCGGTGATGCCTCAGAATCTTCAATGATATTTTGCAATTGTTGGAGGTGCGAAGGGCGTAAGTAGTGCTGGATGTCATGCACCGCCTCTTCGGTCAATGTACGGAGCGCATCTTGGGAAACAGTGATGAATGTTCGTCCAGCAGCCTGCGTCGTAGTCACACCTTCTTTAGTAATAAACCGATACTCAGTCTCATCATGTCCAAGCGGTAGGAGATCTTCGTAGGCAAAATCTGGATTGTTACTCATAATGGTTAAGAATACGCCTCTCTAATTGATCGCGCTTATGGCGCGCATCTCATTTACTCTTTCTCACTCGCCTTTTCCAGCCGTTCTTTCGCCGAATCGAGCCATTGATTGCAGATTTTTGCTAGCTCTTCGCCACGCTCCCAAAGAGCGATGGAATCCTCCAAAGAGGCACCGCCAGCTTCAAGTTTTGCGACGATTTTTGCGAGCTCATCGCGCGCTTGTTCATAGGTAGGTTTCTTCTTCTCGGCCATAGTTACCCCTTCTTGCCGCTCTGCACCTGTTTTGAAAGTACCTCTACTGCAATCTCACCCTTAGCTAGCGTGACCGCTAATTGATCGGCTGGCGCAACATCTTTCGCATTAGTAATCAACTTCCCGCGTTTTTGGACGACGGCATATCCTCTTTTTAACGTGGCAAGAGGAGAGAGCGCAGTAATTTCTGCCTTAATCTCCTTTATCTCGCTACGCGCCTCTTTGAGAAGCGCAGTCAGCGCCCTCTTACCGTCGCTGCGCAGGATTCGAACTTCATCGCGCCGCATGGTGACAAGGGTCATTGGGTCTCTAAGAACTGGGCGACTGAGGAGAGCAGAGATTTTTGCGCTCTCGAGATCAATGATTGAACTCATGCGCTTCTCCAGTCGATTGACCAACTGGGTAGTTCGTTCGACCTCTTCCACCAAACTCGGAACCACACGCTTTGCAGCATCAGTGGGGGTCGATGCTCGTAGATCCGCTACTAAATCAAGAAGTGGCGCATCTTGTTCATGGCCAATTGCACTGACAATGGGGGTATTCAGTGAAGCAACTAAACGAATCAACGATTCATCGGAGAAGGGCAACAAATCTTCAAAGGAACCACCGCCGCGTGTGATGATGATGACCTCTACATCCTCAATCTTCTCTAACTCCATCAAGGCGCGCGACACCTCGACTACTGCCGTGCTTCCTTGTACTGCCACCTCACGAATCTCAAACGAGATGCCAGGCCAACGTCGTTCGACATTCTCCACAACATCTTTCTCTGCAGCGCTTGCTCGACCACAGATGAGACCAATTCTCCGGGGTAGGAAAGGTAACTGTTTTTTTCGCTCGCTTGCGAATAATCCCTCGGCGGCGAGAAGATTTTTTAACTGTTCGAGCCGAGCAAGAAGTTCACCCAATCCCACTTGACGGATCTCGCGCGCCATTAACGAGAGCGTGCCACGTACTGCGTACCAATTAACTTTTGCATATGCGACGATACGCGCGTTGTCGGGGAGTGGATCTATCGCCTCGAGGATTGATTTATGGCAGGTCACCTGGAGTGACATATCAACGCTGGTATCTTTCAAGCGAATGAATGCCATCTGCGAGCCGGGGCGGCGAGTGATTTCAGCAACTTCTCCCTCAACCCAGACCGGACCAAGTCGGCCGACATACTCTCCGATTGACTCAGAGACCACGCGAACCGGAAGTGGTTCCTCAGAACTACTTTCAATCATGTTGTAAGCGTAATCGGAAGGCTTCGATAGCGAAGGCGGGTAGGGGTCAAAGCGATTAGGCTAGAGCCATGGCCAGAAAGAGAGTGCTCCTTGCCGCGCCCCGCGGTTATTGTGCAGGGGTTGATCGTGCGGTGGTCACCGTCCAAAAAGCTTTGGATCTCTATGGCGCTCCGGTCTACGTCCGTAAACAGATCGTCCATAACAAGCACGTGGTGGAGACCCTCGAAAAGCGTGGGGCAATCTTTGTCGATGAGACCGATGAAGTGCCCGAGGGCGCAACGGTGATTTTCTCGGCACATGGCGTCTCCCCGGCAGTCCATGAGAGCGCAAAGGCTCGTAATTTGAAGACTATCGATGCCACCTGTCCGCTAGTGACCAAGGTTCATCAAGAGGCGCGCCGATTCGCTGCTGAGGATTATCAAATTCTTTTGATTGGTCATGAAGGCCATGAAGAGGTTGAGGGCACAGCCGGCGAGGCCCCTGATCATGTTCAGTTAATTGATAAAGCCGAAGATATCGAAAAGTTAGAGATAAAAGATCCGAATAAGTTGATCTGGCTCTCCCAAACCACTTTGAGCGTGGATGAAACCTTGAGTACTGTCAAAGCTCTAAAAGAAAAATTTCCACTTCTTAATGATCCGCCGAGCGATGATATTTGCTACGCCACTCAGAATCGCCAATTAGCGGTCAAAGAGATTGCTCCACAGAGTGATCTGGTTTTGGTTGTTGGTTCGCGGAATTCATCAAACTCAGTTCGTCTTGTAGAAGTAGCGTTAGAGACAGGTGCAAAAGCCTCCTATCTCATCGATTACGCGCATGAGATGAAAGAAGAGTGGCTTGAAGGTGTGAATACCGTCGGCGTAACTAGCGGTGCATCGGTGCCAGAGATTTTGGTGGAAGAGCTCTTAGAGCGATTGAAAGAGTATGGATTTGATGATGTTCAGGTTATTACTAAAGCTGAAGAGCATCTGCTCTTCTCAATGCCACCAGAACTTAGGAAGGATTTGAAGGCTGCCGGGATGAAGTAGATCGGCGCCGTTCTGCGATAAAGAAGTAGCTCCAACTCACGACAGCAGTGAGTAGCAACCAAGGTGCCAACCGTGCAAGATTTGAGACGATAGCTACCAAGAGAGTCGTCACTCCAAGGCCTTTACTGATAATCGTTGCAAAGAGGAGCGTTCCCGTGAGCGCCAGCGGTGGGGTGACCACTGCAGTAAAGAGCGTTCCATCTCGACCAAGTTTGACTGCGGCGAAGAAGAGGAGCAGGAGAATAACTCCGGTGATTCGCCCGGGTTGGCCGGAGAGGAAACTCTCAAATGTTTGCACCAGAAGCAGGATTGCGGTGTAGAGAATGACTATTCCCGGTGAGGTTAGGCCGCGCCCTTGAATGATTGGTCGCCCGTTCACCTGAATATCTACCGATTTAGCCACTACTCTCCCCGCTGCTCTCTCGTGCTCGAGTCGTTGAAGTCTAATTCATCATCGTTATTGGTGAAATTTTCACTAGAGGCTTCTAGTGAGCGAATAGCGCGGACTTCGCTCTCAATCCCTGCGATTGCCCCTATCTCCTTACCTGAAGCGGCGCCAAGTTTGCTCATCTTTCGAGCGGGTACCAAGAGGTGATTTTCAGCAGAGGCAACAAGATCATTAAATGCGCGCTCGGCGCCCTTTATCTTCTCACCCAAATTCTCAATTCGTTCGTGGACCTTTCCCACTCGTTTGAGAAGTTCGCCTGCAAGGTTACGAATCTCATCAGCATTACGCGCAAGATCATGGCGCGAGTATCCATAGGCAATAGTGCGGAGTAAGGCAAGCATGGTCGTCGGAGTTGCGATAACTACATTTTTAGCGAACGCTTTTTGAAGTAACAGTGAATCAGCATCAAGCGCTTCGCTTAATATTGATTCGAAGGGCGCAAAGAGCACAACAAAATCTGGCGAAGTTCCACTACTTTGGTAACCACGTTTAGCAAGTGCATTGATATGGTTGAGTAAATCTTTTGCATGAGATGCCATCAATGTAGCGCGCAGCGCCGGATCGTCGGCTCCAACACCGTCCCAGAATCGATCGAAGGGAAATTTTGAGTCAACAAAAATTTCTGTGCCCCCAGGCATCTTGATGGTGATATCTGGTTTAGATATCTCGCCATCGTTTACTCGGTGCTCTTGTCGCTCGAAATGAATTCCCTCGCGTAATCCAGAACTCTCTAAGATCATCTCTAGTTGCGCCTCACCAAGTTGGCCGCGACTTTGCGCCTTGGAGAGCGCGCCAGCGAGTTTGGCAGTTTCGAGAACTAAACGTTCATTCTTCTCACTCATATTTTTGATCTGCTCTTTGATTTGAGCTTCCACTTCAGCGCGCTTTAACTCAGCAGCCTGCGTCTTCTCACTTAATTGAGCCATACCGGTATTCATCGACCGCAGGAGCTCATCGAGACGGGCGTTAGCCTCACGCGAAGAGGCGGTGGACTCGCTCTGCGCCTGGAGTTGCGAGCGATAGAGCGCGCTCTCGCGCCGCATTAATAGGTAGGTAATCGCGACCCCAAGGGCAAGGCCAATCACGAGACCAAGGGCCAGGGCGAGCGCGGGGCTGAAGTTCATAGCCCAATCGTGGCAGGCAGCGGTGACAAAGAGCCGTAGGCTCTACTCCTCGTGAGCCTCTCTATCGGAATCGTCGGCCTGCCTAACGTAGGTAAGTCCACCCTCTTCAATGCCTTGACCAAGAATCAGGTGCTCGCCGCGAATTACCCCTTTGCCACCATCGAACCCAATGTGGGCGTGGTCGGGGTCCCCGATGACCGCCTCGCCGTTCTTGCCAAAATCTTCGCCTCTGAGCAGATCATTCCGGCATCGGTCTCTTTTGTTGATATTGCCGGCATTGTCAAAGGTGCATCTGAGGGCGCTGGACTAGGTAATAAGTTCTTAGCAAATATTCGAGAGGCAGATGCAATTTGCCAAGTCGTGCGCGTCTTCAACGATGGCGATGTGGTGCATGTTGATGGCAAAGTCGATCCGCTCTCGGATATCGACACCATCAATACTGAATTAGCGCTCGCCGATTTACAAACAATTGAAAAAGCTTTACCGCGCCTAGAAAAAGAGGCGCGCCAGAATAAAGAGCGTGGAGCAGAGATCGAAGAAATTAAAAAAGCAGAGGCTGCTTTAAAAGAGGGCAAACTCATTTCTGCGACCTCGCTAGATAAAGCGCTACTCAAAGATTTACATTTACTTACCGCTAAACCTTTTATCTATGTGTTTAATGTTGATGCTGCGGAACTTGGTGATGAAGAGTTGAAGCAGAAGTTACGAGCGCAAGTTGCTCCCGCAGAGGCAATCTTCCTTGACGCGAAGACCGAGGCCGATTTAGCAGAGCTCGATGAAGCAGATGCGCTCGAGCTCCTGGAATCTATTGGTTTGAAAGAGCCAGGTTTGCGGACCCTCGCGCGAGTAGGTTTTAAGACGCTTGGTTTACAGACCTATCTCACCGCTGGGCCGAAAGAGGCGCGGGCGTGGACTATCCACCAAGGGGATACTGCACCGATGGCAGCGGGCGTTATTCATACTGATTTTCAAAAAGGATTTATCAAAGCTGAAATAGTCTCTTTTGATGATCTCGTTGCTGCTGGATCTTTAGCTGAGGCGCGCACTAAAGGAAAGGTGCGAATGGAGGGAAAGGATTACGTCATGCACGATGGCGACGTAGTCGAATTCCGATTTAATGTGTAATTTCTACCCATTCCTTCGAAGTTGCGCTTTGATGAATCCCTTCAAGTACCCGAAGACCATTTGCTGAATTACGAGCGTCATGGGTGTACTGGTTATTAAATGCTTGCCCTGATTTGTATCTAGCGAGATCTTCGGCAATATCAAGATAGAGGTTGGCGAATGCTTCGATATACCCAGCAGGGTGGCCAACTTTAAATCGCTGATATCGACTCTCTGATGCCACGGTGATCATGGAGTGGCTCCGGTCGATAATTGACACTGCGCCATCTTTACCCGCGTACGGGAGGTATTCCGGATCCTCTTGTGACCAGGAAACCGCGCCCTTACTTCCATAAATGGCGCAGGCTAAACCATTGCGTTTTCCAAGCGAAACTTTATTCCAGCCGAGTGAAATTGGAGTTCCGCTGTGAAGTTCGCCAACAGCAAGGACGTTATCAATCAACTCGGCCACATCGCCAGAATGGTTGGCGAGAGCAGAGACTCGCGCCACCTGATCTCCTGTGATGAATTCCAGAAGATTGATGACATGCGAACCCAAATCTAAAGTCACGCTGGGAATTTCATAGTCGAGTTGGCGCCATGCCTGCGGGGTGGCTTTCTCACCAGTTGCGCTAGCGCGGATAAAACTCTCTTGAGGCATCTGTATCTCTATCGACAGAATATCGCCGAGAAATCCATCACGAATTTTCTTTTTTATTTCACGGATCATCGGATAACCGGTGTAAGTGAAGGTAACCGAGAGAAATCGGTTCTCCTTGGCAACGCGCTCAGCTAAGAGTGTGGCCTCATGGCTATTGGTACAGAGAGCCTTCTCAGAGATTACTGCGATTCCCGCATCGAATAGCGCGTTTATATGTTGATAGTGCAACGGTGTCGGAGTAAGCACGATAACTGCATCAACGCCTCTGCTTTCTGCTCCAATAAATTCTGAAATATCTCCATAGACTCGGCTGGGATTAACACCATAAAACTCACCAGATTCACTATTGACTTTCTTATCGATACTAAAGACTCCTGCATCGAGTGAGTACTTTCGATCGATATTTATCGCTGCAAAATGTGCTCTGCCAATTGCAGAATCAAGGCCACCACCGATAAATCCAACTTTCATTACGCTTTTCCTCCGATTTGCTTTATATCTTCTCTCTGTTTTCTTGGTGGCGATTCGACAAATCTGCTTGCTGGAACCTAATCTAGTCCCCTACGAAATGGGTATCTCTTGACTAATTCTAGTAAACGCGAGGATTTGCGAAATATCGCCATCATCGCCCACGTTGACCATGGCAAAACGACCTTGGTGGATGCCATGCTCTGGCAATCTGGCGCCTTCGCTGCTCACAAAGAGAAGGGCGAGGGAGATGATCGAGTCATGGACTCGATGGATCTCGAGCGAGAAAAGGGAATCACGATTCTCGCCAAGAACACCGCCATCAAGCGCGGAGATAAGACCATCAACATCATCGACACCCCTGGCCACGCAGATTTCGGCGGTGAAGTCGAACGGGGACTCGAGATGGTCAATGGCGTTCTCCTCTTGGTTGATGCCTCCGAAGGTCCACTCCCACAGACCAGATTCGTTCTTCGTAAGGCCCTCTCAAAGAATCTTCCAGTAATCCTTGTGATCAATAAGGTCGACCGACCCGATTCGCGTATCGCAGAGGTCGTTGATGAGACCTACGAACTTTTCTTGGATCTTGATGCAGATGAGAAGCAGATCGATTTTCCGATTGTGTATGCAAGCGCAAAAGCAGGTCGAGCAAGCTTGGAACGGCCAGAGAATGGTGGGATGCCCAAGGAGAGCAATCTCGATGTGCTCTTTGAAACTATTTACTCTGCGATTCCTGCTCCCACGTACACCGAGGGTGCACCGCTGCAAGCTCAGGTAACGAACCTTGATGCCTCGCCATACCTTGGACGGCTCGCTATCTGTCGCGTACATCAAGGAACAATTCGCAAAGGGCAGCAAGTTTCTTGGATCAAGGTTGATGGCAGCGTTGAACGCGCCAAGGTCGTTGAACTTTTGATGAATGATGGATTAGAACGGCAATCCGTTGATAGCGCAGGCCCGGGTGACATCATCGCCGTGGCAGGTTTTGAAACGATCACTATTGGTGAGACGCTCGCAGATCCTGAGAATCCAGTGGCACTTCCATTAATCACTGTTGATGAACCATCTATTTCGATGACGATTGGTATCAATACATCACCACTGGCAGGGCAAGAGGGCAAGAAGCTCACGGCGCGGTTGGTGAAAAACCGGCTCGATGCTGAGTTAATCGGCAATGTTTCGCTCCGATTACTTCAAACCGAACGCCCAGATACCTGGGAGGTCCAAGGTCGAGGTGAGCTACAACTTGCTGTGCTTGTTGAAATCATGCGTCGTGAAGGTTTTGAATTAACTGTCGGAAAGCCTCAAGTTGTCACCAAAATAATTGATGGCAAACTCAATGAACCGATGGAATCGCTCACTATCGATGTGCCAGAGGATTTTCTTGGCATCATCACGCAGTTGATGGCAAGTCGCAAAGGTCGAATGGCACAGATGACCAATCATGGAACCGGATGGATTCGAATGGATTATCGAGTGCCATCGCGAGGTTTAATTGGTTTCCGCACTGAGTTCCTCACTGAGACTCGAGGTACTGGTTTACTCCATCACGTATTCGATGGATATGAACCATGGCATGGTGAGATTCTCACCCGCCCAACCGGGTCACTCGTTGCAGATCGTCGCGGCATGGTTACTTCGTACGCACTTTCTTCACTACAAGAGCGCGGCACAATCTTCGTCGAACCAGGTTCTGAAGTGTATGAAGGCATGGTTGTTGGCGAGAATGCGCGTAATGAAGATATGGATGTCAATGCGGTTCGTGAGAAGAAGCTCACCAATATGCGTGCATCAGGATCTGATGATGCTGAACGATTGATTCCACCGAAACATCTGAACTTAGAGCAGGCTTTGGAGTTTTGTCGTGAGGATGAGTGCGTCGAAGTGACGCCAAAGACCGTTCGAATTCGTAAGGTGCTGCTCGATCAAAACGAGCGGGCGCGAGCGACCTCAAAGGTAAAGAAGCGAAACGAACAGATTGACGGAGAATAAGGGGGCTAGCCCCAATTACTCTCGGCCGATTTTGGAAATGATGGCGCCAAGTGGTGCGAAGCTCTCCTCAGAGGAGTAACCAGTTGGGCACTTCGGATTAACTCCAGTGACCCGCATTGATCGACCTGGTAGCGCACAGATGATCGAGATTTTTGGTCGCTGCGGATTTCGCTCGAGGGTCGTAAACGCTAATCCCGTTCCAGAGATTCGAGCGATTTGCTTGTTTGCGTTGTCATATGCAATCACAATCAGCGAATAGCGGGTGCCGTTGAGGAGCCTTGCAATCGCTACTCGCGTTCTGCTTGCTTCAACCGCTCGAACCAATCGCCCAGAATCAACGTTAGTGATGAAAATCCGATATTTACTCGCTTTTTCAATCTGGGTATAGCTGAAGGTGACTGAATTTGCAGTCACGCCAAGTAGAACAGCATTGATGGTTGGCAGCGCTCTCTTAACTCGAGTTTTGAGTACAACTGGAGTTTTTGCCTTCACAATGACCGGAAGTGATTGCGAGAAGATTCTGTTATCTGGTGTGATGCCATTGATCTGTAAAGTATGTTGACCAACTGGAAGAGTATTGATAATTCGGAGCGCAGCAGTAAACACACCACTGGCGCCTACGGGGAATTCACCAAGATACGTTGGGGTAGAGAAGAGCCAGATCTTAACTGTGGTCTGCTCCTTGAAACCACTACCGGCAATCTCGGCTCGACCATCGTGTTCAAGGACAAGTTGGGTAACCGAGGGAATTTCAAGTACTTGAGCAGTTGAGTTTCGCGAGACGATTTGAATTTGGATAGGGCCAGCCTGAGCAACAAGTTGGGTGGCGTTGACAATCTGAATAAATTCACCAATAACTTTTCCATTTACCATCGTGTTGGCAGAACCAACTGCTGACAATATGGAAACCCCATCAGCATTCTCCGTGATTGGTTCTGCAGGAACCTCAACAATGATTGGATCAAGTTTCTCAATAGGTTCTTTGAGATCTGCACTCTCATCGCTCTCCTCTGTCGGACGAGTCAGGTTATTCGCGACAGCGGCAGGAGCTGGGGTCGGTGGAACTGCTGGGGTGAGCGTTGCGGATGCTGCCGAGGGGAGAGAATCTCCGGCGATATTTGTTGCTATCACGGTGAATGTGTACGCGGTGCCGTTTGTAAGTCCGGTGAAGTTACAGGTCAGCGCAGTTGTTGTGGTGCAGCCTGCTGGTGGTGTGACTGCAGGAAGCGAGCTTACGGAATAGTTGGTAATTGGCGACCCGCCGTTGAATAGTGGCGCGCTCCACGAGATGGTCACTTGATTATTGCCAGAGATGCCGACCACATTTGTCGGAGCATCAGGAACTGTCCGAGGCGTAGTCGCAGCGGATGGAGTCGATTCAAGTGAATTTCCCGCGCTATTTATCGCGATAACGGTGAAGGTGTAGCTCGTGCCGTTGGTCAAACCAGTGAAGGTGCAATTGAGTGAGGTTGTAGCGGTGCATGCCGCTGGCGCTGTGATCGCTGGCGAAGAAACCACTGTGTAACCAGTAATGGCAGCGCCACCATCAACTGTTGGAGCTAACCAGGTGAGGTCAATCTGTGCGTCGCCTGCAGTCGCAGTGATATTTGTTGGTGGATCAGGAACGGTCACAGGTGTTACTGAGTTAGATGAAGCTGAAGCAAGTGATGAGCCGGCGATGTTGGTAGCAATTACTGTGAAGGTATATGCGGTGCCATTTGCTAGCCCTGAGAAGGTACAGGTTAAGTTAACGGTATTTGTGCAGTCAGCAGGTGCTACCACTGCAGGCGATGATGTCACGGTGTAACCGGTGATGGTTGCGCCACCATTCGATACAGGGGCAGTCCACGAGAGCGTTGCACGAGCATTTCCTGCAACTGCTGTCACGTTTGTTGGCGCATCTGGAAGGGTGCGGGGGGTTACTGCTGCAGTTGGATCAGCCGCTACAGTGCCAGCGCCATTTATTGCGGTGACAATGAAGGTGTAGGCGGTGCCATTAGTCAGTCCAGTGAAAGTACAGGTAAGCGCGTTGACGTTGGTGCAGCCAACCGGTGCTGTGACCGATGGCGAAGAGGTGACGTTATAACCCGTGATTGCTGATCCACCATCTGAGGTTGGTGCGCTCCATGTGA
>CAYQLC010000009.1:45895-50043 GCA_964418325.1 uncultured Bifidobacterium sp.
AGTCCAGTGAAAGTACAGGTAAGCGCGTTGACGTTGGTACAGCCAAGAGGTGCTGAAACTAACGGCGATGAAGTGACGCTATATCCGGTGATTGCCGCTCCACCATTTGAAGCTGGCGCTTGCCACGTCACAATTGATTGGCTATTTCCAATTGATGCGGAGACTCCGGTTGGAGCATCGGGAATCGTTCGCGGAGTGATTGCAGCGGAAGCATTAGAAATTGGCGATGATCCAGCGATGTTTGATGCTACGACGGTGAAGGTATACGCCGTTCCGTTAGTTAGGCCAGTTACTGTGCACGAGGTAGCGCCTGTAGTTGTGCAGCTATTCGCACCAGGTGAGGATGTAACTGTGTAGGTGGTGATAGCTGAGCCACCATCCGATGTCGGAGCGCTCCATGAGATAACCGCTTCTGTATTTCCTGGTGTTGCACTCACATCTGTCGGTGCACCAGGGATAGTGCGCGGAGTGATTGCCGTAGATGCTAGAGATGATGCAGAACTTCCTGCAGCATTGAGCGCAACGACGGTGAAGGTATATGAAGTGCCATTAGCCAATCCTGAGAAGGTGCAGGAGAGGTTAGCGGTGTTCGTGCAATCTGCAGGAGCAGTGATGGCTGGTGATGAAGTCACGCTATAACCGGTGATTGTTGCGCCACCATTGGATGCAGGTGCGCTCCATGAAAGCGTTGCCTGCGAGTTTCCAGGTGTAGCGGTCACGGATGTTGGTGCCCCCGGAACAGTTCGTGGCGTCACTGCAGCTGAAGGAGATGATGAGATTGATTCTGCTCGAGCATTGATTGCAACAGCAGTGAAGGTATATGAGGAGCCATTGGTCAATCCAGTGATCGTGCACGAAAGAGCGCCGGTAGTGGTGCAGCTTTGGCCGGTATTTGCAGTCGCGCGGTAACCAGTGATGGGGCTGCCACCATCAATTGCAGGTGCGCTCCACGACACGGTTGCTTCTGTGTTTCCAGGTAGCGCTGTAACAGATGTTGGCTCATCGGGACCGGTTGCTGCAATCACAAGTTCGGGGTCACTTTGAAGGTAGAAAGTTGCTCTGCGCATTTCAGTAGCGCGACCCAATAACGTGACCGACGAACCCAAAATACTGTAGATCGAGGATCCTGGTCTGATATCTGGATGCTCGACCACCATACGTAATGGCAAACCTGTTGCTGTGTCAGGCACTGTTTCGTCAGGTGCTAACCATGAGACGACCATCGAGAGGATGATGTTATTTGAATTATTCAGTAATGAACTCGCTCGAGAGAAATCTCCAACTAATTTCGCTGAAACGCGAGTATTTGTAGGGAGTGCGCCCGCGGGAACAGAGATTGAAATATCGGTATTTCCGTAGCTTGCTGAGAGGCCGTTTCTTAGTGTGGGTGAGGCGATAACACTTCCAAGATCGGTGAGTGCATTTGGATCTACTCCATACAGCGACGTTTGAATCCAGCGCGCGTGGAGAGTTTTCGTCGCGTTCGGCGTGTAACTGACTCCAGCATTGCCGACTTTATTTCCACTCCCATTTACGATCCCATTGACAAGTGAGGTGGAGTCATACCACCCATCAAAGGTGAAATTGGCGCGAGTAGGTAGTGGCAGCGTGAGGCCCAGCCCTCCGATTGCAAAGTTATCATTTGAGCGCGGGGCGGTGGCATTAGTTCCTGCGGCGTAGGTGACGATGTAGTTGGTAGCTCGCCACTTTGCATACAGGGTCTTTGCGCCAAGGATGGTGATGTTGTCACCATCAGCATATGTAGTACCACTGCCGTCTGCGTTCTCACTCCACCCATCAAATGCGAAGTTAGCTCTCGAGAGCGACAAGGAGCTAGCCGAACTCAACGGAGTTGGCTGATCAGCAGTGACATTCGCTTGGGTGAGTACGCCATTTGAACCATCGTTTTTATCGAGAGTGATCGAGTAATTATTTGCGTTCCATTGAGCAAAGAGTGAGAAGTCACTTGTCTGTCCGTGGCCAGATGCAGTAGTGACTTGCGAGCCGCCTGAATTCTGCGTAAACCAACCAGTGAAGCTATATCCGGCTCGTGCAGGAGTTGGTAGCGAGTTCAAAGTGCCATCGGTAAGTGTGGTTGCAGGACCACCACTCACACCGGTTACGCCAGTTCCATTTCCGTTATAGGAGATATTTAGCGTTCGTGCGCTCCATTGCGCATGCAAGGTGAAGTTCGATGTTCTGCCATGTGCAGCGCTTGTGGTGACGCGTGCGCCACCGGAGGCGGCAGTAAACCATCCGTTGAAGTCATAACCTGCCCTACTAGTGCTTGGTAGCGTCGGAATGATTGCCTCGGTGACTGTTGATGAGACGCCACCATTAGGCGCGCTGCCACCCTCTACTTCATAGGTGATGTTCAAAGTATTGGCACTCCATTGCGCATTTAGCGTGATTGATGCGCTAGGGGAGTAGCTCCAGTTGACGACAGTGGAGCCATTTGACCATCCGGAGAAAGTGAATCCAGTGCGAGTGGGATCAGTTGGCTTGGTCAGCGCGGTGCCGGTGTACGTCAGAGTTGATACCGGGCTGCCACCATTTGAATTGAACGTCACGACAAAAGCTGGGATCCACTTCGCGTAGAGCGTCTTACTTTCGAGGAAATTAATTGATTGACCATTGGTGAATTGCGAGCCAGTGCCATCGTTATTTGCAGTCCAACCTCCGAATGTGTAATCAGTTCGCGAGAAGGTGTTTGCTGTGAGATTTGTAGCGGTATCTGCGGTTACACTCTGAGTAGCGCTTGCTGGGCTGCCACCATTGGCATCGAAGGTAAGAGTGATCGAATTCTTACTCCATAGCGCTGTGAAGGTTACGTTAGTAGCGGCGACGGTGAAGATGTCGTTTGGTTGGTAGGTCTGACCGCCCGATGACCACCCGGCGAATGTGTATCCAGTTCGATTGAGGGAAGAGCCCGAGGCGATAAAGAATGAATCATTGGTGAGGCGATCACCTTCGATAGGGGCGGAGCCGCTTCCACCATTGGCCACGTAGGTAATGGTGTAGAGCTGACCAGACCAGACTGCAGTGAATGCGACGTTCGATGTCTGCACTACATACGTTTGCCCTGGGCTGTATGTATTGGTGCCATCGCTCCAACCAAGGAAGAGTCGTCCGGCGAGGGTAACTGCAGTACCAACAAGGAAGGTGTCGCCAATGTGACGACCACTTAATCCAGATGGCGCGGTACTGCCGCCATTGGAGTTATACGAGACTGAGTAATCGATTGCTGTCCATTGCGCGGTGAAGGTGATGTTCCGTGCAGGCATTCCATAATTGCTACCAGCGGTGACAGCACCAGAACCATCGCTCCAATCGTTAAATGTGTAACCAGGTCGAGTTGGTGCGGCGGCAACAGAGATATTGTTCAAGTAAATGGTTGTTTCTGATGCAGGAACTGCACTTGTGCCACCGTTGAGGTCGTAGGAGGCGACATAATTTATTGCAGTCCAGGATGCTGTAAATGAGATGTCAGATGTACCAATCTGGATTGTGGCACCTGGTCCGTAGGTCACACCATTGGCAACCCAGCCATTGAAGGTATAGCCCGTTCGGGTAACGGCTGTCTTGACGGTGATGAGATCGCCAATGTTTTTCGTACTTTCGGTGGGTGCAATCGAACCACCAGCCGAGTCGTAGCTGACTTGATAGGCAATCGGCGTCCATGAGGCGAAGGCAAGATAGCTCGTGGAGGTGATGGTCCATCCATTTGCTGCTTGGCTGATTGTGTTGCCTGATTGATCCTTCCACCCGGCAAAGGTGTAACCAGCGCGTGATGGGCTTGCGTTGGCAGTGATTGCTTGTCCGTTCGAGCACTTTTGTTCGACGGCATCAGCGACGCACTCGCTGTCATAGGTAAAAGTGCCAGGCGCAAGCGTGCCGCCACCGAGTGAATAGCGCACCGCGTAGATTGCAATCCATTGCGCTGTTAGTACAAGTGGTGCATCTTGCAAGCGATAGGTATCACCCTTGTTGTAGATGCTGGTGCCATCTGACCAGCCTGCGAATGCATAATTGGTGTTATTTGCATAGGCATCGATTGTCGAGCTGATAGTGATATTACTTCCGTATGTTCCACTGGTGTTTGTCGGGAAGCTTGTCAGAGTTGGATTTGGTGCAGCGCCGCCAGCAAG
>CAYQLC010000009.1:50143-53525 GCA_964418325.1 uncultured Bifidobacterium sp.
ACGGCATACAACGTGCGCGTTTGAGTTGGTGTGTATGCGCCGCTAATTGCTGTACCGGATGCGCTCTCTGACCAACCAGCAAAGGTGTAGCCGACGCGAGCGAGCGTTCCCACTGTTGGCAGGTTGATGGCAGGGGATCCGAAGGTGTAATTCTCTGATGAGCGTGAAGCGCTTCCGGTACCGCTATTCGCGTTGTAAGTGATGGTGTAAACCGCGATAGTCCATTGCGCGGTCAACGTGACGTTGCTGGAGCCAACCGTGTAGGTATCTCCAGGTTGATAGAGAGTCGCGCCGTCGCTCCAGCCAGCGAAGTTATAACCGGTTCTTGTCACTGCGCCTATGCCAGCGACAGTAAATGTATTTCCAATATTTTTTGTAGGTTCAGTAGGTGCGGTTCCGGTACCACCATTACGTGCGTAGGCGATGATGTAATTGATTGGAGCCCATTGCGCGTAGAGGGTGACGTCGCTAGTGCCGCCCGGTGCGTAGGAGAATAGCAACGCACTTCCACCACTTGTTGCGGTGAACCAACCATTGAAGGTGTAGCCAGTACGCGTTGGCGGCGTTGGCGCCGAGACCGAGCCTGCGTAGGTGAATGTGCCGGCAGTGACTGTGGAGCCACCTCGGCTATCAAAATTCACGTTATATGTATTGACAGTCCATGCGGCATAGAGGGTGATGTCTTGAGTGAGAACGTATGGCGAGCTCGTATCTGCAGCGCTTCCACTAATTGTTGACCATCCGGCGAAGGTGTGTCCGGTCTTCACCATCGTTCCAACAGTGGCGAGTGTTAATCCTGGATCACCTACGGTGTAGGAAGCTGACGCAACTGATGGTGATCCACTCGTTGCTGTAGCTGCGCTATAGGTAACGGTAAAGGAATTGAGTTTCCAGATTGCATATAACGTGACAGTTGCTGATGCAGGTGTGGGCAACGTTGCGCCAGCTGCATACTTAGTGCCAGAGCAGGTCGCACCAACCGAAGGTTGAGTCGTACACCAACCATCGAAAGCATAATTAGTTGGCGCAATGAATGTGTTCGCATTTGCTGTTAGTGCAGATCCTGCGAATGTTTGTGTTGCCGGTGCTGATCCAGTGCCAGTATTGCCGTTATATACATATTGATTAGCGCTCCAGACTGCATAAAGGGTCAAGCCTCCAGCCGGCATCGTGACACCAGTCTGGCCAAGGGTGTAATTGCTGCCGCCCCCGCTCGACAAGGTATTCCAACGTAACAAGGTGTAGCCGCTTCTTGTGAAATTTGTTCCGTTGTTGAGCGAGACTGTTGCGCCAGTATTTCCAGTCGTCGCGGTAATTGTTCCGGTGCCGCTATTTGCGTTGTAGGTGATTGATTGAGAGACCCCGGTCCAAGTAGCAAAGAGCGTGACAGTTGTAGTTTCTGGATTTGGAAGTGAGCTAGAGCTACCTCCTCCATACTGCTGACCCGAACACGCTGCTCCTAATGCCGGTTGGGTGGTGCACCAACCACCGAATGTGTAGCCAGAGGGTGGTGTAAATCCATTGGATTGCGCGCTCATTGAGTTGCCTATGAAGGTTTGCGCAGCCGTTGACCCTGATCCGCCATTGGCGTTGTAAACATATTGGTTTCCGCTCCAAACGGCCCAGAGCGTGAGACCGCCGGCAGGCATACTCACTCCTGTTTGACCCAATGCGTAAGGGGTGGCGTTTCCAGCACTTGAACTGTCCCAACGCGAGATTGTGTACCACCGTCGGGTGAATCCAGAGCCGTTGCTGAGCGTCACCGTTGAGTCAGTGTTTCCGGTTGTAGCCGCAACAGTTCCCGAGCCTCCAGTACCTGGCATATAAGTAATGGTTTGAGAGTTTGCGCTCCAGATCGCATAGAGCGTGAGACCACCTGCTGGCATGGTCAGACCAGTTTGTCCGAGTGTGTAACTAGTTCCACTTCCGGTGCTCAAGGTGTCCCAACGCAGGAGGGTGTATCCGGATCGAGTGAATTCACTTCCTGGTCTAAGCGTCACAGTCGTATCAGTATTTCCCAGAGTTGGTATGGGTGTGCCACTTCCACCATTTGCGTTATACGAGATGGTTTGTTGCGCGGCGTTCCATCGCGCATACAAGGTGAAGTTCGCGCTCTGGCCATGTGAGTAAGGGAACGAGATTGTGCTTCCACCCGTCGATAACACAGTCCAACCAAGGAAGTTGTATCCCGCTCTAGTTGGCGTCGTTGGTGCGACTAGGAGTGATCCGTTGCGAATAGTGGTAGCAGACGATGATCCAGTGCCACCGTTAGCATCGAAGGTGGCAGTAATAATCGTTGGATTCTGCACACCATAGAGTCGAATCTCGCTAACAGCAACGAGCGGATCGGGAGTTTCACTTCGAATACCAGTGAATTTGAGTTGGTAGTACCTAAAAGATCCCTGAGAACTGATCGCGGCATCACTTGTGTAGTCAGTATTCCGAGTAGTTGGAGGCGACATACCCGTGACAGTTCCTAGCAAGGTCATGCCTGATGTAAAGGAAGTGTTGGAACCATAGAGTTGGAAGGAAATCGGATCTCTATTTTCATAGTCATTAGTAGTTGTAAATCCGATTTTGGTGATAGCCCACGGGCCTTTGAGGTCGATCAGAACGCTGGTGTTTACGCCACCATTTCCGCCGACTCCATTACTTCCGTTATTTTGGTTGACGCCACCCCAGTTGACATATTTTGTGCTTGTGCTGTTATCGAATGCTTTATTGCAAGTCTCATTGGTGGGGGAGCCACCTGCATCGACTCGGTAAGGATCTCCCGTTCCTGCGGCGGTGCTGCACGCCGTGGTCACGCCCGTTGGCGTGAGAGTTATTGAGGTCCCAGAAGCTGTTCCGGTGCCGACGATATTCACTGCGCTCACTCGGAAGCGATAGGCAATTCCATTTGTTAGACCAGTTACGGTTCGCGAGGTTGTTGTTGATGCGGATGCAGTGAAAGTTGTCCAAGTACTTCCGGCATCACTGGAGTAATCAACGATGTAGTTAGTAATTGCTGAGCCACCATTACTCGCTGGCGCACTCCAGTTCACAGTGATTTGCCCGCTACCAGCTGTTGGTGTGCCTATTGTTGGTGCACCGGGAACTGTTGCCCACTTCGCGTAGAAAGTCACGTTGGCAGTGGTCATTGTGTAGGTGCCACTCGATGGATAAACAGTGCCATTGCCAGCTGCATCTGTTGTCCACCCTACGAAGGTTGATCCCGATGCAGTGGGTGTTGTGGATGAGATGGTGACCGTTGCACCGTTGAGATATCGCAGACTGTCGGTCGGTACGGAACCCGCTTGGCCGTTGAGGTTGTAGGTAACTGTGTAACTTGCATCGGCTTGCGCTGCAAAGTTGGTGGCTACTTGTGACGCGGTAAGTGCTG
>CAYQLC010000010.1:0-51803 GCA_964418325.1 uncultured Bifidobacterium sp.
GCCATAATCGTCGCGTTGGCGAACGACCAATTTATTTCTTGGCTTTAGCCTTATCGGCTTCGTCACTCGTTGATAACGCGGCAATGAATGCCTCTTGAGGAACCTCAACACGGCCAACCATCTTCATTCGCTTCTTACCTTCCTTTTGTTTCTCAAGGAGTTTGCGCTTACGAGTGATATCACCGCCGTAGCATTTTGCAAGAACATCTTTTCGAATCGCGCGAATGTTCTCGCGGGCGATGATTCGTGAACCAATCGCGGCTTGAATAGGGACTTCGAATTGTTGCCGAGGAATCAATTCACGAAGCTTGCCGGTCATCATCACACCGTAGGCGTAAGCCTTTTCTTTGTGGATGACCGCGCTAAATGCATCAACTTTCTCGCCCTGCAACAAGATGTCGACTTTCACCAAATCTCCAGCAGCTTCACCAATCGGCTCATAGTCCAGGGATGCATATCCTCGAGTACGTGACTTCAAGTTGTCGAAGAAATCAAAGACGATTTCTCCAAGTGGCAAGGTGTAGCGAATCTCCACCCGATCCTCAGAGAGGTAATCCATGCCCTGCAGAATTCCGCGGCGCCCTTGGCATAGCTCCATAATCGATCCTATAAATTCACTTGGCGCAAGGATGGTTGCGCGCACGATTGGTTCGCGCACCTCTGCAATTTTTCCATCGGGAAACTCACTTGGATTAGTCACCTCTACTTCGCCACCATCCTCCAAAGTCAGGTGATAGACCACGTTTGGCGCTGTTGAAATAAGTGAGAGATTTGCTTCACGCTCTAAACGTTCCCGAACAATCTCCATATGTAGCAACCCTAAGAAGCCGCACCGGAATCCAAAGCCAAGTGCCGCCGAAGTCTCGGGCTCGAATACCAATGCAGCATCATTAAGTTGCAACTTCTCTAAGGCTTCGCGAAGCGTTGGATATTCAGAGGCATCGAGTGGATAGAGTCCAGAGAAGACCATCGGAATCGGGTCTTTATAGCCGGCGAGCGCAGTTTGCGTCGGCTTATTCGCCGTAGTGACGGTATCGCCCACACGCGACTGACGAACATCCTTCACACCAGTAATCAAGTAACCCACCTCGCCCACTCCCAATCCCTTACTCGGAATCGGTTCAGGCGAAATGACACCCACCTCTAACATCTCGTGCTTTACTCCAGTAGAAAACATTTGGATTTGATCATGATCGCGCAGGCGACCGTCAACGACGCGAACGTAGGTGACGACTCCGCGATAGACGTCGTAAACAGAGTCAAAGATCAGCGCCCGAGCTGGCGCGTTCGCATCACCTTGTGGTGGAGGAATGCGTCGGACAATCTCATCAAGTAGGTGCTCTACTCCATCGCCAGTCTTGCCCGAAACCTTGATGCAATTACTCGGGTCGCAACCAATCAAGCGCGCTAATTCATCTGCGAATTTCTCAGGCTGCGCTGCCGGTAGATCAATTTTATTCAACACGGGAATGATGGTGAGATCATTTTCCATCGCAAGATACAAATTAGCTAACGTCTGCGCTTCGATTCCTTGTGCGCAATCCACGAGTAACAATGCGCCTTCGCAAGCAGCGAGCGAACGCGAGACTTCGTAGGTGAAATCCACGTGGCCGGGAGTGTCAATCATGTTAAGGATGTAATCAGTTCCATCGGTGCGCCATGGCAAGCGAACTGCTTGCGATTTGATGGTGATGCCACGTTCGCGTTCGATATCCATTCGATCGAGATATTGCGCACGCATATTCCGCGCTTCGACAACGCCAGTAATTCCAAGCATTCGGTCAGCGAGGGTGGATTTGCCATGATCGATGTGGGCGATGATTGAAAAGTTACGAATGAGCGCAGGGTTGGTCTCAGCCGGTTGTGGGGCGCTACTTAATGGGATGGCAGGCATTTATGCCGCACTGATTTTCGTTATCGGGCTGAAGCAGAGGATCCAGCAGCCTTAGCCATTGCTGACTTCTTGTTCGCTGCTTGGTTCTTGTGGATGACACCCTTGGAGACGGCTACGTCGAGGGCTCGTGAGGCGGCACGGAGCTCGTTGGTAACGGCGGCGGCATCGCCGGCGCTGACAGCATCACGGAAACGTCGGATTGCGGTCTTGAGCGAGGAGCGAACAGCTTTGTTGCGCTCTTGCGCCTTCGCGTTGGTCTTGATCCGCTTAATCTGCGACTTGATGTTTGCCATGTAGTTTCCGAACCCCTTGATTTCTCTCCCTATTTGGGAGATTTACAGGGCAGGAGGGTATCAGCAGGGCGGTTACCGGCTCAAACTGGAGAGCAGCGCTCCCTTCTCTAGCTATAGCGAGCGAGCGGCCGCTATCGCCATCAGCGCCTCTTCACAGGCGAATGCAGGGTCGCTGCCCCCGCCTTTGACTTGGCTATCGGCCCTGGCGATGGCATTGATCGCATGGGTGATGCCAGCGCCGTTCCATCCGGCCAGTTGCCGCCTCGCCTTATCCACTTGCCAGGGAGCCATCCCGAGCGTTGGTGCAAGTTCTGCAGCGCGGGCAGAGCGTGGGGCCGAACCCACCTTCGCCAAAGTTCGCATGGATGAGGCAAGTGAATTAACAATGACAACGGGATCCACGCCAGTGTCTAAGGCTTGACGCAACGTGACCAGCGCTCGGCCAAGATCACTTTCCAAAATTGCATCAGCTACCGCGAAAGATGTGGTCTCAACTCGGCCGGCAAAAAGCGCATTGACATCACGCACCTCGATTACGCCCGTGGTATCACTGAGTAGTTGATGAAGCGTACTGATCATCTCTCGGGAATCACTTCCAGAGGCATCGACAAGTGCGCGCGCAGCATCATTACTAATTTTTCGTCCACGGTCGAGAGCTTCTGATTTTACTAGCTCAATCTTCTCGCCATCTTTCTTGATTGCCTCACATGCAATCACGCTTACTTTTGCCTTCTTTAATTTCTCAATAAACGCTTTCCCTTTGACGCCACCCGGATGCACTAAGACAAGAGTGATATCGGTGGGTGGATCGGAGAGATAACGAAGGATCTCCTCCTGGGCTTCCTCAGGAATATCTTGCAATTCACGAAGTACAACCAGGCGCTCTTGTCCAAAGAGAGATGGTGCGGTCTCATTAGAAAAATCTCCAGGCTCAAGCTCACTACCATCGAGAGTTACTTTTTCAGCACCAAGAGATTCGCTCTCTATTTTGCGAAGAGCGCGATCTGCAAGTACCTCTTCACTCCCAAAGAGCAGGTAACTTTTCATCACACCCCCTATTTATTGAGCCCACAGCGTTGGTGGCGCAGCCACGACGATGAGATTACCTTCCCGCTTTGCTAAAGCAAGGCTCCGATCTCGATCGGTGCGGTACACGGCGCCATATTTGCCATATAACTCCAACGCAGACTGGCTCGGGTGGCCGTAAGGATTATCTTCTCCGACGCTAAAGAGAGTCACCCGCGGTCGCAGCAGCGCTAGCAATTCAGGCACCTGCACCGCAGATCCATGATGAATACCTTTGACAACATCGATAGCTGTGCGGTCCCAGAGAGGACTCGGTGGCTTTCGGCGCATTGAGGTAAGAGCGCGGGCTTGACCCTCGAGCTCCAGATCTCCAGCAGCAAAGAGCGTGATTCCACCGATGTTCGCCAGGATCGAGACGCTCGAATCATTAGCTGATGAATGTTCTGCTACGGCAATGACTTCGATCGTGACATCAGATTCCACAAACCTTGCACCCATCCGCGGCGCAGTGGTCGGAATCGCACGCAAGAGTGCAAATGCCTCTTCGGCCTCAGTGGATGGGTCCTGGGTAGGTGAGACCCACACCGCATCAACCGTTCTCCCGTTTAACACTCCAGATAGCCCCGCGACGTGATCTGCATGAAAGTGCGTCAAGATAAGAAGTTCGATGTGCTGTACATCTAACAGCCGCAAGCATCGATTGATGGCACTTTCCTCTGGCCCGACATCAATGACAATCGCACTCTTCTTATTTGTCTGAATGATTAACCCATCTCCCTGACCGACATCGCATTGAAAAATTCGCCAATCTCGTGGAATCCATGAATGAGCAAAAGGTTTAAAGGTCAAAATAATTTGGCCGAACAACGCGATAGCGGGAATCAAAATGAATAGCGGTCTCCTACTCTTAAATATCCAGACTCCAAGACCGATGGCGCCCAGGATTGCTAGCGAGCCAATCCACGATTGCGGCCACTTCAATGCAGCAAAGGGCAATGAAGATAATGTGCGCGCGACCAGGGTAATCCACAGTGCAAATGGAGTAATTATCCATCCGATAATCGAACCAATAGTGATACTCAACGGTGCGATAACCATCAGCATCACACCACAGGAGGTAATGACGGCAATCACCGGTGCGACGAGGAGATTAGCAGCAATCGAAATCAGGCTAAGTTCTCCAGAGAGCAAGACAACGATTGGCAGGCAGAAAACGGTTGCGGCAATCGGAATTGCAAGCGCCTCTGCGAGCAAGTCAGGCAAACCGCGATCTTCCAACTTCCGCTCAATAACGGGTGCAAGGAAGAGCAATCCCGCAGTGGCAAATACCGACAGCGCAAATCCAGCATCGCGGACGTAGAAAGGATTTATCAAAAGGAGAAGCGAGATTGCGGTGGCGAGTGCAGGTATCGGCGAGGCGCGCAGACCTTGTGACTTTGCAAAAAGTAGGACTCCGGTCATCACGGCGGCGCGCAGTACTGAGGAACTTGGTCGAACAAGAAAGATAAATACAAGAAGGAAGAGCCCGATACCAATCCACAAGGTTCGACCTCGGATTCGCATTCTGCGACCAATAGCCAGCAGGAGCGCCGCGACAATGGCGAAGTTTGCACCACTGACTGCAGTGAGATGAGTGAGTCCACTTCGACGCATCGCCGAGGCGAGCTCCCCGTCTTGCCCGGATCTATCTCCGATTACCAAACCTGGAATCAAGGCGCGTGCATCGCGAGGAAGTTTTGTTAGGGAACTCTTGATATCTGAGCGGATCGAGCTGGTCCACTGCCAAATCCAGGAAGCGTCATCGACGCGACGAATACCGCCAACTTGGGTTAAGGATCCAGCAACTGTCGCATAACCTGGTAACAACGCAACCCTGCCAAGTAAGGCGACTCGCTCTCCAGGAATCAATGATCGCAATTCTCGATCCCCGTAAAGCAAGAGCGGAACGCTGATAGCGCTGCCATCCACCTCCCGACTGCGCACCTCAACTACATAACGGCCATTCTGACGAAAATCTCCTCGCACCCGCCCAGGTAGCTCTCGAACATCGCTACTCAATCTGACCTCAACGCTAACAACTTGACCTAATCGCTTAGTGAAAAAATCTCTTTGGAGAGCGCTCTGGTGAAGCGCAAGCATCAATGCACCAACTAATGCAGCAAGAAGAAAGGTGGCGACTAACTTACGTCGAAAAAACCAAATTGCCAGCAGGAGTGCAAGCATCATTAACGCTTCTACACCACGACTGATACCAAAGAGTAGAGATTGCGCGAATGCACCAAACCAGATACCTACCGCTGGAAGGAGAAGGCGAAAATCTTGCTTCACACAGTGACGAAACTCTGTAATTCACCAAACTTTGCTGGCCCGATTCCGGAGACTTTTCGTAATTCATCGACTTTGGTGAAATTTCCATGTGCTAGTCGGTATTCGATGATCCGCTTAGCTAAGACCGGCCCTACACCTGGCAAGCCATCTAGTTCGCTTGCAGTAGCGCGATTGAGATTGAGTTTTCCGCCCGCCCCGTTGGAAGTTATTGAACTCGCAGTGTCGCCAACTGTGAATCCCTGCACCTCCTCTGAAACATAGAGCTGTTCACCGTCCTCGAGAAATCGAGCCAGGTTTACCGAAGCGCTGCTTACTCCCTTGCGGATGCCACCGGCAGCCTTTATTGCATCACCTACTCGGGAACCAAGCGGCAATTGATAGAGGCCTGGCTTGGCAACCTCTCCCTGCACATCGATAACCAACTGTGCACTACTTTCCACTGCACTCTCAGAGCTTTCGGATGCTACTGGAATGAGGTCAGCGCTTGGACGGGCCTGGGTGGCGAATAAGAACAGAGCTGAAGTCGCCAGAGCGATAAAAGCAATCACAACAAGAGCCTTTTTTTGAACGCCCGAGAGGGCTACCTGCACACCTGATAAACCAGGAAGTTGAGTAAAAGAGGTGAACTTTCGTAAGACAGATTTCGAATGCGAGTGGTCAGCGATTCGTTCAATAATTTGTGAATCAATGGGATGCATTCACAGAGAATAAGAAGTGCCGGTCAGATGCCCTATGCAGATTGAGTGTGATTGTGAATATCGTGATTTACAGATTCAGATACGTGGCGAAATGACTACTGCAATCGCACCAGGACCAACATGTGTTCCCACCACGGCGCCGACTTCCGTAATCACAACCTGCCCGACGCCAGAGAGAACTGACCGCAAGTTTGTCGCAAACTTTTCTGCTAAATCCCCTGCCCCAAGATGATGAACCGCAACATCAACGGCACGATTCTTGGTCGCCTCCAACGCCATCTCCTCAAGCCGCTTAATTGCACCTGCTTGAGTTCGAACCCGCTCTTGGGCAACTACGTGACCATCTTCAACGGTGAGAATCGGCTTGATGGCTAACGCAGTCGCCAGTAATGAAGAGCCACGGCTGATTCGTCCACTGCGACGAAGATTCTCAAGTTTTGCCACTGAAAAGAAGATGCTGGTTGCGGCAATTCGTCTTTTGGCGATCTCGGCAACTTCAATTCCACTCATACCCTCATCTGCTGCCAACGCCGCCGCGATAACGCCGTACCCCATCGCCATTCCCACGGTGCGAGAATCGATAACGTGAACTGGAATAGAAGCGCTTTTGGCAGCAAGTTCTGCAGCTGCACTCGTTCCAGACATTGATGAAGAAATGTGAATACTCACGATTTCCATCGCGCCCGCTTTGGCTAATTTCTCATATAGTGATGCAAAGCGTTCTGGGCTTGGCCGAGAAGTAGTCGCTAATTCGCCACGGCGAAGCGCTTCGAGAACCTCTATTGCACTGGGATCGGCTTCATCGTAAACAGAATTGTTCCACTGCACATTCAAGGGAACGACAGAGATACCTAGTTTCTTTGCGGTCTCTGCAGGTATGTAGGCGGTGGAGTCGGTAACTACTGCTACCTGTGCCATCGACATCACCCCTGAATAACTATATTGACAAGCTTCGGAGCGCGCGCGATGACTTTGAGAACGTTTTTGCCGGTCAGCGCCTCGCGAACGAGCGGATCTGCCAACGCCAACTCTTCGAACTGTCCATCAGTGATCTCAGGATCAACCTCGATCCGAGTCTTTATCTTTCCATTTATCTGTACTACTGCAGTGACGCTCTCGGCTTTTACAAGTGTCGGATCTATTGACGGCCAACCTGCAAGTGCAACGCTTGGCTTATGTCCAAGTCGCTCCCACATCTCTTCAGCAGTAAACGGCGCAACGAGTGAGAGCATGATGGCGACTGCTTCAGCTGCTTCGCGCACTGCTGGATCGGCAGGACCGCATCCACTATCAATTGCCTTACGAGTGGCGTTGACCAACTCCATCATTCGCGCAACGGCAACATTGAATCTAAAGGACTCGACGGCAAATGCACCATCGTGCAGCGCCTTATGGGTCACACGGCGAAGTGAGATATCACCCGTACTGAAATCAACACCTGGTGCAGAAGTAACATCGCCAGCTAGTCGCCAGGCTCTCGAGAGAAATTTCACCGAGCCAGAAGGTGATACATCGGCCCAATCAACATCATCTTCTGGTGGTCCAGCAAAAACCATCGTCAATCGAATGGCATCCACACCATGTACCGCTAATTCATCAGAAAGCCGAACAAGATTTCCTCGGCTCTTACTCATCGCTGATCCATCCATCACTACCATGCCTTGATTGAGCAAGCGAGTGAAGGGCTCGGTGAAATCAAGTAATCCCATATCGTGTAGCGCTTTAGTAAAGAAGCGGCTGTAGAGCAGATGCAAGATTGCATGAGTGACGCCACCTACATATTGATCAACTGGAAGCCACGTCTTCACATCCTCATCATTGAAAGCGCGAGCGCTCTCATTTGGGCTGGCATAACGTAAGAAGTACCAGGAAGAATCAACGAAGGTATCCATGGTGTCAGCATCGCGTTGCGCGGGACTTCCACAGCGAGGGCAGGCAACATTGATCCAATCGGTGGCTGCGCCGAGCGGTGACTTTCCTTTGGGAGAGAGATCAAGAGATCCTGCTGGTGGAAGTTTGACTGGAAGTTCGCTCTCCGGAACAGGAACTTCACCGCAGCGTTCGCAATGCACGATCGGAATCGGAGTTCCCCAGTATCGCTGCCGAGAGATCAACCAATCGCGCAGGCGATAATTTCGTGCACTCTCTCCCAAGCCATCTTTTTCAAGTTGTTTGATGATTGTGGAGATAGCCACATCTTTGCTCAAGCCATTAAGTGGCCCAGAGTTGATAAGCGTGCCATCACCACTTGTTGCGACACCAGTCGTAGCTGGATCCTCTTCGTTGGTTTCCACCACGACGCGCACTGGCAATTTCATCGCAAGAGCGAAATCCAAATCCCGTTGATCATGCGCAGGCACTGCCATGATCGCTCCGGTGCCATAGTCCGCTAATACATAATCACTGGCCCAAATCGGTAACCTTTCGCCATTGACTGGGTTGATGGCATATCGCTCCAAGAAGATTCCTGTTTTTGGACGATCGGTAGCCAAGCGATCGATATCACTTGCGGATTTAACACTCTCTAGATAGTCATGGAACTTATTCGCTACTTCTGGGGTGCTCGATGTTGCTAGCTCCTGCGCAAGCGCGCTATCAGCTGCGACAACGAAGAATGTCGCCCCAAAGAGCGTGTCTGGGCGTGTGGTGTAGATGGTTACTGGTGCGCTGCGACCCTCGATAACAAATTGCACATTAGCTCCGGAGGAACGGCCGATCCAATTGCGCTGCATAGTAAGCACCTTCTCAGGCCACTTACCTTCGAGCTGCTCCATGTCATCTAAAAGTCGATCCGCATAGTCGGTAATTTTGAAGTACCACTGATTGAGCTTCTTCTTCGTGACTTGGGCATCACAACGCTCACATAAGCCCGCAACAACTTGTTCGTTCGCTAGGACGGTTTGGCAACTTGGACACCAATTGACTGCAGAATCTTTACGGTACGCCAAACCCTTCTCATAGAGTTTAAGAAAGATCCACTGATTCCACTTGTAATACTCAGGATCGCATGTATTAAACACTCGATCCCAATCAAAGGAACATGCATAACGTCGCATCGAAGCTTTCTGCACGGCGATGTTCTCGTAAGTCCATACTGCCGGATCCACACCACGCTTGATTGCCGCATTTTCTGCCGGTAAACCAAATGCGTCCCAGCCGATTGGGTGCATGACATTGAAACCTTTTTGGACCCAATAACGAGCTATGACATCCCCGAGCGCATAGGCCTCGGCATGACCCATATGTAAATCACCAGAAGGATAAGGAAACATATCCAGGACATATTTCTTCGGGCGTTTATCATTAATTCGCCCAGATCGAAACGGCGCTATCTCATCCCAAATTGGTAGCCACTTCTCCTGTACTGCCTGGATATCGTAGGTATCGCGCTCCTGCATGCTGCTAAGGGTACCGGTTACTTAGTCGCGAACTAACTCCACGCTACCCCCGTGAGTTCGCTACTAATTTCCCAGAGTTTTTCCGCCAATTCTTGATCGTAAGCAGCGCTACTTGCGCGAGTGAGTTTCGGATATCCCCGCATCTCTAAGAAGCCATCAGGTCCAAGGTAACTTCCACTAGGCAGACCAGGAAAGGTGGCAGCACAAACTATTGGGAGTGCTCCTTGTTTTGCACTTTGAGCAAATAAGGAATTCGCGATATCCGTACCACGCTTCATAAAAAGTTGATTCTTCATCTCGGGCCCAACTGCTTGAAGATGAGTTGCCGACCATCCCGGGTGTGCCGCCATAGGTGAAATCTTTTTTCCCTTGAGCAACTTTCCTTGAGACGAGAGACGATGTAATTGGAGAGTAAATAGCAAATTAGCTAATTTAGTTCGCCCATAAGCGCTCCAAGGTTGATACTCACCTCGTCCATAGCACTGATCGATGATCTTCTCTGGCTGGAAGGAACCCATTCGATGCGCCTGACTTGAAACTGTTACCACGCGTGCTCCATCAACAAGTGCATCCAAGAGTTGGCCCGCAAAAGCGAAATGACCCAGATGATTAGTTCCCATCTGAAGCTCAAAACCATCTTCGGTGTGGCGCAATGGTGTTGCCATCACTCCTGCATTAAGCACCAAGATATCAATTGGCGCGCTCTTCTTATGAGCTTCTTCTGCTGCTTTAGCGATGCTCTTCAAACTTGTAAGATCAAGTTCAAGTAAATCGATACTTCCCTCTGCGCCCACCCTAAGTTGTGGAACGAGCGCTGACGTTTTCGCAAGATTGCGCACTGCCATCGTGACATTCGCACCGGCAGCGCTACACGCTCGTGCTACTTCAAGGCCAAGACCACTACTGGCGCCGGTGACAAGCACTCGCTTACCTATGAGTGAATCTGGATTGCGCCACTGTTTAGGGATAATTGAATCTGATGCCACGTGGAGCTGAGGGGACTTGAACCCCTGACCCCCTGCATGCCATGCAGGTGCGCTACCAGCTGCGCCACAGCCCCGAAACAAGAGAACTCTATCGCAAACTCGCGTTCGCGCTATTTGCGTTTATTGCGATGACTCCTGGCCAAGGATTGGCTCAGGCAGTACTCCAGAATTGTGTTCAATCAGACGCCAACGTGCATTGCGCTCTTCGACAATAGACCAGGATGCATTGGCAAGTCCGCCGATAGCCACCCAATCGCTAATTGCCAAACCTAGTAGCGCACCAATTGCTCCACGCGCAGCACCACCGTGCGTTACCACTAACAGCGTTTGACCTGCTGCACACTCCTCTAGGCCTCGGTCAATTGCATCCATCATTCGCTTCACAACATCACTGCGTCGCTCGCCATCTCCCCCTGCTGGAATATCGTCACCATCAAACCAACGCGCAAGATTGGCGCCATCACTCGCTTCGATATCTGGACCGGTCCGTCCCTCCCAGCTGCCGCAATGAGTTTCACGTAGCTTGGGATCTGGGATTACTTGTAATTTTTTCACGGCGGCAACCGCTGCTGCGGTATCAATAGCGCGTTGCAGATCACTCGAGATGATGTGATTGATATCTTGCGTTCCCAAAATCGATGCTGCACGAGCAACTTGTGCACGACCTACTTCATTTAAGGGAATATCTGTGTGGCCTTGAAATCTATTTTCGACATTCCAGTCGGTCTGACCGTGCCGCATAATGATGAGTCGTTTACCCATGGAGCTCAATCTTCGGACAATCGCCCCATAATCTTTCGAGCGCGTAGTACTCGCGGACCTCTGGATGTTGGATATGAACTATGACATCACCATAATCCAGCAGTATCCATTGAGAAGAACCACCTGTTCCCTCACGATGGATTGGCTTCTCGCCCACCTTGTTAAGTTGCAGCTGAATTTCCGTCGAGATTGCCTCTAATTGTGGGTCGTTAGCTCCAGTGATAATCAAAAATACATCGGCCAATATTCCTTGGTTCGATAGGTCGAGCGCCACAATGTCCTTAGCTAGTTTCTCTTCGGCTGCAGCGACAGCTCGTTTTGTTAATTGGATACTCTCAGCTTTAAGCGCCATAGATTCGCTTCACATCCTCAACAATCTCATCGGGCACAAAGGAGTGAAGATCAGCACCCGTGCGTGCAGCTTCTCTAATCTCAGTAGAGGAGATTGCGAACATCTCGGACTCAATGACGCTTACATGCGCTCCTGGAATATTTGTTAACTCAACACCTGGTCGAATGGCAACCACGATGTCAATTAGCGACAAGAGCTCTTTATGCTTTTTCCACGATTCGATACCGTTAAACGCATCACTGCCAAGTAGTAACACATATTCTTCAGTTGGATTTTCCTGTTGAAATTCTCGCACCGAATCTATGGTGTAGGTGGGACCGCTTCGTTCAATTTCTTTTGTAGACAATTCAAACGATTCATTTTTTGCAATCACTCTCGCCACCATTTTTGCCCGATTGATGGCACTTGCATTCACGGCAGCATTTTTCTGCCACGGCGAACCGGCTGGAATGAAGATGACTTTTTTCGCAAGCTTTCGGTTAAGCACCTCTGAAGCCAAGTGCAGATGTCCACGATGAATTGGGTCAAAGGTTCCGCCAAAGAGGGCAACAGGAAGTGCGACAGGAAGAATTAGTGATCCTTATCGATTCGCATTGCAAGATAGAGCAAAAAGGTAAGGACAACAAAAGTAATGACGCCAAAGAAGACGGGTGAAGCGGGAAGCTCGCGCTCGCCGGAAAGAATCAACATGTTGTAATCCTAATCTATTGACCCCAAAAGTTTCACAAATGCGCCTTCATCCAGTATTGGCACACCGAGTTCCATGGCTTTGTCGTATTTGGAACCAGGGCTATCCCCCACCACGACATAGCTGGTTTTCTTGGATACCGAACTTGAGGATTTCCCCCCACGGCTGGTTATCGCCTCGTCGGCTTCTTCACGAGTGAAGCCTGTGAGGGTGCCTGTTAAGACAAAGGTCATGCCAGCAAACCGCTGATCCACCGCTTTTTTCTCCTCTGACATCAGGACACCGGCGCGCTCCCATCGCTCAACAATCTCCCGATGCCAAGGCACCTCAAACCATTCAATTATCGCTTGAGCAATAGTTGGGCCGATGCCATCAACGGCGGATAGCTCCTCCATGCCTGCTTTCGCTAGAGCAGGAATACTCCCAAATGCTCGAACCAATGCCTGTGCCGCCGTTGGACCAACATGACGAATCGATAGTGCAACTAATACCCGCCACAGCGGACGAGACTTTGCTAGATGTAGTCCATCTATAAACCGAGTTGCGATGGCGCTCGCGCTACCATCTTTCTTCTTAAAGAATTCTGATTTCATCAAATCATTCGCGGTGACAGAAAATAGATCGCGCTCATCTCGAACAATCTCATCATCGAGTAACGCTTGAGCAGCTTCATACCCAAGAACATCAATATCCAGAGCGGCACGAGAACCGATATAGAAGAGGCGTTCCCTAAGCTGTGCTGGACAATTTTGATTATTGGGACAACGAATATCGACATCACCCTGAGTTATTGCGCGCAAGGCAGCACCGCATTCAGGACACTTCTTTGGCATGACGAAAGCTCGTTCGGCACCAGTGCGCTTCGATTTCACCGGGCCAAGAACCTCGGGAATCACATCGCCCGCTTTTCTAATGACTACATAATCTCCAATGAGGATTTCTTTTCGCTCAACCTCTTCTTGATTATGCAAAGTTGCATTAGTGACTGTTGACCCTGCTACTTTGACCGGCTCCATGTGAGCAAATGGCGTGACTCGACCAGTGCGCCCAACGCTTACCTTGATATCAAGAAGGCGAGTGACTACCTCTTCAGGAGCAAATTTGTAAGCAATAGCCCAGCGCGGTGCACGTGATGTCGCACCCAACTTCTCTTGCATTTGAAATTGATCTACTTTTACTACCACACCATCAATCTCATGATCGAGGCTATGGCGGGCATCTTCAAATTTCTCAATGAACTTTCGCACATCTTTTAAGTCGGCGAAAGTCTCTACTCGAGAACTTACCGGTAGGCCCCACCCTGCAAGAACGCCATACACCTGTGATTGCGAGGTGAAGTCTCGACCTGAAATCGCACCAACTCCATGCACCAATAACCGTAAGGGTCTACTCGCGGTTACTTTGGGATCCTTCTGTCGTAGTGAACCCGCTGCCGCATTCCTGGGATTGGCAAAAGGGACCTTTCCAGTCTCTGCTATCGAAGCGTTCAGGTCGTTAAATTCAGCTAGCGGAAAATAAACTTCTCCACGAACTTCAATAAGCGAAGGAAGATTGGTTCCGGACAATTGGTGTGGCACTCCCTTGATGGTCTTTACATTGAGCGTCACATCTTCGCCAGTCTTACCGTTCCCGCGGGTGAGCGCCTTGGTAAGTTTTCCCTCCTCATAGAGGAGATTGATAGCTAAGCCATCGATTTTTAACTCGCATAACCACGTTGGATTGGAGACTTCTTTGAGTACGCGCTGCGTCCAGCCTTCGAACTCACTCTCATCAAAAACATTATCTAGACTCATCATTGCTTTTAGATGATCGCTCTGTTCAAAAGTCGTCTCCAGGCCACCACCAACTTCTAACGTGGGCGAATTCGGATCGCGCAACTCTGGATTTGCTTCCTCAAGGTCAACAAGTTCACGCCATAACTTGTCGAATTCAGAGTCAGAGATAACAGGTTTATCCAAAACGTAATAGTAAAACTGATGCTCCCGAATCTGCTCCGCGAGAGCGGCCATACGCAAACGAATCTGGCTCACTAATCTGTCCTATCGATGGTGGCAGAGCCGACTGCACGATTATCTTCGTATATAACCAGCGCCTGTCCTGGAGCCAATCCGAAGAGTGGCGCATCAAGTGATGCAGATAATCGTTGACCGTCCCAACGGTATGTGCACGGTAAAGCAGCGCCGTGTGCACGGACTTGAGCCAACCCACGGTGCTCACCAACACTAGCCTCTGGTCCACACCACTTAACATCGATTCCTGATATTTCAGTAATCGCAAGATCTTCACGAGACCCAACAACTACTCGATTATTAATCGGCTCCACTCGAAGTACGTACCGAGCGCGACCATCCTCAGCCGGCACCGTCAAACCAAGACCACGTCTCTGACCTACGGTGTAGGTATACGCACCTTTATGCGAGCCCAACACCGCACCATCTTCGTCAACGATATCGCCGACCTCACTCCCCAATCGTTCACGTAACCAACCCGCATTATCACCAGAGGGAACAAAGCAGATGTCATGACTATCTGGCTTTTGAGCAAGAGAGAATCCACGATCCTGCGCTTCCTGACGCACATCAGTTTTTACCGTATCGCCCAAAGGGAAAAGCGCTCCAGAGAGTTGCTCTTGGGTAAGCACTGCAAGAACATACGACTGGTCCTTTCCATGATCATCAGCGCGATAGAGCAATGGACCTTTTGGACTATCGATCTTCTTTGCATAATGGCCCGTTGCAACGGCGTCATAACCCATCGCTCGGGCGCGCTTTAATACTGCTTCGAACTTGATCTTCTCATTGCAACGCAAACATGGATTAGGCGTTTTCCCGTCTGAATATTCAGAGAGGAAATTCTGGACAACTCCCTCATGGAACTCCTCAGCCATGTCCCATATATAGAAAGGTATGCCGATGATGTCTGCTGCTCTTCGGGCATCGTGAGAGTCTTCGATGGTGCAACAGCCACGAGCACCTGAGCGGTATTTCTGTGGGTTGGCGGAGAGGGCAAGATGAACTCCGATGACTTCATGCCCAGCATCTGCCACTCGAGCTGCTGCTACCGCAGAATCAACTCCCCCAGACATCGCTGCAATGATTTTCATTTCACACCTGCAGCTCTCGCCCTTGAGACAACTTCACCGATTACTGCAATTGCCTGATCAATCTCCTCCGATGTAGTTGTGGGTCCAATTGAGAATCTAATTGATGAGCGGGCCCCTTTCGGTGCCATTCCCATCGCCAGAAGTACATGACTGGGCTGTGCGATACCAGCGCTACATGCAGAGCCAGTCGAGCACTGCACGCCTTGCGCATCAAGGAGTAAGAGGAGCGCATCGCCCTCAGCGCCCGCGAAGGTGAAGTGTGCGATACCCGGAAGAGTCTTATCTCCTCCGTTGAGACGTACATCTGGCACCGCCGCCATGATTCCAGCAATCAACCTCTGGCGGAGAGTGGAGATCCGAAGTTCGTTCTCGTGAAGGCGTGCTTGCGAGATCTCCGCAGCAGTCGCAAAAGCTGCGATGGCAGGAGTGTGCAGCGTCCCGCTCCGTATCTCACGCTCTTGTCCTCCACCGTGTAGTAATGGCGTCAACTCAAGGTTCTTCTTTGCAACGAGTGCAGCTACACCCAATGGACCACCGATTTTATGGGCGCTTATCGTCATCGCATCAACACCGAGATTCCCGAAATTGACCGGTACTTTTCCAAAACTTTGCACCGCATCTGTGTGAGTAAGAATGTCGTACTCGCGCGCGATTGCAACACACTCAGCTACCGGTTGTAAAGCACCAACTTCGTTATTTGAATGCATGATTGTTAACAAAGAAATCTGTTGACTGTGCTGACTAAAGATTTCGGCAACACTGTCGACGTTGGTGACTCCTGCGCTATCTACTTGTGCAAGATGGAGCGTTGCACCATCTTCACGCTCTAACCACTCCAATGGATCAAGAATTGCATGGTGCTCGATTGGAGTTGAGGCGATAGCGCTCTTATCGACAATCTTTCCGCGGACGTTCCAATAGATACCCTTGACAGCTAAATTATTTGCTTCAGTACCGGAGGCGGTGAAGATAATCTCTTGCGGTTTTGCGCCAACTGCTGCTGCTAACTTCTCACGCGACTCTTCGACAACTTTTCGAGCTCTTCGGCCAGCTCCATGAAGGCTCGAGGCATTTCCCACTTGCGACGACTCCCGATAGAGCACTTCAAGCGCCTCAGGCAACATGGGAGTGGTGGCAGCATTATCAAGATAAGCGCCACGATGGCTATCGGTCGAATTCACCCCTCAATTCTAGGGTGCGCGAGAGAATCAGCCTTTTCGCGCCTTGATTCCTGCAGTGGCTTGGGGTGCGACCGAAAATAAGTCGCCCACAACGCCAAAATCGGCGATATCGAAAATCGGCGCCTCAGGATCTTTATTCACAACAACAATCGTCTTGCTCGTTTGCATTCCGGCGCGATGCTGGATTGCTCCAGAGATTCCACATGCGATGTATAACTGCGGACTGACCGTCTTACCAGTCTGTCCCACTTGATGCGAATGGGGATACCAACCTGCATCTGTAGCAGCGCGCGATGCGCCCACAGCTGCACCTAGTACATCAGCTAATTCCTCAATCGGGGCAAAGTTTCCATCGGTGCCTCGTCCACCAGAAACAATGATGTTCGCCTCAGATAATTCAGGACGCGCACCACGAGCAGCTGGTTCGCGCGAAGTGATCTTCGCGGTTACTGATACAGAGACAGGAACACTTTTTACCTGTGCGGTTGCTGGCGCTTCCGAAGCTTCAATGGAGTTTGGTCGCACCGTGATGATGGCTATTCCCTTAGAGATGCGGGAATGCACCACAGTGGACCCGCCAAAGATCGATTGAGTTGCCACTAAATCTGCAGATACTCCGATGGCATCGGTGATGATTCCAGATTCAAGTCGAACGGCAAGGCGACCACCAATCTCTTTTCCGCGTGCAGTTGATGGCAACAAGATTGCTTTCGGTGCCATTGATTGTGCAAGGTCAGCAATCGACTTCGCCACCGCAGAACTGGGGTGATTATTAATGTCAGCAGACTCCAAGAGCGTGATGGATTGTGCGCCGAACTTATTAATAATTGGCGTTGCTGAATCAAGGTCGCTCGCCGAGCCAGCAATGACCGCGTGAGCGTCGCCGAGTGAGCGAGCAAGAGTCAATAGTTCAGATGCGGTTTTAGCCACTGCACCGTTGGTGTGATCAATAAAGACCAGGATTTCGCTCATCAGATCAACCTCTTCTCGGCAAGGAAATCCACCAAGGCAACGCCACCATTGCCTTCATCGGTAATCTTCACGCCAGCACCACGAGCAGGTGATAGCGCAAAATCACTGACCTCGCTCCATGCACCGCTGCTACCCACCTCACTAGCTGGGATTCCCAACTCTGCCAACGACATTTCAGTTATCGGTTTTTTCTTTGCCGCCATGATTCCTTTAAAGGATGGATAGCGAGGTTCGTTTATCTTCTCGATGACGGTAACAATGACCGGCATCGCTGACTCCATCGCCTCAACGCCCTCATCTGTCATTCGTTTGGTCTTGACTGTTTTTCCGGCTGGATCAACCACAACTTCGCCCGCGAAGGATAGATGCGGCAGGTTCAGTCGCTCAGACACCATTGATGGGATCACACTCATGCGCGCGTCGGTTGATTCAGTCCCAGTAAGTATCAGATCAGGATTCTCGCGCGCGATTATCTCGCTCAATACTCGTGACGTACTCAAAGCATCCGAGCCGGCGAGCGCATCATCTTTAATATGAATCGCGTTATCTGCGCCCATGGATAAGCCTTTGCGTAGCGCCTCTTGTGCTCGCTCTGGTCCCATCGACACCAAGGTGATGGTGTGCCCGGCCTCCGGACCACCATGTGCTTCTATTATTCGCAGCGCTTCCTCTACTGCATACTCATCAAGATCATTGAGCACCGCATCCGCGCCTTCGCGATCGAGCACTTTTGCAGGCGAGAGCTTTTTCTCAGCCCAGGAATCGGGTACTTGCTTGACGCAGACAAGGATCTTCACAAGTCGCTATGTTACCGAGCAGTAACTGAAATGACTCGACGAATTACTGTTTAGTAACCGATTTCACCCCCTACTCTGAAGCAATGCTCGCACTCGTCGCCCCAGGTCAAGGGGCACAAGTTCCCGGTTTTCTCACACCGTGGCTCGAAATTCCCCGCGCTCGCCAGCTACTCACGTGGTGGAGCGCGGTATCGGGCGTGGATCTGATCCACTTGGGCACTGATGCCGATGCCTCCGAAATCAAAGATACGGCTAATGCCCAACCCCTCCTCGTCTCCGCTGGCTTACTCGGTGCCCTCTCACTCTTCCCACATCCTTCGGATGCCTTCGGAAAAGTTGGTGTGGTCGCTGGCCACTCCGTTGGTGAGTTCACCGCTGCAGCCGGCGCGCGTGCAATAACTGCCGAATCGGCGATGGTCTTGGTTCGGGAGCGAGGAGCGGCGATGGCGTTAGCTTCGGCCAGCGCGCAAACCGGTATGTCAGCGATTCTTGGCGGCGAGCGTGGCGAGGTCATCGCCGCAATAGCGGCAAATAATCTCGTCGCTGCTAATGAAAATGGTGCAGGGCAAATCGTTGCTGCCGGATTATTGACAGATTTGCAAGCGCTTGAGGCTAACCCACCCGAAGGAGCTCGAGTGAGAGCGCTCCCAGTCGCCGGAGCATTTCATACCTCTTATATGGAGAGCGCGCGCGAGCATCTGGCGATACTTGCCCAATCAGTGAGCGTTCGAGATCCGCGGACCAAAGTACTTTCTAATAGTGACGGGTCAGTGATTCACTCCGGTCGCGAGATGCTCAATCGAATGGTTGCCCAGATTTCTGCTCCAGTTCGTTGGGATTTATGTATGAATACCTTTGCTGAACTAGGCGTAACCGCAGTGATTGAAGTCCCTCCTGCAGGTACCTTGGTTGGACTAATCAAACGAGCGCTACCTGGAGTGGAGACGCTCGCATTGAAGACGCCCGAGGATATTCCGGTAGCGCTAGATATCATCGCTCGCCATGGATTCCCCAGCGAGATAAGCAATCAACCAACGTGGCGAATGATTGTCGCGCCATTCTCTGGGAGTTTCACACCACAGGGTGTGAATGTTGGCGATGAAGTAAGTGCAGGCAGAAGTATTGGAGTAATCACCAATCGACGAGAGAGTACCGAGTTGATTGCTGATTACGACGGCACTTTGATTGAATTTCTCGTCGAAGATGGCGATCCAGTCTCTCCCGGCCAACCCATTGCACGACTACACCCACTTGGCCATGGAGCTCACTAATGGCTGAAATTAAAGATCGAGTAATCACTCGTCACTCACGAATCATGAGCGTTGGTGTCTACAGACCGCGGCGTGAAGTTCCCAATAGCGAAATCATCGAAGCTATTGACTCAAGCGATGAGTGGATCAAGGAGCGCAGCGGAATTCACTCCCGAAGAATTGCCGATAGCGATGAGAGCGTTATCAGCATGTCCGTGTCTGCCGCAGAAATTGCGCTACAGCGAGCAGGCATCACGGCCGACCAGTTAGGCGCAGTTATCTGCGCGACCGTTACCTACCCGTACCAAACTCCGAGCGCCGCTACAGATATCGCGCTCCAGTTGGGGGCACCAACGGTTCCGGCTTTCGATATCTCTGCAGCGTGTGCTGGCTTTTGCTATGGAGTTGGACTTGCCAGCGACATGATCCGAGGTGGCAGCGCCGACTATGTCCTATTAATAGGTGTAGAAAAACTCTCCGACTTCACCGACCCAACCGATCGCGGCACCGCATTCATCTTCGCTGACGGGGCTGGAGCAGTAATCATCGGGCCTTCCGAAAAACCCGGAATTGGTCCGACCGTGTGGGGTTCAGATGCAACTGCTCGGGATGCAATCATGATGGAACCCTCGTGGGTGCAACTGCGCGATCCTGATTCACTGGGTTGGCCAGATATCAAAATGCAGGGGCAGGCAGTTTTTCGGTGGGCGGTCTACCAGATGGCCCCAGTTGCGCAGAGAGCGCTCGCCGCTGCTGGCATCACAGAAGCGGAGTTGGATGCGTTCATCCCTCACCAGGCGAACGAGCGAATCATTGATGCGATGGCAAAAGCAATGGCGTTGCCCGATCGCGTTGTCATCGCTCGGGATATCCGAACCTCTGGCAACACCTCGGCAGCCTCAATTCCGCTTGCCATGGATGCGCTCTATACCGAAGGAAAGATAAAAAGTGGTGATACCGCGTTACTGATTGGTTTTGGCGCGGGTCTTGTCTATGCCGCGCAGGTTGTTCAACTACCGTAAGAAACGAAACAGAGAAACAGAGAAACAGAGAGAGGGAGAAAAAATGGCGCTAACAGAGAACGAGGTGCTCGCGGGAATCAAGGAGATTGTTGAGGAAGTTGCGGGAGTATCGCCGAGTGAGATTGCGATGGAAAAGAGTTTTACCGATGACCTCGATGTCGATTCCCTGAGTATGGTTGAGGTTATCGTGGCAGCCGAAGAACGCTTTGGCATAAAAATCCCTGATGATGAAGTGACCAAGATGGCAACCGTTGGTGATGCCGTCACCTTCATAGTCGACGCCGCTAAGTAGAGAAGTAGCTTGCACTTTATGTCAGAACGCCGGGTAGTCATAACAGGTTTAGGCGCGCTCTCTCCTCTTGGAGAGAATGTATCCACCACGTGGAACTCGCTTCTGGCTGGAAAAAGTGGAGTGCAGAAGATTAACGACGAGTGGGTTACAGAGATTCCAGCGCAGATTGCAGCCCCCGTCGCAAAAGACCCAAGTGAGTTAATGGATCGCGTTGAGCTGCGCAGACTCGATCGCTCTGAAGCTTTTGCGTTGATTGCCTCGCGTGAAGCCTGGCAAGATGCTGGTTCACCAGCAATCGAGAGCGAACGACTTGGCGTTGTGATTGCATCCGGAATTGGTGGCGTTCTTACTTTGCTTGGCGCTTACGACGTATTGAAAGAGAAAGGCGCCCGACTAGTTTCACCGCATACCGTTCCAATGTTGATGCCTAATGGTCCTGCCGCTCATGTGGGAATTGAGCTGGGAGCGCGCGCTGGAGTTCATACACCTGTGAGCGCATGTGCATCGGGCGCTGAGGCAGTGGGGTACGCCTTCGAGATGATCCGCAACAATCGCGCTGACATCGTGGTTGCTGGCGGCACTGAAGCGGCGATTCATGCGCTTCCTATGGCTGGCTTTGCCAATATGAAGGCGCTTTCTACACGAAATGATCAACCTCAACGCGCATCCCGTCCGTACGATCGCGATCGAGATGGCTTTGTGCTCGGCGAAGGGTGTGGCGTACTAGTGCTGGAGTTACTCGATCATGCTCTGGCTCGAAAGGCGAAGATTTACGGTGAGGTTTTGAGCCAGGGACTCACCTCCGATGGATTCCATATTGCAGCGCCAGATCCTGAGGGAACCGGTGCCACTCGTGCGATGAAGGCTGCGATTGCATCGTCAGGAATTTCCGCGAGCCAGATCGTGCATGTGAATGCCCATGCCACTTCTACTCCAGCTGGAGATGTGGCCGAAGCCGGCGCCATTGTTAATGCTTTTGGTGGTGACGTTAATGATGTTGCCCACGTTTTAGTCTCTGCAACCAAGTCGATGACTGGACATCTACTTGGTGGAGCCGGCGCTCTTGAATCGATATTCACGCTGCTAGCCCTTCATCATCGAATCGCACCGCCGACTATCAATATTGAAAATCTTGATGAAAATATCTCGCTCAATATTGTGCGCGACCAACCACGAGAACTTCCAGCAGGAGATATCGCAGCATTGAATAACTCCTTTGGATTTGGTGGCCATAACGTCGCACTCATCTTTGCGTCATATAGCGATAAAAAATGATCGATATACGAGATCCGCAACTGCGCATGGAGAAGATTCTCGATGCCGGCTCATTCTCTCCCTTAACCCCTCGTGACGAATCTGGAATGCTCGCTGGCTTTGGCACTATCTCTGGTACCCGAGTCACCCTCTTTGCCACCGATGCCACGATTCAAGGTGGCGCAATGGGTGCGGCAGGTGCCGAGGTAATTCTTGCTGCTTATTCAGATGCCATGACACACCAAAATCCCATCGTTGGGATTTGGCACTCGGGTGGTGCGCGATTGCGCGAGGGGGTCAAGTCTCTTCATGCATTTGGTTTGGTCTTCAATGCAATTACCCACGCAAGCGGCAAGATTCCCCAGCTCTCCCTCGTCTTGGGGCCAGCAGCTGGCGGCGGCGCATATGGACCAGCTTTAACTGATGTCATTGTGCTCGCTCCCGAGGGGCGCATTTTTGTCACTGGACCAGATGTCGTGCGCAGCGTCACTGGTGAATCGGTCGACATGGCACGATTGGGCGGACCAGAGCCCCATGGACGACGAAGTGGCGTTGTGCATGTTATCGCTGAAAGCGAAGAGGATTCCTTTGAATCAATCCGCCGACTAGTTCGATTGTTAGGCAATCAAGGTGTGATGCGAGTTGGGGATTTAGATATAGATCTCTCCCAATTTCTCCCAGAATCAAATAAGCGTGCGTATGACGTACATCCACTAGTCTCCGGCGTACTTGATCGTGATAGCGATGTACAGGAATTACATCCAAAATGGGCGCCAAACATCGTCACAACTTTAGGACGATTAAATGGAAGAACTGTTGGCATCATCGCGAACAATCCACTTCGACTCGGTGGCTGTCTCGACTCGTCTTCTGCAGAGAAAGCTGCGCGTTTTGTACGAATGTGCGACTCCTTTGGAGTGCCACTGGTCGTACTCGTGGACGTTCCTGGTTACCTTCCCGGGGTTGGCCAAGAGTGGGATGGCGTTGTCCGTCGTGGCGCGAAATTACTCCATGCATTTAGTGAAGCGGTAGTCCCGCGAATAACTCTTATTACACGCAAGGCTTATGGCGGTGCGTACATCGCTATGAATTCACGCGCGCTTGGTGCCACCAAAGTCTTCGCTTGGCCTACTGCAGAGGTAGCAGTCATGGGAGCAGTTGCAGCTATTCGCGTACTTCATCGAAGAATCCTTGCCGACCTTCCCGATGATCAACGCGCTGCTATGGAGTTGGAGCTTGCAGCTGAGCACGAGAAAATCTCAGGTGGCGTCGCACGAGCAATTGAGATTGGCGTTGTTGATGAAATTATCGAGCCGAGCGCCTCAAGAAATGCGATTGCTGCTGCAATAGCAGCGGCACCTTCTCTTCGAGGAGCTCACAGCAACATTCCACTTTGACTATCCCGTAGCGTGCAACCAACGCATTCCCTCTTGGCCAATTCGAAATGGGTGTAATTCATCCTCCCAGGGAGTTCCCAGCGCCTCTTCTAATGCGCTCTCCACATCTCGACCATTGCGAAGAGCTGAGTCGACAACGGATCGAATTCGATGCTCAGAGAGATAGAGATCGCCACTTCCCCCAACTGCGCCATGAAAAAGACCAAGCGAGGGTGTTGCCAGATATCGCGATCCATCGCACCCTGCACTCGCCTCTTCGCTAATATCAAAACGAAGGTAATGCCACCCGGCGAGCGCTCGCGCAATCCGCCCTGCCACTCCAGCTTCGCCAGTAAAACGTAATCGGCACTGACCGCTACCTGGTACCAAAGGTTGACTGCTCCATTGCAAAGCGATCTCTGCTCCCAGTGTGTGGGAGATTGACCATTGGATATGTGGCTGGAGCGCATTAGGGGCAGAGAAGATTTCCAGCCAGCCGCTTACCTGCGCAGCCGATCTCTTGGTGCGAGCTCCAGAAATGCCCGTGCCCATATTCATCCTCCGAGTAGGCGCAACGACGGTGATGCGACCTTCCCCAGCCCATCACGTGCCCCGACAGAGGTGAACTCTCTAAGACCAGCGAAAATGTACTTCACCACAAGGGCTTTTCGCTACTGGTTGGCTACTGGCCGGTACCGCTTCGATTTCATACCTTCCCACCCGGAGCGGTACCCTTTTCCCAGTCCGATTCTTTGCAGTGCCCGTTTCGCCAGTTCTAGTAGGTGTTTCGTCAGGCTGTAGCAGGTGAAGACTGACGAACGAGGAATTCTCGATCGTTTCCTAAATAACGAAGGAAGTTCAATGGCAACAGGTACAGTGAAGTGGTTCAACTCTGAAAAGGGATTCGGTTTCATTGCAGTAGATGGTGGCGGACAAGATGTATTCGTCCACTACTCAGCAATCGCCGGAAATGGCTACAAGACCCTCAATGAAGGTCAAGCAGTCGATTTCGAAATCGTTCAGGGTCCAAAGGGTCCACAAGCTGACAAGGTAATCGGTAAGTAATTACTCCTACCTTTTAAAAAATCGCCTCGGTCAATTGGCCGGGGCGTTTTTTTGCTCCTGTTGCCTATACTGCACATATGCGACTGGGAGTTCTTGATGTGGGATCTAACTCAGTTCATCTTGAAGTAATCGATGCCCGCCATAGCGCCCCTCCCATTCCCTTTACCAGCTTTAAGCATGAAGTACGCCTCACCGACTATCTTGATGACAACAATAAAATCTCTGCGCTTGGAGTAGAAGCGCTCGTGCGCGCTATCAAGGAATCAACGGCAGAAGCGAAAGACCTAAAACTTGATGAGCTACTGGCGTTTGCTACCTCAGCTATTCGAGAGGCAAGTAATAGCGAACCAGTTCTAGAAGAGGTACGGGGCAGAACAGGTGTCGATCTGCAAGTACTCTCCGGTGACGAAGAAGCGCAATTCACTTTTTTAGCGGTTCGTAGGTGGTTTGGATGGTCCGCAGGCGACTTACTAGTTTTCGACATAGGTGGCGGATCACTCGAGATAGCTCGTGGGGTGGAGGAGAGTGCACATTTCACGCGATCGGTAATGCTAGGAGCCGGACGCCTCACCCGTGCTTTTCTCGATGGAGACCCTTTCACGGAAAAAACTCTAAAGAAATTAGACGAACATATCGTTTCGACCTTAAGACCAATCCAAGAAGAGATGAAGGTGCCCATAAATCAGGTGGGAGTTGGGACTAGTAAAACTTTTCGGACCCTGGATAAGCTGAGCAGAGAGTTTATTGGTGGTAACACCGTGGGATTGACGCTAGAGACGATTAGTGAAATTGCCAATGGATTAGCAAAAATGACTCACAAGGAGCGAAGAAACTTACCTGGCGTATCCCAAACGAGAGCTAATCAAATTGTTGCTGGAGCTTACGTTGCAAAAAACGTATTGCAAACTTTCAACTTGAGAGCTATTCAAACCTGCCCCTGGGCGCTCCGAGAGGGGATTGTTCTGCGTCGACTCGATTGGATTAACTAGGTATTTCTCCCTGGGGTGCAGGGATAAAATCCACCGAAATAATTCGACGTCCTACATGGTGAATCACCCATGCATCTGCAGGAGAGAGTTTCTCAAGACTTTTACCGCACTCCTTTCCATTTTCAAATGCAAGCAACATCTCGTGAAACATGGGATTGTGGCCGCATACTATAAAACTACGAGAGAAATTCAGAAGAAAATCAACATAATCGGTCGCCGCATTATCATCGCGCTTGTTATAGTCTTCACTCAACTTACTACTACTTTTGACATCGACTCGAATCGCTTCAGCCACCGACTTGGCTGTATCCAAACAACGAATCGCATCTGATGAATGCACTTCAGCAATTCCAAACATTCTAAGATTGCTGGCAATTTTTGAAGCTTGTACTTGACCAATGTGCGATAAAGGACGATCAGAATCTTCACCAAACCATTCATCTCGTTTAATTGCTTTGGCGTGCCTTAGAAACACCATTACCTGGCTATGGCGTTCGGATTTAACAAATCTCCGAAGGACTTTTCTATCTTCTTCATAAGTGAGAAAATGTCGCGCTTCTTTCACGCTCATCCATGAGAGCTTGTCTACCTCTAAGCTGGGCTTGAAATCCCCACTATCCAAGGGTGCCTTCGCCAGCCAGTAAAAAACTCTTTTCTTCTCACCATCATATTTGTATTCACTTTCCCCCAGATACGCTCCAAATATTGGAGCGACTCCAGTTTCCTCTACACATTCGCGAAATGCCGCTTGCAGGTAGCTCTCCCCCGGCTCCGCATTTCCTTTTGGAAAGCTCCAATCGTTATAGCGAGGACGATGAACTAGAGCCACCTCAACCTGGAGTGGTTCACGCTCTCTCCACAATAATACGCCAGCCGCTTTGATCATTTTGACATCTCCTTGATCCGGTGCTCTTGAAGATTGGGCAACCTCAGTCCAGCGCTATTCAAAATCTCGGGAACCCACACATCATTCTCATCAAGACTCCAACATTGAAAATCGCCCGAGAAAATCTGAGAGAGAACTCCGCTGATTCGCAGCTTATGTTCCTCATCATCTATTCGTACTAATGTTTCGATTCTCCGATTTAAATTACGATCCATCATGTCCGCACTGCCTATCCAAAACTCTTCATTTCCGCCGTTATGAAAGTTATACACTCGAGAATGCTCCAAAAACCTTCCCAGGATTGAGCGCACTTTAACTCTTGAGAAATTCTCTACAGATTTGTTGCTGAAAGAACATATGCCCCGAGTATTTAGTTCGACCGGTACTCCCGCATTTGCCGCACGATACAGGGCACTAATAATCTCGCGATCAATAATTGAATTAACCTTGAAGCGAATCCTAGATGGTAAGCCAGCAAGGTGGTGTGCAGTTTCTCGGTCAATTCTCTCGATAATTCCATTACGCAGGAACTTAGGTGCAACAAGCAATCGACGGTACTTCGCATCGGGAGACAAACCCGATAACTGATTAAAGAGCGTGCCAAGATCTCGCCCGAGATCTTCATCAGCGCTCAATAAACCGAAATCCTCATAAAGGCGTGCCGTCCTTGGGTGGTAATTTCCCGTACCAACATGACAATATCGGCGCAAAACCCCTTGTTCTTCCCGAACCACTAAGGACGCTTTGGCGTGGGTCTTCAACCCTAAAATTCCGTAAACGACATGTGCGCCGGCCTCTTCAAGCGCTTGAGCCCAACGCAAATTAGCCGTTTCGTCGAACCTTGCCCTGATCTCAATAACTGCAAGAACTTGCTTCCCCGCCTTTGCCGCCTCGATTAGAGCGTGCATTATTGGAGAATCACCCGAGGTTCGATAGAGGGTCTGCTTTATTGCCAATACTTTTGGATCTCGCGCAGAAACCTCTACGAATTTGGCCACGGAAGAGGCAAAGGACTCGTATGGATGGTGAAGCAAAATCTCACCACTTCTGATTCTGCCAAAAAATTGATCAGGTTCGATGTCACTGTCAGTTATATCAATAAACTTGGAATGAGTTACTGGCTGGAACGACTCAAACTTTAATGCCGGGATTTCGAGGTTAGCTATCGCATTAAGTGCTGTCAAATCAAGCGGTGTGCCAACTCGATAAATTTGCATATTATCAATTTCGAATTCTTCGATTAAATTACGTAGATGCTTTTCGTCTCTGACATTCTCAACTTCAAGACGCACAACGTCACCAAATCTTCGCTTTTCAAGCTCTTCCTGCATTAATACGAGTAGGTCTTCACTCTCATCCTCATCGTCAATATCAAGGTCTTGATTTCGGGTAACGCGAAATAGGAAATACTGTTCGATTTCTGCACCTGGGAACAATTTGTCTAGGTTCGCAGCAATAATCTCTTCAATACGTACGAAGAAATATCCGTTTGTTTGTCTAACAGGAACAAATCTTTCGAGATTTTGCGGAATTTTTAAACGTATGAACTGCCTTGGACTACCGTTGTGCTTCACATAAATACCAAAATTAAGTGATAGCCCAGAGATGTGTGGAAATGGATGCGAAGGATCAACAACTAATGGTGTCAATATCGGAAAAATGCGATCATCAAATGTTTTGTTGAGTTCTTCCTGAATGTCGTTTTCTAACGAGGAGTAATTTACAATTTCTATACCTTGAGCAATAAGCTTTGGAGTTAACTCTTCAAAAAAGAGTTTTTCGACGTCGAATAACTGACTTCTTACCGCTTGAGTAATTTCGGCAAAAAGTTCATCATTAGTTATCTCTCCCAGTTCATCGTTTTTGAAACCCAATTCGATCCGTCGTAACAAATTGGCAACTCGAACCATGAAAAACTCATCGAGATTAGAGTGGAAAATGGCCAAAAAACGGACTCGCTCCAGTAAGGGCACATACTCATCTTCGGCCAATGCCAAGACTCTCCGATTGAAATCGAGCCAACTCAGTTCTCGGTTGAGAAATACATTTACGCCTGATCCCACCCCGCTAAAATCTCATTATTTGGTGAATTCTTGGTGTCTTTCACGGTACTAATAGATGAATTAACTAAGGCTCGAGCAAACCTCATAAGCGAGGATGACAGCGAATTGAGATTGCTGCTAAGTAAACGAATGGCAAAGAAAGAAACCACAGCTCCGGCCGTAGAGATCAAATTCAACTCATGTCCAATAAGCAGGAATAGCAGTAATACCACCGCCACCAAGCCGGCTATGAGCGCTCCTAGTTCTCCCGACTTCACCCGGTTAAAAACCAAGGTTTCTGTGGAGAACGTCTCGCTCTTATATCTTGCACGAAATGCGCTCTTTTGAAATTCTTCTTGAGTAGTAAAAAATCTTCCAAAAATACCGATTACAGTAGAGGCTGCAATAAGGGTGAAAAGACCAATTTCAACTGAGAGATAAACTAGGAAAATATTAACTATTACTATTTGTAGAAGGTACGAAAATATATTTGAAATCTCCATCGCAAGAGAATAGTTCCAAGAATTCTCTTTATTTTTGAATTTTGTTGCATAAATTGATTTACTAAAAATACGTATTCGTTGAGTACGCTGAAAGTAAGTACTCAATCTTGCTGCAAGACTAAGTACCAAAAAGAGAAGAATAATCGCTATTGGTCCAATAGTCGCGGGTTTTTCCTCTAATACAATGCTTGTAAAAATCTTCGCTATTCCGAGCTCCGAAATAGAAATGAGTGCACCCAGCAGGGTTAGGGAGAGAAGCAGCATCTTGTCTTGAAGTCGCGGAAAGAGTGACCGAGAGACCCTAACAAGCGTTCCGAAGAAGTGTCTCAAGAGACTGAAATTTTTTCAGTAAGTTTTTGATAGCAATCTATAGCTCCCATCAGGGCTATCTCTACTTCGTTTAACTTATCATCTGAAATCTTTTCATTAGTCAACAAATTATCTAAGTTGATATTTCGAAAATCTAAAGGAATAGCTATCGGATGCAAGGGGCTTACCTCTACTCCTTCGGCATAGTCAAGATACTTTGAACCATCGCCATGAACAGCTCCTTCAAAACCCTTAAAGGTAACTAAAGCCACGGGAATTCCATACGCCTGACAAGTGATAAATACATGCATAGCGGAGGTGATTACTGCATCGTAGTGATTCAAGGCGATGAAAAGTTCCTCAATCTGAGCCGAGTGCGACCGCAACACTGAAATTTCGTCCATGTTCTCTGGCATGCGCACGGGAAGCGAGCGGTGTGAGTGGTGCCGAACTAGCGCAACTCTGCCATTCCTTTCACCTTGGATAATTGGATAAATACGAGAAACTAGAATTGCAGGGTCTCCGAATGAATCAACTCTTGGTCCGCCCGACTTCATCAAGAGTTCAGCAGTTCTTGGGCCTCGAAGTGAAAAGTACTTTGCTTGAGATTCCAACAAGAACTCATGAGAACTCACTCCGGTGCCGACCACTATGGAGCTCTTTTTGATAAAGCGTCCAACAGATCCTATTGCCACTAGATGTGGCACTTTGGAACCATCGTTTAATGGTTGAAATTGAATTTTCTTTTGCGAATATTTCTGAATGAGATACGGAGAGAGCCAATCTCCAAAATTGCCAGGATGTGGATGACTCCACCAAGAGAGGCGCAACGAGGAGTCCGAAGCAAAAGTGCTATAACTTAAAAAGCTAATGGCTGATGAAATTGCTCGATTTTCTGCTGGAGTAGGAATTCGCACTTTCCGCACCGCATCGAATTTTTCATTGAATTTCTGGGACTCACCATTCTTTGCCAATTCCAAAATCGACTTCACTTCTGGGCTCACTGAACCAACATGTATTTCTCCCGTTAGAGCTCCGGTAATGCCTGATCTATCTGCAATCTTCCTGAGGTATTTCCGAAATTTTTCAGGCAGTTTTCCCTGAAATCGACGCGCTCCTTGGAGCGCTCTGCTCTGCAACCTCTTTTTAAAGCCACCAGGAGAACCAGAGAGTTTGTGTTGCTCTACCTGACTTTTGAATTCGGCTACCTTGCCACTCGAACCAAATTTGAAAAAGACAGAGCGGGTATTTTCTAATTCATCTCCACGATTTGCCACAGCATTTGATGGAATCATTTGAAAAGTTAGATTATTTGCATTTGCGCGCCATCCTTCTTCGAAAAAATAGTCGTCGGTGGCTTTTACTGTCGAATTCTGTTCAAGTAGATGAGCATCTTCAACCATCTTTCGAGCTTGTGGCGAATTATTAATTCCCCAGAAACAGGGTTCCCAAAACCGAGTTCGATTTTGGTACCCAATGTTGAGCGGAGAACCAAAACTTCGTTGAAACCCGATGATGTCCGCTGTTGAATCAACAATGTAATTAGGGATTTCAAGAAGTTCGCAATCAATATCTATCCAAAAAACTTTCTTGTCGGGATGTGCTGCACAGGCAGCAGCTAGAAACCCTACTTTCTTTCGACAGATATCTGCCCAATCTTCACCCTCATTCCGCTCCATAACCGATATTTGATAGCTCACGCCTAAGCGTTGGAGATTGTCTGACAATTTCTCTGCGTACGAGGCGTAGTACTCATCATTGGTGAAAAAAGAGCAAATCAATAGGTTGTTGAGGCTCGGGTTTGTACCTCGGTCCGCTAGCTTCACAGTCAAGCCTTTCTGTATCACAACTTTTGTGACAACAGCGTGCATCAGCTAGGTGTCTAGTTGGCCAAGCGAAGGTAAATTGTGTGGAGCGAGAAGGTTAACTTTCTAGCTTTTTGATGGCTGCAGCTGGCGAGAGATTCCCGCCCTTTTGCCACGATTTCAAATATTTGTATGGCAGAAGTACACCGCGGCGTATTTTCCAATCACCTTTTTCCGTCGGCCATGACAATCCGAAATGAAGATGTGGAGCGGTTCCGCGGGCAGAACCCGACGTTCCAACTTTGCCTAAGACTTGCCCTGCCGTGACGCTCGCACCGACGTCAATTCCGTCGGCGACCTCCATTAAATGCGATCCGTAATATCGAACTCCATCAACTCCTATTATTGAGACGAATAAACCACCGCGATCCGCACCTCGATTAGTTTTGCCGCTCCACCGATCTTTTCTACTGACCTCATCGACTATTCCATCAATCGGTGCGAGGAAAGCGCACCCTTTTTTAGTAATGATGTCCGTTGCTGGATAATCGTGATGAAATCTGGCGAACTTCACCAAGCAGTTCGCGCTCGCTTCGATAGGAAATACGCGAACTGGTTCGGCAGCCGCAAATGATTGACCAGCGAGGATGGATACGGAAACGAGCACCAGCGTGAAAGTCCTGCTCACCACCGCCATGGTGCGAGTATTCCCCACCTAACCCGAGAAATGACGGAATTGACTACCTCCACAGCGCCCGCCCATTTTTTGGGCAGAGTGACAAAAGAGCGGCCAAATGGGGCTGACTATTGATATTCCGGACATATAGGCTCCCTGCCATGTCGAAACCAATAACTATTACCAATATCAAAACCATCCTCACCGCTCCCGAGACCATTCCACTGGTCGTGGTCAAAATTGAGACTTCAGAACCTGGCTTATACGGATTGGGATGCGCAACTTTTACCCAGCGCTACCTTGCCGTAGCAACGGCAATTGATGAATATCTCAAGCCCTATTTGATTGGTAAAGATGTCGCCAACATCGAGGATATTTGGCAAACCTGTCAGGTCAATGGCTATTGGCGTAACGGCCCAATCACCAACAACGCTCTCTCTGGTGTTGATATGGCCCTTTGGGATATCAAGGGCAAGGTCGCCGGGATGCCGGTCTATGACCTGCTCGGTGGCAAGGCGCGTGCAGGAGCTGCCGTCTATCGCCATGCTGATGGAAAATCCTTAAGTGAGGTCGAAGAGAATGTCCGTAAATATATGGAGCAAGGTTTGCTCTATATCCGCTGCCAATGGGGCGGTTATGGCGGACGGATCGATCAGATCAAAGCGCCAGAGAGCGCTCCTGAAGGTGCCTACTTTGATCCGCATGGATATGCCCGTAATACCGTCAAACTCTTTGATCACATCCGTAACGCCGTCGGTGATGACATCGAATTACTCCATGATGTCCATGAGCGCTTAGCTCCGATTGAGGCAGTGCGGCTATCGAAGAACCTTGAGCCCTATCGCCTCTTCTTCTTAGAAGATGCGCTCTCTCCTGAGGCGGTCGATTGGTTTGCGGTGATGCGTCAACAGAGCGCAACACCAATTGCTATGGGTGAGCTCTTTACCCATCCGCAAGAGTGGTTGCCGCTGATCCAAAATCGTCTGATTGATTTCATCCGCTGCCATATCAGCACGATTGGTGGTATCACTCCGGCTAAGAAACTTGCTCACCTCTGTGAAGCCTTTGGTATTCGAACTGCTTGGCATGGACCAGGAGATGTCTCGCCAGTGGGCCATGCAGCAAACCTGCATATCGATCTGAGCTCCTATAACTTCGGTGTTCAAGAGTGGTGGGGACCATCAGATTTGATCAAAGAGGTCTTCCCAGGAACTCCTGAACTTCGTGGTGGGTATCTCTATGCCAATGACAAACCAGGTCTAGGTATCGATATCGATGAGAAGCTTGCTGCCCAATATCCACCAGATAATGCCAATGCAATCAGACCTAAACTCTGGACGACAGCTCGTACTCCAGATGGCGGGTCGTGGAGGCCGTAACAGATGGCTAAGCCGATAACAATCACTAACGTTCGGACGATTCTTACTGCGCCCGAAGTTACACCGCTTGTTGTCGTCAAAATAGAAACGTCAGAGCCCGGGCTCTATGGCCTGGGCTGCGCCACCTACACTCAAAGGTATCTCGCTGTTGCTACTGCAATAGATAAATACTTGAAAGATTTCCTCATCGGAAAAGATGTTGCCAACATCGAAGATATTTGGCAGACATCATTCGTCCACTCATCGTGGCGTAATGATGCAGTTCTAAGTAACTCGGTTTCGGGAATCGATATGGCCCTTTGGGATATCAAGGGCAAGGTCGCCGGGATGCCGGTCTATGACCTGCTCGGTGGCAAGGCGCGTGCAGGAGCTGCCGTCTATCGCCATGCTGATGGAAAATCCTTAAGTGAGGTCGAAGAGAATGTCCGTAAATATATGGAGCAAGGTTTGCTCTATATCCGCTGCCAATGGGGCGGTTATGGCGGACGGATCGATCAGATCAAAGCGCCAGAGAGCGCTCCTGAAGGTGCCTACTTTGATCCGCATGGATATGCCCGTAATACCGTCAAACTCTTTGATCACATCCGTAACGCCGTCGGTGATGACATCGAATTACTCCATGATGTCCATGAGCGCTTAGCTCCGATTGAGGCAGTGCGGCTATCGAAGAACCTTGAGCCCTATCGCCTCTTCTTCTTAGAAGATGCGCTCTCTCCTGAGGCGGTCGATTGGTTTGCGGTGATGCGTCAACAGAGCGCAACACCAATTGCTATGGGTGAGCTCTTTACCCATCCGCAAGAGTGGTTGCCGCTGATCCAAAATCGTCTGATTGATTTCATCCGCTGCCATATCAGCACGATTGGTGGTATCACTCCGGCTAAGAAACTTGCTCACCTCTGTGAAGCCTTTGGTATTCGAACTGCTTGGCATGGACCAGGAGATGTCTCGCCAGTGGGCCATGCAGCAAACCTGCATATCGATCTGAGCTCCTATAACTTCGGTGTTCAAGAGTGGTGGGGACCATCAGATTTGATCAAAGAGGTCTTCCCAGGAACTCCTGAACTTCGTGGTGGGTATCTCTATGCCAATGACAAACCAGGTCTAGGTATCGATATCGATGAGAAGCTTGCTGCCCAATATCCACCAGATAATGCCAATGCAATCAGACCTAAACTCTGGACGACAGCTCGTACTCCAGATGGCGGGTCGTGGAGGCCGTAATGAAAATAACCAAAATCCAATGCCATGTTTTACTCGATCCGCACTACGACATCGCGGCGACCAGTTCGGCACAAGATGATCTCGTCGTTGAAGTTTTTACTGACGAGGGAATAGTCGGTATTGGTGAGACCGACCTCAATCCATGGATCGCTCGTGAATGTATCGAGGCACCTGGTACCCACACCATGGATCAAGGATTGGGTTCGGTATTTATCGGTGAGGATCCGCTCGACATTGAACGGCTGTGGCTTAAGGCATATCAAGCAACGGCGATGACTGGTCGACGTGGTGCATTGGTTAATGCGCTAGGCGCGATTGATATGGCGCTCTGGGACATCGCAGGTAAAGCTGCCAATAAACCAGTCTGGCAATTATTAGGCGAGAAATCCCGCGATCACTTAGGTGCCTATGCATCGCTACAACCCGAGGTCTCATCATTCGATGCTTATTTAACTTCGATGGTGAAGTGGGCACATAGCGCTAAAGAGATGGGATTTAGAGCAGCGAAATTAGAGACGACTTTCTCTGGTCCGTACGCAAATATGGGCATTCGTGAAGATGACGAGAAGATGACCGAAGTCATCAAAGCAGTCCGTCAGGCGGTAGGACGCGATTTCACCATCATGGTCGATGTCCAGTACGCATTCGATTCAGTAGCGCGGGCAATCAAGACGATAAACACTTGGCAAGAGTTTGATCTCTTCTTTGTCGAAACCCCGCTGTGGGTCGATGATCTTGATGGGATGGCTGAACTTGTCGCCAATACTCCAATTCGCATTGCTTCTGGTGAGTGGCTCAGTACTCATTATGAATTCAAAGATTTAATTCGCTATGGAAATGTAGGGGTCGTGCAGCCTGATATTGGACGGGTGGGTGGACTCTCCGAAGCGCGTAAAGTCTGCAACCTTGCGAAAGAACATAACAAGTTAGTGGTGCCGCACCTCTGGAAGACTGGAATCTCGGTGGCAGCAGCAGCGCACCTGGCAACAGTCACACCCCACATGCCATTTTTCGAGTTCTTGCCTCCCGCGCTCTGTGAATCCCAGTTGCGCAAGCATTTAGTCGTCGATGAGATCTCGATGGCAGATGGAAAGGTCACTATTCCGCAGAAACCTGGTTTAGGTGTTGAGATTAATCGTGATGCTCTCGATGAATTTGTTGGAGCAGCGAGGAAACTTCGCCCCTAGCGTTAGGAAATCATGACCTCCCTCGGGATTGTTGGTTTTGGTGGAATGGGTGCTTATCACGCGCGACAGTTAGCCCATATATCCGATGTTCAAGTGCGCGTCATCGTGGATCCGCTTGAGGCAAATCAAGAACGGGCGCGCCAGTTCTACCCAGGCAACGCGAGGGTTGCTCGTGAAATCGATGACGTGCTCGATGAAGCAGTAGATGGATGGATTGTTGCCTCTTCTACCGCAACACATATTCCCATTACGCGCTTACTTCTTGAACAAGGTAGCCGAGTATTGCTCGAAAAACCTATTGCTAACGAGAGTTCGGCCGCGGCAAGTATCTCCCATTTGGTCCGCGAAGATTCGAGCAATCTTATGATGGGACACACCCTGCTTTGGCACCGGCAATTCCAGAAGTTACGCGATCTACTGAAAGATAAGCATGCAATCAAAGCAATTCACGCTACTCGACCTAGAAGTGAAGATCATCGAGTGCGTTATCCCGGTGAGACTCCATTCTCACTGACGATGGTCCATGACCTCTACACCCTTTTTGCATTAGTTGAGGGTGCAGAACCAATTGAGTTCACAGCGCAACAACGAGAACATAAAGATGGAGGGGTAGATGTCGCGCACGCGCAGCTTTTATGGGCTGACGGACTCTTTGCCTCGCTTCGGGCCGACTATTTGATTCCCGATAGCGTGGCAGCTCAAGTGAGCAGTGATGAGTTGGAGATTTCCGGTGCAGATTGGTCGATTGTTCTCCCCTACGACACAGGAATCTTGCACATCATGAGTGAGGCAGGATTATCAGATGTCGATTGCCCACTTCCAGAACGTGCCGGAGTGAGCGATTACTACGAAGATGCAATAAGAAGTGAGCTGGAGCATTTCATCGCTGTAATTAATGACAAGGCGAGTGTTCCGGTGGGGGCGCGATATCACGATGCCTGTCGGATTCAAGGGTGGATAGATAGGTTTAGCGCACTGGCACAAGGGAAGGTATAAAAAGGTATAAAGATGCTTACCGAAGAGAGCAGACTCAAAGACTTTCCTTCACTAGCTCATCGGGTGTATCTCAACACCGCAGCAGAGGGCATTCCACCTAGAGAAGTTTTGGATTCGTTGGTGCGGTACGGGCAGGACAAACTCCTGGGGATGGATGGTCGCTTGCTTCACCAAGAGCAGTGGAGTCAGGCGCGGACGAAAGTTGCCAGCTTCTTGGGATTTCGACCTGAAGATATTGCAATCTGTTCATGTTCCTCTGAGGCTTACAACCTCGTCATGATGGCTCTCCAATTGCATGATGGCGATGAGGTCATCATCAATGATCTCGATTTTCCGGCTGGCGCAACGCCGTGGCTCTCTAACTCATCGAAAGCAACTGTAAAAGTCTGGCGCCATCGAGATGGAGTACTCGATCCAGAAGACCTACGGTCGCTCTTGAGTCCGAAAACGCGATTGGTAAATACATCGCTTGTGAGTTACTACAACGGATTTGCGATTGACGTCCAGGAGATTTCAGGTGTGGTTCGTAAACATTCGAATGCACTCTTTGCAGTCGATGTAACGCAAGCATTTGCCAGGTCGCCGTTAGATCTCAAAGGCGTGGATCTCGTTGTTAGTTCTACACACAAATGGTTACTCGGCCCGCATGGCGGAGGGTTGGTTGCTGTCGCCCCTGAACGTGCCCATGAATTGACAGTTCACGCTGGCGGTTGGTTCAACTTAGACAATGCCTTCGAGGAATCTCGATTTGATACTCTGCAAACAAAAAGTGGTGCAGGAAGTTTTATGGTGGGTATGCCCAATTACGCTGCCATTTATGCAATCAATGCTGCGCTCAGCTATATAGAAAGTATCGGGGTGGATCTCATCAACGACCATGCCAATAGGTTAGTTTCACTTGCACGAACCGCAATCGCTGAACTTCCTGTTGATTTGCTAGGGCCTGTTACTCCCGTGCGTTCCTCGGGAATAATCTCCTTTAAGCATCCCGATTTCGAGAGAATCAACGCCGCACTTCACCGCGAGAATATCCATCTCATGGCACACGCCGGCCGCATGCGAGTTGCCATTCATGGCTACAACAACGAAGCAGACATTCACCAAATGTTGGCGGGGCTTGAGAAAGCCCTCACGGCGTAACTCCGCACATCTTGTAGAGTTAGCAGCGCTAGGGGCGGTAGCTCAGTTGGTTAGAGCCCCGGACTCATAATCCGGTCGTCGTCGGTTCGAGCCCGACCCGCCCCACCGATCGATTAGACATAATCGTTAAACACAAGTCTGCGAAGAGTGGCTACCGGTAAGTAGCAGCGAAAATAACAATTAGATAACAAAAAAATTGGAAATTCCTGGAAATTTGTTGAAGAAAAGCCTAGTTTCGAGAGGATTCCGACAGTAAGGTTCTCAGAAATTCCCCACCCAAAGTTCACACATTGGTGACCGCAAGGCCACCTGAAAGGAACACAATGCAAAGTTCTCGCAATCGGTTTGGCAAAACTCGCAAGGCCATTGCCACCAGCATTGCCGCAGCGCTACTAGTCGCTGGACTAGGAGCATCGTCAGCAAATGCTGATGCTGCGACTGATGCGGCAATCGCAGAAGTTAAGACTTCTGTCACAACGGTTAATGACAACGTTAAGGCTCTTGCGGCTCAGGTAACCACCCTTCAGGCGGCTGTTGCTACCTTGATTGATTCCTTCGGAGATCAACTCACTGAGATCCTCGCGACCCAGGCAACCTTGATTGCTACGCTCGCAAAGATTCAAGCGCAAATTACAGCTATGCAAAAAGCATCAGCGAAAAAGAAGTAGCGATGTCTCCAATTCACAATCAGCAAATGGTGACAACTTCGTCACCTGAAAGGACCAAAATGCAAGAAACTCGTAAGCGGTTTGGCATTAGCCGCAAGGCCCTTGCCACCGGCATTGCCGCTGCATTGTTGATGAGCGGAGTGGGCACAATCTCTGCTACAGCTTCCTCAAAGAAGCCTGCAAAGCAGCCTGCGAAAGCAAAGCCTGCTGCAAAAGAAATTTACGACTTCTACAATCCAAAGTGTCCAAAGAATGCAACAACACTTCGAATTGCAACGCCAATTATTTTGGAAGTTGCTGGGGCACTAGAGCAGCAGATTGCTGATGATTTCATGAAGGCTTGCCCGAATGTGAAGGTTGAGTTCATCGCGATTCCTTCAAACGATTTGCCTCAGAAGCTCACCACGATGGCAATCGGTGGAAACATGCCAGACATGTACGTCCACTTCACCTCGTTCACTGGAAAAGCACTTCAGATGCGCGTATTCGAAGATTTGATTCCACTCCTTGGTAAGGATTACATCAGCGGTTGGGATCCAATGTTCTTCGAAGAGTCCGTCATCAACGGCAAGATGCTCTTCGCGCCATGGGTGGGAATTCCTACTGCTGTTCTCTACCGCAAGGATCTCTGGGCAGCTGCAGGTAACCCTGCATTCCCTAAGACTTGGGACGAGTTCCTCGCAGTAGCTAAGAAGCTCACTGTCGATACCGACAAGGATGGCAAAATCGACCAATACGGTTGGGCAATTGTTGGAACTCCAAACGGTTCCGGCCAAGGTCGTTTCTCTCAGGTTGTCCGAAATAGCGGTGGCTATAACTACCGTGAAACCGCTTCAGGTAAGTGGGAGTCTGGCGCAATGACCAAGGGCTACCTCGATGCCCTCACCTTGTACCAAAACGCAGTCAAGGAAGGCGTTGTTCCTCCGGGATACACCTCAACTGGCTACCCAGAGGCAAGTGCACAAATTGCCAATGGTAAGGGCGTCATGATGATCACCGGTCCACACTCTTTCGGAATCATTATGAAGGCGAACCCATCACTAGAAGGCAAGATGGGTGGATTCCCAATGCCAACAAACAATGGTGCCAAGCCTGTAACAACTCTTGGAAACCTTGGTTACGCAATTTCTAAGTCAGGCAAGAACAAGCCACTTTCCGTTGAGTACATCAAGTTCCAACTCTCGACCAAGTATCAGTTGGGCTATAACAAGATCGAATGGCGTCTGCCATCGCGCTTGAAGGCTCAGAAAGATAAGCAGGTCACAGGTGGCATGGCCGAAGGCTTCGTTGCAGCACTCAAGGGTGGCCTCTGGACTGAGCCAACTGCGAGCTTCAACGGAAGCATTGTGAAGGTTGACTTTGAAGCGTATTCAGAGGCCTTCCAAGGCAAGAAGACTCCAGAACAAATTCAGAAAGAAGCTGACGCGAAGATCAAAAAGATCATCGCCGATAACTCATAATCTGAATTCGAGAAAAACTAAAAACTATAGGGTGAAAATTTTTCACCCTATAGTTTTATCTTCATGTATCTAACGGCGCTAAGGAGAACGATGAGATCAGCATTTGCCAAGCGGGAGTCGCGCTCTGGATACATTTTTGCAGGACCAGCTGCGCTCTTTATGTTCGCTTTGGTCGTCTATCCGATGGCCTATGGCATTTTCATTAGTACCCAAAAAACAAATCTTATAGATGAGTGGGAGTTTGTAGGTGCGAAGTACTACCTACAGTTAATTTCAGATTCAGAATTTCTTCAGACACTCACCACTACCGGCCTATTCGCTGCACTCGTAGTTGCCGGAAACATGATTGTTGGCCTTCTCCTCGCGGTAATTGTCAATCAAAAGATTCCCTTGGCAAATTTCTTCAAAGTCATTCTTATGCTCCCCTGGCTCTTCCCTGAGGTTGTCGTTGCTCTTATTTGGAAGTGGATCTTCAGCCCACTCTTTGGGTTGCTCAACCACTTTTTGTTCACCTTCAATCTCATTGAAACTGAGACCGATATCTTGGGTCGGGAAACTTCCGCATTCGCGGGCGTAGTTTTTGTCTGTATTTGGAAGGGTTACCCCATCGTCATGTTGATGATGATGGCGGGCATGAAAAACATCCCACAGGAACGCTATGAAGCCGCGTCCATCGATGGCGCCAATAAATGGCAACAGTTCCGCCATATCACGCTACCTGGACTCAAGCCCATTATCCTCGTTGCCATTATTTTGGAGACAGCCTGGTGGTTCAAGCATTTCACCATCATCTGGTTGATGACCGGCGGTGGTCCTGCAGGAAAAACTGAGACTGTGAGTCTTGAAATTTATCTTCAGGCATTTACTAACTTCAATTTCGGCAGGGCTGCTGCTGAATCAGTGATCATTCTTCTAATCCTCATGGTCGCAAGCTTCATCTACTCAAGGGTGCTACGTGATGAATCAGAGTAAACAAAAAATAGGCTTTATGGCCGACAAGAAAAATAATCAAATTGTTACGCGAATTGCGTCGTACTCAATTTTATTAATTATGACCTGTTTGATTATCATTCCGATTCTTTGGATGATTTCCACCTCGCTCAAAAGTGAGGACGCAATCTGGGACACACCGATTGAAGTCATACCTTCGGATCCGACCCTATTCAATTTTAAGAGCTTGTGGTCTACCCACCCATTTTTGCAGTATTTGAAGAACTCATTAATCGTCGTATCTACTTCAACTGTAATTTCGGTTGCCGTCTCAACATTTGCTGGATACGGAATATCCCGATTTAAATTCCGTGGTCGTAGCACTTATATGGCTTTCTTGCTCGCAACGCAGCTCTTTCCTTCAATCATGCTTCTTATCCCCTATTACAAGATCTTCATGACATTGGGGCTGATTGACAACATTACGGCGTTAATAATCACTTATGTCTCCTTTACCATTCCATTCTGTACTTGGATGATGCGCGGGTACTTCGCCGGAATCTCCAAAGATCTCGATCAAGCTGCATCTATCGATGGCGCTGGCCGGATCCGAGTCTTCACTTCGGTAATTCTGCCGATTGCTTGGCCTGGTGTGGCGGCAACCGCTATTTATGCTTTCATTGCTGGTTGGAATGAGTACCTGTTCGCGCTTACATTCCTCAACACAGATACGAAGAAAACTGTCTCGCTAGGTATTGGTCAACTTATTGGCGAGTACAGGATTCTGTGGGGCGAGTTAATGGCTGGCGCACTTTATGCGCTGGTGCCGATGATTGTGATTTTCATCTTCTTCAATCGCTATCTGGTCAGCGGATTGAGCGCAGGAGCAGTAAAAGAGTAGTAATCCCACCTAGAGAACGGATGCGTGAGCTCAAGCCATGAAAATCACTGGTTATAAATTATTTCCTGCCCCACCTCGTGAGTTATTCCTCAAAATCGAGACCGACGAAGGCATTGTCGGATGGGGTGAACCGGTACTTGAAGGCAAGACTGATACAGCCGCTGCTTGTGTAGTGGAGCTTATGGAGTACTTAGTCGGTAAGGATCCCCTCCAGATCGAACGACACTGGCAGCGGATGCTCAAGGGTGGCTTCTATCGCGGTGGTGCAATCGCCTTCTCTGCTATCTCAGGTATCGATCAGGCGCTCTGGGACATTCTCGGCAAGAGCCTTGGCGTACCAGTGCACCAACTACTTGGCGGCGCAGTTCGCGATCGAGTCCGTATCTATGGTCACTTGAATACTAAGACTCCCCATGAAGCGCAGACGCAGATCCCACTTAAGCAAGAGATAGAAGAATTGCGTGAAATCACTCAACTTCAAATGGATCGTGGATTAACTGCCTTTAAGTTCTGCCCATCTGATGCGCTCGAGCCAATCGACAACTTGAAAGAAGTAAACAAGATTGTTGCTCGCGTTGCAGCGGTACGTGAACATATCGGAGACGAACGCGATCTCATGCTCGATTTCCACGGTCGCTTCAGCCTTGCCAATGCACGACGACTCCTGCCTCTTCTTGAACCGTTTAATCTCTTGTTCGTTGAAGAGCCCGTACTTCCTGAGTACACCAAGCACTTTGGATTGATTGTGGAGTCCACCCCGATTCCAATCGCTACCGGCGAGCGTCTCTTCCTTCGCACCGACTTCCAAGATGTCTTGCGCACTGGGCTTGCTGTTGCACAGCCTGATATCAGTCATGCCGGTGGTATCTCCGAGCTCCGTCGAATTGCCGCGATGGCAGAGACCTACAACGTATTCATGGCCCCACACAGCCCGCTCGGTCCGATTAACTTGGCTGCTAGCTTGCAGTTGGATTTTGCAACGCCTAACTTCCTCATCCAAGAGCAGGTCCTTGGTTTAGGAAATCCAGGAACCGAATCCAATACCCACAAGTTCGTCGATTACAGTGACTTCAAAGTGAAGGATGGCTACGTCGAATTGATGACTAAACCAGGCTTAGGTATCGAGGTGGACGAAGATGCTGTCGCCTACGTTGCCGCAAATACCAAACCATGGCGCGCACCAGAGTGGACCGGCAAAGACGGCGCTCTCGCCGAGTGGTAAGAGCTACCTAACCACCGGCAGATTGATTGCTGAGGGGTAGGTTGAACTGCAGTACAACGTATTCTCGGCTACGACCATGTGAGTATGTTTACCGACCGGCTCCCCTGTATTTGGGTTAACATCTAAGCGTGGAAAATTACTGCTCGAGATATCTACTCGAATGCGGTGCCCAGCTTTAAAGAGGTTGCTTGTCGGGGCTATCTTGATGTGTATGGGGTACACCTTGCCTGGCTCGAGTAGCTCTTCACGTTCCCAGCTATTGCGATAGCGCAATCGCAGTATCGAATCAACGATGTTCATCGCATAGCCATCTGGATAATCTGAATTTGGCGGGGCAAGATCGATGAGCTTGACCGTGAAATCAGTATCTAATGCACTTGAACTCACCCAGAGATCGGCGCTGATTACCCCTGTAACCTCTAAATCTTCTGCGAGCGGCGCACTCTCGAAAACTAGGACATCTGGTCGATCAGAGAGCGCTCGATGTGGTGGCTTACTGCCGAAAACTTCTGAACTCTCTCGCTGATCCATGGGGCCAATGCCCACGACGTGGCGAAGTTTGAGAACTGGCGAGAGAAAACGTGCCCACATATCATCAAGGTTCCCCGTATCTTCAGGCATCTCCATCAATCCACATAAGCTGCCACCAACGGTAGGTACGGGATTCTCTGGATCGAAGGTGAATGTGAGCGCTCCCTCTATCTGCTTCGAAGGTTCGCGCTCCAATGTACCCTCGCTGTGTAAGTACATCTTGGTAATTTCACTTCGCTCAAGTGGCCACGACTTCTCATTGCGCCACCTGCCGCCATGGAAGTACTTTCCCCCACTGGTCTTATGGCCATCGCCACCGCCCATCACAAATATCTGCACGGGCGGCTCATCTTTTTCTGGAGAAAGACCCTTGAGGTGGTGATCGAAGTAGCGAAGTTGTTCCTCAAAGTAATGCGCCACTCCCCATACGCACGATGGCCCAAAGTCAACATCACCGGTAAAGGGGGAGTCGCCACGCATGCCCACGTGATTCCATGGCCCCATCACTAAGCGCTGTGGAGATCCATTTTTCTTCGCCATTGCGCTGTAGTAATCAGTCATGGCAGTTGCGTAAGGATCAAACCAGCCTCCCGAATAGAAACCTGGAATGTCAGCATGTTCTGGGTAGAAGGCTTCGAAGTTATTGCACTTCTGCGCCCAGTACTCGTCATACTCACCTCGTGTGTAGTAATCCATCAAAACTTGTTCGAGCCTGGGTACGACAGCAAGCGGGGTCTTCCCTGGTTGCCACGGCGTCTGCATGACGAGCTTGCGCATATCGCGCAGACCATCCCACACAATTTTTTGCGCGGCCGGATTATCTTTGATTTCTAACTCATCTTGGGCATGGACGAAGAGCGCCCAAAACATATGAAGCTGCATCGCGCCGCCTTCGCGCGCTTGATGAAAGTAGTTATTGGTTGGGGTGACATCTGGCCAAATTGCTGTGAGATGCGGGGGCCTCTCCAGTGCTGCTGCAACCTGAGTGACTGCCGCAAAGGAACTACCTACCATTCCCACTTTGCCATTAGACCAAGGTCGGCTGGCTATCCACTCGATAGTGTCGTATCCATCTATTCCCTCGTGCGGATTCACTGTGTGAAAATATTGCCCAATACCTTGCGATTTATATCGCCCACGAAGGTCCTGAAGTACGACTGCATATCCCCGAGTCGCAAAATACTCGCCTATCTCGATATAACGCAGATCGCTTTTGTTATAAGGAGTACGACATAAAATCGTTGGAAATGGACCGGGCAAACCTTCGCCATTCTCTGCTGGGCGATAAATATCTGCGGCCAACCCAACGCCATCGCGCATCGGCACGAAAACGTTCTTAGCTATAACTATTGGATTAGAGGTTCGGGTTGGTGCCTGATTTTTAGCCATGCTCACTCCCCCGCATGCTCTGTGATAGAGACCCTTATGGGGTTGATGGTACGCCAATACGGCTGAACCTTGCTCACGCCGTGCGTATCGAATATTGGTCGGCTAGTCTTTGCCGGACCACCTCCAAGATTGGGACTTTAATGAAGACAATTAAGCGAGTAATTCATTTTGGTGTTTTGATTCTTCTAGCCAGCGCGTTGAGTGCCCCTAACGCATCAGCCGCGATGAAATCCCAAACTTTCAGTGGGGCTGATGACAGCGTGATTACTATCAAGAGCTTCAAGGAAGCTGCCATTATTACTGCAGAATATGAGGGTGAGGATAACTTTATAGTTAAACCACTCGATGCAAACGGAGAACAGGGCGTCTCTTGGGTAAATGAAATCGACTCCTGGAGCGGAACTGTCTACCAAGCTCCATCAACCCGCGCCTGGGCAGCCTTCTCAGTGGAGACAGTGGGAACATGGACAATTACTATCGCGCCAATTTCCTCTGCTCCGACGGTGAGCTCAAAGAAATTTTCGGGGTCAGGATTCAAAGTCGTTAAGTTCGGTTCCTCATCAAAGGGCCTGAAACGAGCAACGATCAAACACTCTGGTGAGTCAAATTTCGTTGTGCTTCCCATTGATAGCTCAGGTAAGCGCGGCATCTCCATGGTCAATGAAATCGGCGCTTACTCAGGAACTACCCTGCTTCCGCGTGGTACTCGTTACCTAGCAATCCAGGCTGATGGCGATTGGAATGTCTCAATCAAGTAAGTCGAGAGTATTTCGAAGTAGTCATCCAGGATTATGTGGTTATGGCAGCGAAACTCACCCTAACGGTCGATTGTGGCGGGTCCTACCTGAAGAGTTCTGTTCTCGATGAGCTGGGAACTATGCATTCCAAGCTCAACAGAGTAGAAACTCCATACCCACTCACTCCCTCGTTATTTGTTGACACAATTGCCGATATTGCCGCTACTTTGCCCGCTACATATCGAGCAACAGTAGGAATGCCAGGAATGATTCGTAATGGTGTTGTCGTGGCTATCCCCCACTACGTCAATGTGGGTGGCCCCAACACGAAAGAAGATCCGGAGCTACAGGAACTATGGAGTGGGTTCGATGCCCAACGTGCCATCACGACAAAACTGGGCATTCCCACGCTCGTGCTCAACGATGCTGAAGTGCATGGTGCGGGCATCATTACTGGCACTGGCTACGAGGTGGTCATCACGCTCGGGACAGGTCTAGGTTTTGCGATTTTTTATGGAGGAAAACTAGCTCCCCATTTTGAGCTATCACATGCAACAGTTCGGCGAAGTACCACCTACGACAAATGGATTGGCGAACACGAGCGAAAGCGCTTGGGCAATATCTTCTGGTCACGTCGAATAAAACAAATGGTGGAAGAGCTTCGTCCAGTCTTTAAGTGGGATCGTCTATATCTTGGAGGAGGCAACGCTCGACTCATTAGACCCAGCGACCTGGAGAGAATGGGTGATGATGTGGTGATTGTCCCGAATGCTGCGGGAGTCGCTGGTGGCGTGCGTGCTTGGGAATTAGAGCATTACCACCGAGGGTAGTTAATACTTAATTATTCTGATTAAATTTCAATGCCTAAAGAGCGTTTGATGCTCTTAATGATTTCTGGGAAAGTCTCTTCGGGAATCAAGCCCTCAATTGCTAGTGAACTTGCACCATGAATTGCCGACCAGACAATCAGCTCTCCATTTGCTCGAACATCCCTATCAATAATGCCATGCGTAAGAAGCTCATCCAATCCACTACGAAGTAATTGAGCAGCCCTATCACCATCACCACTGAGATTGTGTTCACAGAAGCCACCAAAAACTAATCGATAGAGATTTGGTTGCGTAGTAGCCCATTCGAAATAGGAATAACCCATCGCTTCAAACTGCTTCAGGGCTGCAACGGCTCCACTGCCCTTAACCTTAGCCATCGCCGCTATCTGCATATCGGCGAGCTGATCAAAAAGCACTTTGCCCATCGCGGAGATCAACGCATCTTTATCGGTGAAGTAGTGGTAGCTGGCACTGGGACTGACACCAATGGCTGCTGAGACTGCACGAAGGGATAAGTGATCTGGTCCGTTTTTTCTGACCAGCTCAATAGCCGCCTCAATAAGGGCATTAGCCAAATCACCGTGGTGGTACGAGGTCTTGGCCAGGGCTTTTAATGCCATGGCGACATCCTGCCAAGAATCTTGACAGTGTTCAAATAGGCTCGCATAATCTGAACAGTGTCTAGATAACCCGATCTAGCACGAGGGCAGAGGGAGATTGTGATGTCGATTGTGAAGGTTGCCAGATGGGCAGGGTTAGTGAGCATCATTCAAGGACTGCTCCTATTCATTCCTCTGACGGTTTTAGGTGGCGCAATCAATTGGCCAGACAGTCTCGGAGATCCTGCAGAGCTAGCTCTGCCGCGCTTACTTGAAAACGAAGGTGCGGTTCGAGCAGGTTACTTTGCTTATCTGATCTACTCAATTCTCTTTGTCATTTCCATCGCGCTTCTCGGTCAAGTCGTGCTGGGTAAGAACAGTGGTCTGCTTTTCCGGCTCATTATTGCCTTTGCGATTATCTCAGTTCTTGCTCGCAGTATTGGAATCATCCGTTGGCTCGCTCCAATGTACGATCTAGCTGATATGTGGAAGTCAGCAACATCTGATCAGGAGCGATTTGCGATTAGCGTGACTTTTGAAACTCTCAACTCTTATGGTGGAACTATCGGTGAAGTGCTTGGTGTGAGCATCTTCGCTTCTATCACCATTCTCCTTCTTGCTATTGCAAATATTGCACGTAAGTCCCTGCCTGTGTGGTTCAGTGCGCTCGGACTGGTCTCTGCAATCGGACTTCTCTGGACCGCTACTGAAATTATTGGTGTTGACCCAGGTGATACTGCAATTTTCTTGGGTACAACCATTGTTCAGGTGTGGTTCCTACTTACTGGTCTCTGGCTGCTTGTTCGAGGACAAAAAGTCCTCGCATCAAATTAAGAATTACGATTTAAGTCAGACAAGGAGAGAGATGTCAGAAATTCATCTCGTGCTGGGTAACGGAACTGTTGGGTCGAAACTTGCAACAAAGCTTGCGCGGTCCGGCAAACGAGTCTTGGTTCTCTCCCGCACCGCTACTCACGAAGGTTCGGAAAACATCACGCATCGACAAGCGGATGCCTCATCATTACCTAGTTTGCTCACTGCCGCCCCCAAAGCAAACTTCGTTTACAACTGCATCAACCCGCCTTATGACAAATGGGATTCGCTTTGGCCCCCCTTAAACAAAGCAGTCAATGAATATGTGATGAAGACCGGCGCCGTTCTGATCACCTGTTCAAATCTCTATGGCTATGGCCCATATGATGGAGTTCTAACTGAAGAACTTCCGCAACGTGCCCAATGGAAAAATGGACGAGTGAGAGCTCAGATGTGGGCGCAGGTTAAGTCGCTTCATGATGCCGGCAAGTTGCGCGCGACTGAAGTTCGAGCGTCTGACTACATCTGTGCCTCAGACCAAAGTCGAATGGGTGATCGAGTAGTGCCTCGACTCCTAGTAGGCAAAAGCGTCCAACTACTTGGCGCGATAGATCAACCCCATTCTTGGACTGATCCTGATGACGTGGCTGCGCTCATGGCGATAGTGGCTGAGGACTCGAGAGCATGGGGAGAACCATGGCATGTGCCCAGCAATGAACCAAAGTCCCAGCGAGAGGTGGTCTTGGATATCGCACGCGAAATTGGCTTCGATAATCCGCAAGTGAGCTCTGTTCCACTTGTGATCGAGAAGGTACTTGGGTTGTTTAACCCAATCATCCGAGAACTCTCTGAGACAAAATATCAATTCAATACTCCGTTCATCATGAGCGACGAGAAGGCTCGGAAAGCATTCGGCCTCTCCCCCAAGCCTTGGAAAGAGATGATTCGAGATCTAGTCGCGAGTTATCCCAAGGGCTCATGATGTCCAGGTTTACACTTTTAGATATTAAGTGAATAAATACGGAGGTTTGTCATGAGTGATGCAGCACGTTGGATGGTCGCCTTAGCTTTTATTTCGCTACCCACTATCGCATTTGGGGGTTATTTCCTTCTCTCAATTCTTCGACGTCAAGAAGGCACGGAAAAGATCACACCTGAACAACGTGATTACTTCCGTGCTGGCCATGCTCATGCAGGTGTTTTAGTGCTTTTGGCAATCGTTGGTCAGATAATCCTCGATCAGTCACGTTTTGGTGAAAGCGCGACGTGGGCGCTACGAATTGGTCTTTTTGTATCACCACTCTTGATTTCTGGTGGCTTCTTTGGCAGCGCGCCACGCACGGCAGGAGGTTCTACTACCACGCTTATCAAGTTGATACCTCTGGGGGCAATCATTCTTGGAGTGAGCACAATTGGTTTGGGCGTCAGCTTGCTCATTCCGAAATAGTTACTGCTCAGCCAACTTCTTCAGATTGACCAGAGATTTTGCCATCGCTTTCGGCGACCACTGAACTTCGCGTTTCATCAGTACTTTTGGTGCGGTACGTCCATCCATCCACTCTGTAACCTCAGTGCGATTCTGATCGAGGGCTTTGAATTCATAGCGCCAGATATTCCGGGCAAGTGGAGTCCAGGCGATGAGCTTGTCCTGCTCGAACTCGACCACTTTGTTCTTCATGACATATGGCAGACCTCGACGCATCTTCATCCAGAAAATCGAGCCGAGTTCTAACTTCTCAGGACCGACCATTTCACCTTGAACCATCTTGGAACCATCGATGACAGGATGCATCTTCGGATTGGCCACTAGCGCGAAGATCTTGGCTGCAGGGGCATCAATAACGATTCGAGCCCCCACAAGCCATGGGATACCAGAGTCGACGATTTCTGCGCGCACCCCATAAGTCAAGCAAAGTTAACACCAAGGGTGCAACAGATAACCGACACGTCGAGGTATGTTGCATTAATGCTACATAGCATTTATGCTACATGCATGAGCCGAAATCCCGAAGAGCCGGTCTACAACCGGATCGAGCAGGCGCGCACCGCCCTGGGGCTTACTCGGCAGGAACTCGCTGACCAGGTAGGGGTCCACTATCAGACCATCGGCTACCTAGAGCGTGAGGAATACAGCCCCTCTCTAGTCCTAGCCCTTCGCATTTCTGAAGCGCTCAACACCCCCATCTCTGAACTGTTCTCACTCGCCCAATTCAAGAAAGGCAAATAAATGTCAGAGCTATCAATCATCGTGGTGAATTTAGGAGCGCTTGCAATCGCCTACTTTCTAATTTACCCAAAATATGCGGGTAACGATGTAAAGAAATTGGCGTGGTTAGATACCGCGGTAGGTGTTTGTGTTCTGATAGTTCTGGCTCCATTCAACTGGAATTCACCGAGTGACTACACATTTATTGCTTTTGATACTAACTGGTGGATATTTGCCATTCTTAGTTATACCCTGCTTGAGCTTCCGCTCTTCTATTTGTATGTCAAGGCTCGCGGACTGGGCTCCCAGTACCGCGAAATGTTCGCGCTTAATTCTGGATTCACTCAGATGGCAAGTGAGAAATCTGTTCAGAAACAGCTCGCTGATACAAAGTGGGATGGTCTTCGAACTAAGGGCGCACTTCAGTTCTTAGTCCTGAGCGCCAACGCGACTGCTCTGGTGGGAACAATCTTCCTTTTCCTAGTTGGAGATAATGATTGGGCAGTCCTAACAATTTTGTACATTGCAATCCTCTTCATCTTCTGGTTCTTACTCCGCACTGCAGTCCGTTTGATTCCTGATGCTCCCGATAACGCCCTTGATGAGAGAATGATTCAAGAGCGAAATAGCGTTTACCACCGCGCATATCAGTATCTTTTCGGAATATCTGGCGTATTAGCAGGAGCTCTACTTGGATACACGGTGGCTTCGGACTTTTTGGACGATGGCGATGGGTTTAACTATCAGATTAATCTCACGTGGCCACAAATAAATGCGATTTTCTGGCTGGTCTTCGGTTACGCCTACATGCTCCCCTCACTGATTATGGCCTGGCGCGAATCAAAGCGACTTGAAAGGAAATCATGAAACGGGACAAGAGTAAAAGAGAGAAGAACAAGATTTACTGGCTGGAGGGAGTAACTGAAAAAGGCGTTAAAGCTCTTCTTACTGACCAAAATCCAAAATTCAGATGGCTGAGATCTCAGAGAAATCGTCGAATTCTTGTGGCTCTAGTAGGTATAGGTAATGTGCTTGTGGCAATGGGAAGCTATTGGCCTACTCTCAAAACTAATTTGAATTTAACCGAAGTCACAGAGATAACAATCTTTAGCGTGACCGCAATATTTGTCATTTTTGCTGGTCTAATGGGATATCTCTTTCTTCGCATCAGCGTGCGCGGAATTGCTGATGCTCCCAGTGAACTACTCGATGAGCGACAAGTGAAGATTCGTGACACTTCGTACCGATATTCCTATCAGATTATGGGATTCCTAGTGATGATGCTCCTGTTACTGATGCTCTTTGGCCCAGAGGTTCAAATGTTTCAGCCGGAAGGCAATGACGGTAGTTATCTGCTCATCTCACTTCTCTTCACCTTTGCCGCTATGCCCTCGATGGTCCTCGGCTGGCGCGAGCGAGATATCTAGCATCGGTAATTCGACATGTTGACTATCGATCAATGGGGCCTAGTTGGAATTTTTCTCGCTGGAGCGATTCCGTGGATGGAGGCAATCGCCGTAGTCCCAAGCGGGATAGCGCTCGGTCTCGATCCGCTGGCCGTTGTGATTGCTGCTGCTGTAGGAAATGCGCTCACTATTTTCCTATTTGCTTACCTGGGTTCGAGCATCCGTGAGCGCATCATCAAGA
>CAYQLC010000011.1:0-3414 GCA_964418325.1 uncultured Bifidobacterium sp.
CACCTGACATCAGCGCAGCCTTGGAGTGCTCGTGATGCAATCCCGATGGTGACGAGACCACAACGATGTCGAGATCTTGTTTAATCACATCGTGATAGTCCTCAGTAGCTACCTTCGCCCCATATTGATTGGCAAGTTTCTTCAATAGATCATCGCCCTTACGGCAAATCGCAACGATCTCTACCTCATCACGCTTGGAGATTGCAGGCAGGTGAGCCATCGTCGCCCAGGAACCTGCTCCGATAAATCCTGCTCGTAGTTTTGCCATTGTCACGTTCTCCTTATCTCGTTGATTTTTACTCTCCTCTAATCGAGATGCCACACTTCTCGATAACTTAAGAGGTTCCCCTCTCGATCGGAGATGTGACGAATAATGTCTTTGAAGGACTCCTGCCAGCGAGCATTGACCTCAGTAGCGCCCATCTTCTTCGCCGCAGTTGCCACGTCGGGGATTGCTTCACAATAGCCAACGACTGTCGTGCCATTTCGGAAGAGCGTGTAATTGGTCCAACCACTCTCGGTGAGAGCTTGAGCCATATCAGGCCACAACTCATCATGGCGTTTGTCATATTCTGCCTCTTTTCCCTCATAGAGGTAGATGAAGAAGAGCAAACGTTCCATAGTATTTTTCGCCTCCCGATTTCTTTCACTTTCCTTGAAGGCGAACCTAATCACTGAACGTGACTTAGGGCAAGAATTTGAGCGACATTTGAAGTCGGCGAACCATCGAGCCAGATGATCCTGTGGTCGCGCATAAACCATGTCCCCTGTCGCCGGGCATACTGGCGAGTGCTGACGATCGTCTCCTCCACCGCGCTCTCCATCGAAATCTGTCCATCCAGTGCGGCAAGAACTTGGGCGTATCCGATGGCCGCTCGCGCGGTGCGCCCATCATGTAGACCGCGCTCTGCCAGAGACTCAACTTCAGAGACAAAGCCCGCTTCCCACATCTGATGAACCCGCGAGTGAATCCTTTGATGGAGTACCTCTCGATCGACCTTAATCGCAAAGTGCTGGGCAGTTGGGTAATAGCTTCGCTCATCGCGAGGCAGCGAGGCCGCATAAGGTTCCCCCGTCAGTTCGATGACTTCCAAAGCCCTAATCACGCGCCGAACATTCTGTTCTGGAATAAGCGCAGCCGCTTCCGGGTCCACCGCTGTGAGCCGTTGATGCATTATCGAGGCACCTAATGTCTCGGCTTCAGCAAAGAGTCGCTCGCGCACCGCAGGATCGCGATCAGGAAAATTCAATTCGTCAACGAGCGCTTTGATGTAGAGACCGGTCCCACCAACGACAACCACGGGAATAGATTGTGCAAGTAAATTATCGATTACTGCCCGCGCTTGCCGTTGATAATCGGCTACTGAACTCTCATCCCTGATATCCAATACATCAAGCATGTGGTGCGCGATTCCACGACGCTCATGAAAAGGTGTTTTTGCGGTGCCGATATCCATACCTTTATAGAGCTGCATTGAATCGGCATTAACAATCTCTGCACCTATTTCCTCGGCTACATCGAGAGCAAGTGCGCTTTTGCCAGTGGCTGTGGCTCCCCCAATGATGATGAGAGTCATCGGGAATGTTCGGAAGCTTTGAAGGTCGGCATTCCCAACAATATTGCCTGCGAACGAACCTCAGCTGCATAACTTCCAGGCGTCTTCTCGATCGATAATGGCATACCCGCTGCGACCAAATGATGCGGAGCAGCTTCGGTGACGATGGTACGAACTAAATCACCTGGTTGAGGTCTTTGCTCAGAATTGAAATTGAGGTGAACTAAGTGGAAATCTTCTGATCGCCCAGCTACTCGTCCCCGTTCTTGATCTCTGCGACCTACATGATCGCCGATGAGAACCTCAACCTCTCTCCCAACAAGTTTTTGGCTCTCCTCAAAGGAGATTTTTTCTTGATATTGATGAAGGTAGGTGTATCGCGAACCAATAATTTCCGGATCCACTTGGTGGGGCATCGTTGCCGCTGGGGTTCCCGGTCGCTTGGAGTACTGGAAGGTATATGCAGCAGTGAATCGTGCTTGGTTCATCACATTAAGGGTCGCCTGGAAATCCTCATCGCTCTCTCCAGGAAAGCCGACGATGATGTCAGTGGTAATTGCTGCATGGGGAATCGCCTTGCGTACTCGCTCGACAATGCCCAGGTATCGCTCCGCGCGATAAGAACGGCGCATCGCTTGCAAGATACGATCAGATCCAGATTGGAGAGGCATATGTAGGTGTGGCATGACATTTGGAGTCTGTGCCATCGCTTCAATGACATCATCGGTGAAATCACGTGGATGCGGACTCATGAACCGCACCCGACGTAAACCTTCAATCTCACCGCATGAGCGAAGTAACTTGGCAAAAGCCTGGCGATCGCCAAAATCCACACCGTAAGCGTTGACGTTCTGACCTAGCAACGTGACTTCAATGACGCCTTGCGCCACTAAAGCGCGAATCTCGTCGAGAATCTCATCCGCTGGGCGATCTTTTTCAACTCCGCGCAGAGCGGGCACAATACAAAAGGTGCAGGTGTTATTACATCCCACGGAGATGGAGACCCATGCTGAGAATGCTGAGTCGCGCCGAACCGGCAAGGTTGAAGGGAAATGTTCTAACGATTCCTTGATCTCCACTTGCGCCTCGCGCTCGATGCGCGCACGCTTTAACAGCGTCGGAAGCGCACCAACATTGTGCGTTCCGTACACAACATCAACCCAAGGTGCACGAGTAATAATCTCGCCTTTATCTTTCTGAGCTAGACAACCGCCAACAGCAATTTGGAAATCAGGGCGAGTTTCTTTGGTGTAGATGTACTTGGTAAGAGATCCGTAAAGTTTTTGATCGGCGTTCTCGCGAACGGCACAGGTGTTAAAGACAACCAAATCTGGTTCGGTGCCTGATGGTGCAGGCAGATACCCTTCGGCCTCGAGCAGGCCTCCGATTCGCTCGGAGTCATGGACGTTCATCTGGCAGCCGTGCGTCTCCACCAAGTAGGTCCATTGACCTATCGCTATGCCAGAGGAGTCGATGCTCGTCGGGTTTGCCATGAGATAAAGGGTAACGGCCGCGCTCTTCCAGCGAATAACTGCGCTATGCCACTATTGGGTCATGAAGTGGCGCAGCGTATTGATCTCTCTACTTCTGATGTCGGGACTCTCTGTTGCTCCCTCATTCACAGCAAGTGCTGCAATCTGCCCCGCACCGCCCACTCCACCACCGCCGGGATGCACCCAGCCCCAGCCAGGTCCAGGAGGACCAGGACTGGGAGGCCCTAATCAACCAATGCCCGCGATGGGGGGCTCGGGGTTTATCTCAAAGTTTCCGAAAAGCCGCTCGGTCGATCGCTTCTCTGATGCAAGTCCTCAATTGGCTCAGCCTGGACCAGGTCTGCCTAACCCTGGACAAGTTGACT
>CAYQLC010000011.1:3514-28973 GCA_964418325.1 uncultured Bifidobacterium sp.
AGTCCTCAATTGGCTCAGCCTGGACCAGGTCTGCCTAACCCTGGACAAGTTGACTATGTCGGGGTCGGTTGGGATTCCTCACTTCGGCTTCAAGCAGTTCCGTACATAAAAGCGGAGCGGAGTGTAAGTGGCGGCGCACGTGAAGAGACGCTCTGTTCAGACCCAACGGATTCTGCCTGTCGCCCCGATAAAGGTTGGACCACTCTCTACGTCAGCGGTGGAATAGGAAACTGTGCGACTGCGACTAATAGCGCATGTGTCGAATCAATAACAATGATTAAAGCTGACAAAACTGAAATTGTTGCCAAGCCAATTCAAAAATTTCCAAGAGAGCAAAAGGAATTCCCTGGAACGATTGATGCTTCCGGCCGAGGGTTTGCCCCGGGTTTAGCCAGTTGGCTCTGGCGAATTGAAGGCGATGGAGGAGGCGCTGAGAACGATTACCTTGCAGGTGGCGTCGTCATCTCCACAGCACGTCCTGCAAGTGGCGGTTGGGGCAATCCAGAGTTGGTTCAATTTTTCTTTGAACTCACCCCAATTTTTCGAGAGAACTCATCCCTCATTAAGCAGCCGGGGATGAAGACGCAAAAGAGCCCTATGAGTGGGACGATTGAAGTAATGCCAGAAAACGGAGAGAGCGGATGCCTTGCCAATGACACTGGAGTCTGTCTTCACCGAAGAGCGTTCCCCGCAGATGCGCGATACAAAGTTGTGCTTCAGATTCCTCGGAATATCACTGGTTGGCTCAATGGTCGATTGACCGCACCTGCCGTCACCTCAACTCCCCTCAATGGTGCATTTGATCGAATCACTATTGAGGCTGGCGCATCGGAGAACATCTTCGCCGGTAAATGGTTAAAACGGAGTGACATTCCACCGCTGAAATTCCCTACTGATCAATCAGGTCGCCCCTATGAGCAAATCTTCTCTGGCAAGGGCGGAATGATGGTGGAAGATCCCGGTCGTGATGGCGCCCTCGATGCATATAACGTGTGGGCTCCATATATTGGAGATTATGCCTTCGCCATTAATCAAACGTGGACTGTTAGCAATGCGTTAGTTGCCAATCCCGAAGAGCGGCGATGCCCAAGTCGAGGTGTGGTGGGCGTAGTGGCCACAAATGCCAGCGCCTATTCAGCGACCGCGCCTGTCTATAACAAAGATACTGGCACGCTCGATTACAAAGTTGCCGCGCCTCATTACGGACCCTATATCGATGGAAAAAATGAGAAGAAGAATCTGGGGACCTACGGCCTTTCTATGGCGGCCTCACAAGTCAGATGCCTCTATGGCATGGAGAAGTTACCTTCATCCGCATCGATCTCTATTACCTCAAGCGATGGAAAAGAGAATGTCTCCACCGTTGAGCTAAAAAATATTGGTGACTGGGTCTACCTTGAGGCGAAGAATTTCACTTTCTCAGCTCCAACGCTAAAAATCAAACTTAACCAAAGCAGCGCTCCTACTGCGAGCCCCTCCAATAGTGGTCAAGGAAGTCAGAGCGCAGCACCGGCAAAAGCTGCCGCGCCACGCATATCCATCACCTGCGTCAAAGGAAAGCTCACCAAAAAAGTTTCTGGAGCTGCGCCGCGATGTCCAGCAGGATTTAAGAAGCGATAGCCATCTCGGCGCGGATCGCCTCTTTAATTATTGTTGCGGAATACCCTTTGCGAGCCAACAACGAATGAACTCTCCGAAATTGCGTCTGGCTATCACAACGGGAGAGAGTACGTAACTTCTTTGCTACAAGATTGCGCGCCGCTGCAACCTCATCTTCGCGAGATATCTCTTCGAGAACTTCATCGATTAATTGCTGTGCTATAGATTTCCTGCGCAACTCTTGGGCAAGGACCCGTCGTGAGAGTCCCTTACTTCTCTGGCGTAGTTGGGACCACTCTCGTGCAAAGGCGCGATCATCAATTAACTTCTGTGCAACAAGGCGATCGAGCAACCTTTCAATGACCTCGTCAGGAACTAATTTTTTACGAAGGATTTCGGCAAGCTCGCCCCTACTTCGAGCGCGACGTGAGAGCGCATCTACAGCAATCTTCGTCGCAACCGAGTAGGGGTCAGGCTCGTAATCCATATCTACTGCAATGGATTCTTTAGAAATCGATATCTGCGCTGGAGACAGCCTCTTCGACCGCTGCTGCGAGCGCAGGGTCAATCTGTCCGATAGTGAATTGAGCGCGAATCTTCTTCTCGATCTCATCAGCGAGATCTGGATTGTCGCGAAGGAAAGCGCGAGCATTCTCTTTACCTTGACCGAGTTGGTCTCCCTCGTAGGTAATCCATGCACCGCTCTTCTTAACAATTCCACTCTCTACGCCAAGGTCGATAAGCGAACCTTCGCGCGAAATTCCTACGCCGTAGATGATGTCGAACTCTGCTTGCTTGAATGGTGGCGCCATCTTGTTCTTGACGACCTTGACTCGAGTACGGTTTCCAACCGCCTCTTGACCATCTTTCAGAGTCTCGATGCGACGGACATCAAGTCGGATTGATGCGTAGAATTTGAGCGCTTTTCCGCCCGTGGTCGTCTCAGGTGAACCAAAGAAGACGCCAATCTTTTCACGAAGTTGATTGATGAAGATTGCCGTGGTGTTCGAGCTATGAAGTGCACCAGTGATCTTTCGTAGCGCTTGTGACATCAATCGAGCTTGAAGGCCAACATGAGAATCGCCCATCTCGCCCTCGATTTCTGCGCGTGGAACAAGTGCAGCAACAGAGTCGATAACTACGATGTCAATGGCGCCAGAGCGAATCAACATATCCATGATCTCTAGGGCTTGCTCACCAGTATCTGGCTGAGAGACAAGGAGTGCATCGATATCCACGCCAAGTTTCTTTGCATACTCTGGATCAAGGGCATGTTCAGCATCGATAAAGGCTGCAATGCCACCAGCGCGCTGAACATTGGCAATTGCATGAAGAGCCACGGTGGTCTTACCGCTGGACTCTGGACCATAAATTTCAACAACGCGTCCCCGTGGCAATCCGCCGATACCTAATGCGATATCGAGCGCGATAGATCCCGTTGGAATCACCTCGGTGATTTCAGCGCGACGCTCGCCCATACGCATAACTGACCCTTTGCCATATTGACGCTCAATCTGAGCAAGCGCCGTATCAAGAGCCTTTGCCTTTTCGGCCTTCGCCTTGGAATCGCCAGCCTTATCGCTAGCTTCTCTACCCTCTCGAACTTCTCGTGCCTCTTTTGCCATCGCGTATCCGCCTCTCTCGTTTCTGGCTCTTACTTCTCTTTTTCAGTTGCCCTGAAGGTACGGACTACCGCTGACAAGAAGGCCCCAAGCCACTGTGGAAAGAGTATCCGAACAGATGTTCGAACGCTACTCCATGGCCCCCGACACGCCGGACTCCCGAGCCCTTCTCCGACGGCGAGCGCGCACTAGCCAGCGAATCAGCAGCGCTAATCCAAGGGCCGCGACCACTCCGGTGACTCGCCAGAAAGTAAAGGGCGATCTCGCCCGTTCCGGTAGCCGAGGATCGCGCAACTCGTTGGCGGGCAGGTCGGCAGCGCCAGCAATCCCCGCATGATCCGACGGCAGGCATCGACCCTCGCCTGCTCCACTGGGCAATCTTTTGCCCAACGCGCGCGCACCATCAGAGGTCAGCGCAATCTGCTCGGGGCTCGAACATCTCCAGGTATCTAAACCTTCCGGCCATTGGTTACCAAATATCGCGCCATTAAATGCGCTCTGACCATTCTTCACCATGATGTAGTCGAGTCGATCAGTGAAAGTACCGTTAGCGCCCATCTTTAAGCTCGGTGCAATTCGATCTGGCATCGGGCCAGCTAAGAGCGCATCAGCACCCCACGAGAAATTCTTTGGATCCATAGCGTCTGGAGAGATTTCAAGAAAACCAGCTTTGATGAACTTCCAATAGGCGCTGCAACTCTCGATTGCAGTCGTTGCCGTGGGTTGCGCAATTTGAGCGCGACAGGTCGCGCTCGCCGAAGGTTGCGCCCCTGGATTCACAGCGAGATCATCTGATGCGCGTGGATCACGTGGATCACTATTGAAATCCCCTAATACCACTATCGGCATCTTTGCATTTTCGAGGTCAGCGATTAATTGATCGGCCTGCTTTGCCGCATTAGGGATGACATCCGGGTCCCAGAGTGATTCTAAGTGTGTGGTGATTGTTCGAAAGGTGCTGGCACCAACTCTTAAATCAGCCCAGGCATACCCTCGATAAATAGTCATCAGAGTGGGGATGATCGAGTACGTTGCGGAAAATTCCGACGTTCCAGAGTCTAGGACTTGCACATCATCGCGCACCAACAGAGCATCACTAATGGTGAAACCACATGCAGCGCGCTCTTTACCGAAGAGCGAGGGAAAGAGCGCCTTATCGCTCACCATCGTCACATAGGGAATAGGAGAAATCTCAAAACCAGGATTGAGAGCGAGCTGGCTACTCACGCCTGCCTCTGCGATCGAAAAGTTTGCGCCTTTTGACTTGAGCGCAGCGAGTAATTCACTAAGGAAGTCATAGACCACAACTTCTTGGGCGAATAAACCAGTTCGGCAACGCCAGGTAGTTGCCTCTTGGATACCAATCACCTGCGCCCCAGAACCAATGAGTTCTTGGGCAAGGAGCGGGGCGCGTTGCGCGAAATCATTTGCCTTCATCTGATCCCACATAAATTGAGCAGCTGCGGGAAAATTTGGCAACTTCTTCATGGCGATTCCGACATCTGATCCAAGGTAGATATTTCTCGTTGCAAAGATCACTCGCTCGGGATTCTGGGAGAAACCGGCGAATGCGGGAGTTACTGGGTTTACCAGCGGGAGCACCACGAGCGCAGAAATGAGAGCGCTAAAGAGAGCTCGGAGCGATTTCATAACGAGAGGCTTGCTTCAACCTTCTCCACTGCAGCGCGGCGAGCGCTCTCGGGAATTGGTGAGAAGAATTGCGAGAGCAACCAGCGCAACACCAATTCACCGCTCTCTCGAGAACAATATAAAACCGATTGCAGCGTGCCACGTACCTGACTCCACTTCTCGCTCTCGGAGATGGTCACCATCCGAGCAATCAGGTGCGGTTCGAGTTCGGCGACTTTTCGCAAAACTCCGTTGTCATAGATATCTCGCGATAACAGGGTTAACACTTCACTTCGATTAGCAGCGCTCTTTGCCAATTCACTCATTCGCGCAATTTCAGAATCGAGTAAGGCATGGAGGATCTCTTCTTTATCGCGGAAATGGTTATAAAGAGTGGCCCGTGCGACGCGGGAGCGATCGGCAATGGTGATCATGTTTGCCTCGCGAACGCCCACTTCGGAAAGAACTAGACGAGCGCCGTCGAGAAGGGCGGTTCGAGTCCGGTTGCTCTGCACGAGCACAGTATTGACGCTCTTAGGCTGCGTCCTCGATATTTACCACGTTGTGAGAGCTCGTGTTGTCGAGCGCGACGATTGTTAAAGTCGCTCGAGCCGGACGAGCCGAAACCTCTCCGAGTAGTTGTTGGTGCATGGAACGTGAAACCTCAAGGAGAAGGTTAGGTAGCGCCAGTGCAAGCGCTCCACAAATTGATGCGAGCAACTCTGAGGAGGCTTCTTTCTGTCCACGTTCGATTTCGCTCAAGTACCCCAACGAGACTGAGGCTTGGCGGGAGAGTTGCCTAAGTGTCTGACCTTGTGCAATGCGAGCACGGCGGAGCGCAGCTCCTAGGTGTTCCCGAAGGAGCGTTGGTTCGGCACTTCTCTGACTCACCCTCTAAGGATACGGCTAAATTCCCTCAACGCACGGGCAATCGTGGCCAGTCGCACCTCTTGGCGATTTCCCGAAAGCTCGAGGAGTTCGGCATAGGCAGTAAGAGCGCCCACCTTCTGACCAGGACCAGAGATCGCAATCCAGACCTGCCCTGCCGCTACTGCCTGACTTGGCCCTGGGCCAGCGACGCCGGTGGTCGCAATCGCCCAATCGCTGCCCATAAGTCGCTGCACTCCCTGCGCCATCGCCATGGCAACCTCGCGACTGACCACTCCGTGTGAGGTGAGTACTTGTGGATCAACATCGAGTAACTCGCTTTTGACTCTAGAGTGATAGGCAACTACGCCACCGATAAAAACATCAGATGACCCAGCAATATCGGTAATCGCACCTGCCAGTAAACCGCCGGTCACTGATTCGGCAACTGCCAGCGTTTGGCGGGATTGTCGAAGTTGCTCAAGGATCTGTGTGGCTTCACCCACGAAATCTCGCATCGCTCATCCCCCTTCATGACCAACTTTGGGCGCCGTCAGCGCTTTCACGAAGTACTCCAACCCGGTGAGCAGGGTGATGGCAATAGCGATATACATAAATATGTCACGAGCGGTATACAAGTCGGGAATAAGAGGGAGAACGTAGAAACCAGTAGCAAAACCTTGAGTAAAAGTTTTTAATTTTCCGCCGCGACTAGCTGGAATTATTCGACCACCAAGACGAACGACAAATACACGCAGAAGCGTGACAGCTAATTCGCGACCAAGAATAAGGATGGTTATCCACCACGGTAGATCACCCAGTAGCGAGAGTCCGATGAGAGCCGATCCCACTAGCAACTTATCTGCAACGGGATCAAGAAATTTTCCGAGCTCAGTAATCTGTTTTCGTGAGCGCGCTAATCTCCCATCAAGAATATCTGTCATACCCACGATGAAAAATCCCCACCAAGCGATAATTCGCCATTGAGGGTCATTACCCGAGTCGTACATCAACGCAGCAAAACAGGCGGGAATGAGCGCTATCCGAATGATGGTGAGCGCATTGGGAAGATTAAGCATCGCCTTATATTTCTCGGGCAAGAAGATCCACTCCATCCGCTCCGATGACTTCTCCCCGAATATAGCTACCTATTTGATACTTATCCGGCTCGCTCCCGCCATCCTTCACCTCGACAAAGCGCGTACTGCCATCAACCTCTGGTCCTTGGTGGGCAGCCCGCCCCTCGCGCTCGAGGGAATCTTCGACGAGAACCAGAACCTCTTCACCCAAGCGCTGGGCAGCTCGTTCGCTAATCATCTGATCGGCAAGTGCTGAACAGATATCGACTCGTTCTTGAATCTCGCGAGCGCCAAGTTGCCCATCGAGGTGCTCTGCTTCAGTTCCCTCTTCATCGCTATATCCAAAGATGCCAATCGCATCTAATCGAGCATGTGCGAGGAAATCAAGGAGTGTTTGGAAATCTTCCTCACTCTCGCCTGGAAAGCCTACGATGAAATTCGATCGTATTCCGGCATGAGGTGCCTTCTCCCGAATGGAATCGATTAACTCAAGGAACTTCTCCTTATCGCCAAAGCGACGCATCCGTCGCAGCGTTGAGGCGCTGGCATGTTGAAAGGAGAGATCGAAATACGGGGCAACTTTCTCCACGCTCGTGATGGCATCGATAAGTGAGGGGCGCATCTCAGCGGGCTGAAGATAAGAGGTACGTATCCGTTGGATGCCATCAATCTGCGCGAGCTCTGGTAGTAGCTTCTCTAGCGCCTGCAGATCACCCAAATCTTTTCCGTAGGAGGTGGTGTTCTCACTAACTAAGAAGAGCTCCGAGACTCCCTCATTGGCAAGCCAGAGCGCTTCTGAGTAAATCTCATCGGCAGTGCGTGAAATGAATGCGCCACGAAAATAAGGAATTGCACAGAAAGAGCAGCGGCGATCACAACCAGAGGCAATCTTTAGGGGCGCGACAGGTGAGCGCTCCAGACGCTTTCGAATTGTTCGTTCACCCACTCCTGATGAGTTTCGAACTACTTGTCGCTCTGCCGGAGCAATGGGTAGCAAGGTTCGTCGATCCTGGGGGTGATGGGCTTCGACATGGCCGCCGGCGAGGATGGTCTGTAACCGAGCCGAGATTCGATCGTATTCGTCAAAGCCAAGTACGGCATCAGCCTCAGGAAGCGAGGCTGCTAGCTCCTTGCCATATCGCTCTGCCATGCAACCAATGGCAACTACCTTTTTTACCCCATGAGCCCGGAGCGAATCTGCCTCTATGAGCGCATCGATGGAATCTTTTTTTGCACTCTCGACGAAGGTGCAGGTATTTACTACTGCGATATCAGCCTGGGCGGCATCGCCTACTAGCTCCCACCCATCGGCCGCGAGGCGACCAGCGACCTCTTCTGAATCGACTTCGTTGCGCGCGCAACCCAGGGTAACAAGCGCAACCTTTTTCATACGATAAAAGTACTACTACCCTTGAGAATTCTCGGCATCTGGCGTGAACTCGAGGCGTACTACCTCCCCGATATCACCTGCGATACCTTGATCAACGCCGTTCACATTAACGGAGACAGCTCCAGCATTACCAATCACGAGTCGAAGTACCTGGGGATCGGTAAATTCACGCACCTCACCTTTCTCAATCTGACCAGTGAAAATCGAACTTCCGTCAGCAGAGGTTACGGAGATCCATGAATAACTCTTCACCACCGTTAGACGCACACGCACACCTTCATCTACCGATGCAACAGCAGGAAGCGATTCAGATTGGTTGGGAGTCGCGCTGGCGCTTGACGCACTCGATTCCGTCTCGGGCGCAGTGACTACCTCGGAATTATTCGTTACTTGATTACTGAGAATGACTGCAGCTACAAGAGCAACGACCGCAACCCCAGATAGTGATTTCCAACTCATGCTAAAACGTCGCTCGAGATTTGTTGACGTAGCTTGCGCAAGGTCATCGAGCGCTGTCTCTATCACACCAAATTTACTGTCAAAAATTTCTAGGAGATAGGTGCTGTCGACTCGGTAAAGATTTGCTAGAACCCGGATATGTCCTCGGGCATACACTTCGCCACCGCAGAGTGAGAAATCATCGCGTTCGATCGCCGCAATTAAACTTGAGCGCAACTTGGTCTTCTCGGCCACTTGTTCGAGAGTCAGACCTGCGGCATCGCGGGCGCTTTTTAAATCAGAGCCGATTGACACTTATCTCACCTCCCTGGGGGAAACAGGAATACCGGAAGATAAGGGTAAGTCTCAAGGTGTAGAGCGGACAAGTCCTCCGGTGTTTTATCCTCGAAGTGAGGTGAGAACCCCTGGCAGTTCCTCTGCAGAAATCAAGACTTCACGCGCTTTCGACCCTTCGCTTGGTCCCACAATCCCCCGACTCTCCATCAAATCCATCAAGCGTCCCGCCTTGGCAAAACCAACGCGCAACTTTCGCTGCAACATCGACGTGGACCCAAATTGTGTTGAGACCACAAGTTCGACTGCCTGTAAAAGTAAGTCGAGGTCATCTCCGATATCAGAATCGATATCACTGCGCTTATTGACAGGGGCAGTTACATCGTCGCGATACTGCGCTTCGCGCTGACTCTTGACGTGTGAGACTACTGATTCAATTTCTCGCTCAGAGATGTATGCTCCTTGAACGCGCATTGATCGACTTGCCCCCATAGGAATAAATAGGCCGTCGCCCTGCCCAACAAGTTTCTCGGCACCAGAGGCATCGAGGATGACTCGACTATCAGCAAGGCTGCTCGTAGCGAATGCTAAACGTGAAGGCACGTTCGCTTTAATTAGACCGGTGACGATATCGACGCTCGGGCGTTGCGTCGCAAGAACTAGATGAATTCCTGCCGCACGGGCGAGTTGAGTGATTCGTACGATTGAATCCTCCACATCGCGCGGTGCAACCATCATTAAATCTGCCAACTCATCAACGATAACTAATAAATATGGATATGGCTTCAAACGACGTTGGCTACCAGGGAGTGGTTTCAGTTTTCCAGCTTTGACCGCCTTGTTGAAATCATCGATATGTCTGAAACCAAAATTGGAGAGATCGTCGTAACGATTATCCATCTCTTTAACCACCCAAGCGAGCGCATCAGCGGCTTTCTTGGGATTGGTGATGATGGGTGAAATCAGATGGGGAATGCCCTCATAAGCATTGAGTTCCACTCGCTTTGGATCAACAAGAATCATTCGCACCTCATCAGGCGTCGAACGCATCAAAATCGATGTGACTAGAGAGTTAATCATGCTTGATTTACCTGAACCAGTCGCCCCGGCTACCAACAAATGCGGCATCTTAGCTAAATTTGCGCAGATGAAATTTCCTTCGACATCTTTTCCTAGTCCGATTACCAATGGGTGTTGCTCATTAGCAGCAACTTGTGAACGCAAGACATCGCCAAGAGCGACAACTTCACGATCTGCATTAGGTATCTCAATTCCCACTGCAGATTTTCCGGGAATCGGACTCAAGATACGCACATCACTACTTGCAACCGCATAGGAGATGTTCTTACTGAGCGCTGTTATCTTCTCTACCTTGACTGCGTTTCCTAATTCAACTTCGTAGCGCGTCACCGTTGGTCCACGCATGACACCTGTCACCTCAGCGTCAATATCAAATTGTGCGAATACTTCGTGCAAAGCCGCGACAATTGTTTCGTTCGCCTTGGTCTTGCCCTTGGACGCCGGCGAGCTCTTAAGAAGATCTGCAGATGGCAATATGTAATCGAGCATCTCTGCCAATTCCAATTGTTCCGCCTCACTCATCGCAGGTTGAACTGCAGGAGCTGGAATCGGAGGTTGCGTTACGCGCTGTGTTGCTGCAGTGAGTAGTTGCGTCTGCTCTTCAGAATCTTCATCGCCATCAACTTCTTCAATCACTGGTTCAAGATCTTCGAGTTCCGAATCTTGTTCATCTTCTTGATAGGCAATCACCGGAGTTTCGAAGGGAGGATTATCGCTAATCTCGAAATCTTCTTCGTTCTCTTGTTCCCGACGAACTCTGCGCGCCTCTAGTTGATTTGCGGCTGCAGTGGATGCTCCCCGAAAGAGCGCAGCGATTTTCGCACTGGCCACGTTAAGTGGCGTCGCGGTAGTGACCAAGAGGCCAAATAAAATAAGTATCAAGAGAATCGGTACCGCAATCCATGCAGTCACTAAAGCTACTAACGGCGCAGAGACTCCATACCCAAGCCATCCGCCACCACCTCGCATATCGGTAGCGCCATCTGCAGGAATCGGCGAGTGCGCGATGATGTGGAGTAATCCGGTTAGCCCAATGATTATCGTGGAGATGCCAATAGTGATTCGACCAGTTGCAGCGGACTCTTGAGGCGTGCGAAGCAATCGGATTCCCAAATAAAATAAGAGAGCTGGTGTGACGAAACCGATTTTTCCAAAAGCTCCAGCCACGACCGCATATATAAAATTCCCGAAAAGATTATCTAACCGGAACCAGATCCCTGCGCTCGAAATTAGCGCAAGTATGATGACGAATAATCCCAATCCATCGCGACGATGAGCGGGGTCTAACTCTCGAGCGCCCCTGAGCAAGAATCGGATAGCTCCCCCAAAAGCGGTGGCGAGTGCTAACCAGATTTTTCGAATGACGCCAGCAGAACCCTTGCCACTTCGGGCAGGGGAATTCGCTGTTTTCCGAGCGCGCGCCATGTGTTAGAGGGTAAATCCTTGATAAACAGCGGGCTGTGAGGCGCGCCGGCTAGAGGGTACTCAAACCTCGATGACCACAGGGACAATCATCGGTCGTCGTCGATGCTCGCCGCCAACCCATTTTCCGACTACTCGACGAACCGTTTGTGAAAGTTGATGTGAGCCAGTCACGCCACTTGCTACTGCCTCCTCAAGAGATTCGATAATTCGCTCGCGTACATCATCAAAAAGCGACTCATCTTCGGCAAATCCTCGCGCATGGATATCGGGACCAGCAACAATCTTGCCCGTTTGCGCCTCAATAACGACTACTACTGAGATGAACCCTTCTTCACCGAGTATGCGTCGATCTTTTAGTGATGCATCTGAGATATCACCGATACTCGAACCATCTACATACACATATCCACACGGCACAGCACCCACTATCGAAGCTTTGTGGTTTATTAAATCAACCACCACGCCATCTTCAGCCAGTAGCACATTCTCACTTCGCACTCCGGATGACTTTGCAATAGCGCCATTAGCGCGCAAGTGGCGCCACTCGCCATGTATCGGCATGACATGTTTCGGCTTGACGATGTTGTAACAGTAAAGAAGTTCGCCCGCAGCCGCATGGCCCGAAACATGGACTAGGGCATTGGACTTATGAACGACCTTAGCTCCTCGTCGCGTGAGTTCATTGATCACTCGATAGACGGCATTCTCATTGCCAGGAATTAGCGATGAGGCAAGGATTACCGTGTCACCGTAACCCACCTTGATGTTGTGGTCGCCATAGGCCATTCGTGAGAGCGCCGCCAAGGGCTCACCTTGTGAACCGGTGCAGACCAAAACCACATTATCGCCAAGACTCTCGACATCTTTACTTTCCACGATGAGTGATGGTGGAACGTGTAAATATCCCAACTCTTCAGCTACGCGCATATTACGAACCATCGATCGACCAATAAACGCGACTTTGCGATTATGGTTCATCGCGGTGTCGAGGACTTGTTGAATCCGATGAATATGCGAGGCGAACGAGGCAACAATAATCCGTCTATTTGTTGAAGCAAAAATTCGATCGAGAACAGGCATGATCTCAGCTTCGCTCGTGACAAACCCTGGGACATCAGCATTGGTGGAATCAACCATGAAGAGATCCACGCCATCTTGACCAAGGCGAGCAAAGGTGCGCAGGTCCGTTAACTTTCCATCAAGAGGCAGTTGATCCATCTTGAAATCCCCGGTGTGTAACACAGTTCCTGCTTTAGTTGATATCGCAATCGCCAATGCGTCAGGTATTGAATGATTGACAGCAACGAATTCACAGTGGAATTCACCGATCTTAACCCGCTCCCCTGCCACTACTTCTTGGACAACTGGTGTGATTCGATGCTCTTTTAACTTCTCGGTGATGAAAGCCAAAGTGAGCTTGGAGCCGATGATTTTGATATCCCCGCGTTCGCGAAGTAGGTAAGGCACTGCACCAATATGATCTTCATGGCCATGTGTCAGGATGACTGCCTCGATATCTGACAGTCGATTTCTAATGTAGGAAAAATCTGGGAGAATCAAGTCAATTCCAGGTTGATTCTCTTCGGGGAACAAGACGCCAACATCGACAATCAATAATTTGCCATTATGTTCAAAGACCGTCATGTTCCGCCCGATCTCACCTAAGCCGCCTAGCGCAACTATGCGTAGGCCATCTTTTGGTAATTCGGGAGGCAGTGAATACTCCGGATGTGCATGCGTCATCGGCTGATAGCTACTCTCATGCTAGCGATACACGACCATCAATCAGATCGCGTCGAAGTTGCGCAATCTGTTCGGTGGTTGCATCCACCAGCGGTAGACGCACATATCCACCCGGTAGACCCATTAAATTCAACGCAGCTTTGGTGAGAATTGCACCTTGAGTTCGGAAAGTTCCGGTGTACACCGGCAATAATTCTTGATGTATCGCCAGAGCGCGTTCGCTATTACCAGCAAACCAAGCATCAATAAGTTCACGAAGTCGAGCTCCGACGGTGTGTCCACAGACCGAAACACACCCGACCGCACCCACCGAGAGAAGAGGCAAGTTAAGAATGTCATCACCGGAATAGACAGGAATCCCACACCTCTTGATTACCCACGAAGTTTCCGCGACATTTCCTTTAGCATCCTTTAAAGCGACAATTCGAGGGTGCTCATATAGCGAGACAATGGTGTCACTTTCAATCGCAATTCCCGTCCGATGTGGGATGTCGTACATCATGACTGGAAGGTCAGTCGCGTCTGCAATAGCTTTGAAGTGCGCTGCCACTCCACTCTGTGGTGGTTTGTTGTAATACGGAGTAACAACCAACAATCCATCAGCGCCCGCCTGCTGCGCATCTTGACCTTGGATTACGCTGTGCGAGGTCTCATTATTTCCCGCTCCAGCCACAACATGAATCTTCGGTCCGACAACGCTCTTCACTACTTTGATGATCTGAATTTTCTCTTCATCACTTGTCGTTGGCGCTTCACCAGTGGTGCCATTCACGACGATGCCGTCGTGACCAGTTGCGACTAGATGCGCGGCGATCTTCTCGACACCGGCCCAGTCGATCTCTAACTCCTTGGTGAAGGGAGTAATCATCGCGGTGATGAGTCGACCAAAAGGGGTGGCGATCTCCATGGTGGCAAGGCTACCGCGCCGGCCGGCCGGGAGGTTACTTCATTCAAACCATCGCTAGGGGGCGACTCGACCAGATTTCTCGAAGGCGGCATGGGTAAGGGGCATGAGGCGAGCAAAGTGCTCTTCCATCTTCTCGGCCACCATTTCTATTTCACGTTGCGGATAGCTGGGAAAGTGTGATCCCTCGCGTGAGGTGCGCAGCGAAAGGAAATTCATCAGCGCCCGAGCATTCATCGTCACATACATGGATGAGAAGAGCCCTACGGGAAGAACTGCGCGCGCGACTTCACGTGCGACGCCCGCATCGAGCATCTTCTTATATTCAGCATAAGCGGCAAGGTAAGCGGTTTTCATCGATGAGATCGTTAACGAATGCTGCTCATCACTGCCATCAACATATGTATACGCGCCAGGTTTACCCACTTGTACTAGGGGACGATTGCGACTGGGGATATAAAAGATTGGGCGAAGTTCGCGATAGCGACCACTCTCCTCATTATAGGAAGCGATGCGATGGCGCATAAATTCGCGGAAAACAAAGATTGGTGCAGAGACAAAGAAAGTCATCGATGTGTGCTCGAAGGGCGTGCCGTGGCGTTCGCGGGCAAGAAAGTTGATCAACCCAGCAGAGCGCTCGGGATCCTTACCAATCTCGTCGAGCGAAGTCTCTCCAGAGGTCGACACCCGCGCCGCCCAAATAACATCAGCATCGCTGGCGCTAGCTTTGACTAATTCGACCGTCACATCGTCGAGGAATACTGGAGCCATCTCGCGTTCTTCGTTTGCCACGCGTCAGACCCTACCCTGAGATAGGGCAGGATACGCATATGTCCCGCGCGGTGATTCGTGACTCACTCAGCATCTCGATCGCGGTCGGAACCTATGGCGCGGCTTTCGGGGTAGCCAGCGTCGCTGCCGGCTTATCGATTGTTCAGACTTGTGCGCTCTCGCTTCTGCTCTTTAGTGGCGCATCGCAATTTGCTGTTGCCGGAGTACTCGGCGCCGGAGGTAGTGCCCTTAGCGCTATCACTGCGAGTGCATTATTGGCGCTGCGAAATGGATTTTATGGAGCACGCATGGCGCCACTTCTTCAAGTACGCGGTATAAAAAGGCTACTTGCATCACAAATCACTATCGATGAATCCACGGCGATTGCTCTTGCTCATGAAGAAACTAGCGTTACAGATGCTCGCAAAGGCTTTTGGTTGACCGGTGGAGGAATCTATCTCTTTTGGAACCTTGCCACGCTTCTTGGCGCTTTAGGTGCAAACGCACTGGGCGATCCGGCGCAATGGGGACTTGACGCAACGATTCCTGCAGCATTTCTTGGTTTGCTCTGGCCAAGATTAAAAACGAATCTCTCCCGTGTTGTCGCAATCTCAGCAATAGCTCTCGCGCTAGTACTTACTCCATTTCTCGCGCCAGGGTTACCGATTATTGCGTGCGTACTCATTCCAATCATCGCGGGTTGGCGGGTGCGTAACTAATGTGGACTGCAGTGATTGGCGCCAGCATCCTGGCTTTCGCTTTTAAATTTATCGGTCAATCTATTCCAGCATCGGTGTTGGCTAACCCTAGAGTCGCGAAAATTGCCGATCTCATACCAACTGCCCTACTGGCTGGATTAGTCGCGGTGCAAACGTTTGCAAATAAAACGGAGCTGGTAGTCGATCAACGATTGGCTGGTCTGGCTGTAGCGGCGATAGCGCTCTACTTGCGCGCGAACTTTTTGGTAATGCTGATAGCCGCGACTCTTACCTCTGCTTTGCTCCACCAAATCTAAGACTATTTAATTACACCTAATGCCTGAAGTTTCTCCTTCAGTGCTGCATCGCTTGGCTCTGTGAGGTGGGTGCCATCATCAAAAACAATCACAGGGATTGAGCGCATGCCACCGTTGATCTCAATGACTTTCTCCGCTGCGCTCTCGTCGGCGTCGACATCGATGATGGTGTAGGGAACATTTAACTCGTTAAGTAACCGCTTCGATCGGCGGCAATCTCCACACCAATCCGCGCTGTACATGGTAATCATGCTCTGCTACCTCCCACTTTGTTGATTGTTGCCAAGGTCGAGGAAATTCTCTAACCCAAAGGTTAACCCTGGCGTGTGAATCACTTTAGTGATCCCCAAGATTACTCCGGGCATAAAACTCTGACGATCGAGTGAATCATGGCGAATTGTGAGCGTCTCACCTAGTCCACCAAAGATTACCTCTTGATGTGCAACAAATCCTCGTGCGCGCACTGAGTGAATCGGAACACCGTCGACCATGGCACCGCGCGCGCCATCGATACCCTCTTTAGTGGCATCAGGCATCGGGGCACTTTTCGCCTCTTTGCGAGTTTGGGCAATCAACTCAGCAGTTCGTTTAGCTGTTCCACTTGGTGCATCGACTTTGTTGGGATGGTGCAGCTCAATGATTTCTACTGATTCGAAAAGTGCCGCTGCCTGTTTGGCAAACTGCATCATCAAGATTGCGCCAAGGCCGAAGTTGGGCGCTACGAGCACTCCCACCGAAGGTTTCTTGGCAAGCTGCGACTTCAATGTTGCCACCCGCGAATCATCGAAACCAGTAGTGCCGACCACAGCGTGGATACCGTTACTAATGAGGAAATCAAGGTTTGCCATGACTGCATCGGGGGTTGTGAAATCTACAACGACCTCTGCCTTATTTGCCAGAAGTGCCTCAAGCGAATCACCGAGATCAAGTGCGGCAACAACTTCCATTCCAGGGGCATTGTTCACGGCATCGACAACAGTGCGACCCATTTTGCCGCGTGCACCAAGCACACCAACTCTGATTATTACTTCACTCATTTCGACACCGCCGCTGCAAACTTAGAGCTCTTCTTGTAGGGGCCAACGATTGCAAGCGCTGGTTGCGCAGTAAAAATCTCATTGGCCAATTGACCGATTACTTGTTGATCTACCGCTCGCACGCTGGCAAGAATCTCGTCCATACTCTTAATTTCACCATAAACCAACTCGCTCTTGCCGATTCGAACCATGCGCGAGCCAGAGTCCTCTTGGCCCAGAACCATCGAGCCAGCAACTTGACCCTTTGCCCGCTCCAACTCCTCTTCGGAGAGCCCAGAACTCATGACATCGCCCAAGACATCTCGAAAGATTGTGGTGACTTCGGTGGCTTTCTCAGGATTGCAGCCTGCGTAGAGCGAGAGGATTCCCCCGCCTGCAAACTGTTGCATCGATGCATAGACTGAATAAGCCAGGCCGCGCTTCTCCCGAACCTCCTGAAATAGTCGTGAGGACATCCCGCCACCAAGAGCAGAGGTGAGCACGGAGAGGGCGAATCTCCGTTCATCGTTTCGATCTATCGATGGAAATCCAAGGAGAATATTGGCCTGCTCGCTTTTGCGAAAAATTAAGCCGACCTCTCCCAGACCACGTGCTTTCACCTTAGTCGATGGACGCAAGGCAGCAGGCTTTGCCGCCGAATGGAGAAATTCGCCGAGAACCTCTGTGACGCGTTCGACTACTCGATCGTGTTTTACATTACCTGCAACCGCTACGACAAGATTCTCGGGAAGATATTTTTTCTTGTAATAGGAGTGCACCGATTTTCGAGACATGTTGGTAATGGAGTCAACTGTGCCAAGAATTGGGCGACCTATCGGACCATCACCATAGAGCGTCTCAGCAAAAAGATCATGCACAAGATCGCTCGGATCATCATCGCGCATGGCGATCTCTTCAAGAACTACCGTTCGCTCTGAATCTACATCCTCTTCTCGGATAACGGAATCTTTGATCATGTCACAAATGACTTCCGCTGCAATCGAAAAATCACTATCGATAACGCGGGCATAGAAGCAGGTGTATTCCTTACCCGTGAAAGCATTCATCTCTCCACCAACGGCATCAATTGCCGCTGAGATATCAAGTGCAGATCGGGTGTTGGTGCCCTTGAAGAGTAAATGCTCTAAGAAGTGAGATGCTCCGGCAACGCTTGGACTTTCATCCCGGGAGCCAACGTTTGCCCAGATTCCAAAGGCCACGCTTCGAACAGTGGATACCTCTTCCGTCACGATCCGAAGACCTGACGGAAGAGTTGTCCGAGAAACCGTCATTGCATTACTTATTCGGCTTTGTCAGCAAGGACTGGCTCTAGAGAGAGTTTGCCTTTCTCATCAATCTCACCGATGACGACCTCAATTTGGTCGCCGACTTTCATGACATCTTCAATGTTCTCGATCCGCTTTCCGCCATGCATCTTGCGAATCTGAGAGACGTGTAGAAGGCCATCTTTACCGGGATAGAGAGTGATGAAGGCGCCGAAATTTGCGATCTTTACTACGGTGCCGTTGTACTTCTCACCGACGGTGGGTACGTGTGGATTGGCAATTGCCATCACGCGTGCCTTAGCTGCTTCTGCCGCCGCACCCTCAGTGGATCCGATGTAGATAGTTCCATCATCCTCAATCGAAATTTCAGCACCAGTCTGATCCTGAATCTCGTTAATGACCTTGCCCTTTGGTCCGATGACGGCACCAATCTGATCTGGGTTGATCTTCACAGTGATGATACGAGGAGCGAGCAAGCTCATCTCGTCTGGGGTATCGATAGCGCTATTCATGATGCCAAGGATTGTTAGTCGAGCTTCCTTTGCTTGAAGCAACGCGCTAGCGAGCACCGATGCTGGAATGCCATCGAGTTTGGTATCTAATTGAAGTGCAGTCACAAACTCCTTAGTTCCAGCGACCTTGAAGTCCATATCGCCAAAGGCATCTTCAGCACCGAGAATGTCGGTAATAGCCACATATTCAGTCTTGCCATCCACTTCATCGGAGATAAGACCCATCGCGATACCGGCAACTGGTGCCTTGAGTGGTACACCCGCGTTGAGTAGCGCCAAAGTTGATGCACAGACCGATCCCATCGAGGTTGAACCATTCGATCCAAAGGCCTCAGAGACTTGGCGGATTGCATAAGGGAACTCTTCACGAGTTGGTAAAACTGGAAGAAGTGCGCGCTCAGCAAGTGCGCCATGGCCAATTTCGCGACGCTTTGGTGAACCAACGCGACCGGTTTCACCAGTGGAATATGGCGGGAAGTTGTAATTATGCATATAACGCTTGGTGGTTTCAGGATTGAGCGTATCTAGCTGCTGCTCCATCTTGAGCATGTTCAGCGTAGTTATTCCCATAATCTGTGTTTCACCACGCTCGAAGAGAGCTGAACCATGCACGCGAGGTACAACTTCGACCTCAGCAGTGATTGGGCGAATGTCGCGTGGACCGCGGCCATCGATACGGACCTTCTCACGAAGAACGCGTTCGCGAACTAATTTCTTTTGTAACGAGCGGAATGCAGATTTGACTTCCTTCTCGCGACCTTCGAAATCAGTTGCAAGAGATTCAAGGAGAGTTGCCTCGATCTCTTCAAGTTTTGCTTCACGATCTGCCTTGGAAACAATGGTGAGAGCCTTTGCAGTCTCATCTTTTACCTTCGCCGACACTGCATCAGCAGCGTCGCTCTGGTACTCAAGGAAGACTGGGAACTCAGCAGTGGGCTTCGCAGCAACCTTGGCAAGCTCGAGCTGTGCTTCGCATAGGGTGCGGATAAAGGGTTTTGCAGCATCAAGACCCGCTCCGACAATCTCTTCAGTAGGTGCCTGTGCACCGCCCTTGATGAGATCAATAGTGTGCGTGGTTGCCTCTGCTTCGACCATCATGATGGCGACGTCGTTGCCTGCAATACGTCCAGCTACGACCATGTCAAAGACGGCACGCTCCAACTCTGAGTGAGTCGGGAATGCCACCCATTGCCCATCAATAAGCGCGATACGCACGCCACCGATAGGACCAGAGAAAGGCAGGCCTGCCAATTGAGTAGACATCGATGAGGCGTTGATTGCCACGACGTCATAGAGGTGAGCTGGGTTCAAAGATAGAACGGTGACCACGATTTGAACTTCATTGCGAAGTCCCTTAACGAATGATGGACGTAGTGGTCGATCAATAAGGCGGCAGGTGAGGATGGCATCTTCACTCGGACGACCTTCTCGACGGAAGAAGGATCCTGGAATCCGTCCTACTGCATACATACGTTCTTCTACATCCACAGTTAGTGGGAAGAAGTCGAATTGATCCTTTGGATTTTTTGATGCTGTGGTTGCAGAGAGCAACATAGTGTCCTCGTCGAGGGTTACTACTGCTGAACCTGCAGCTTGACGGGCAATCCGACCTGTTTCGAAGCGAATGATTCGCTTACCGAACTTTCCGTTGTCGATGATTGCTTCAGATGAATGTACTTGTGTGTCGTGACCCGACATGGGTCGTCTCCATATCTCGCGAGCGATAGCTATCTGCGATGGAGATCATCGATCGAAGCTGTCGGCATGAATATCCGAGAGCCACTACCGAGGACCCCAACCTATAGAGCGTCAGTTCTCGCGCTTGTTTGTTAGTTAACGGCGCAGGCTGAGTCGATCAACAATCGAGCGATAGCGCTCGATATCAACCTTCTCCAAATATTGGAGTAAGCGGCGACGGCGTCCAACCAAAAGCAAAAGTCCACGACGACCGTGATGGTCGTTGGCATTACTCTTCAAATGCTCAGTGAGGTCATTGATACGTTGTGAGAGCATCGCAATCTGCGATTCAGGGCTGCCGGTATCCACGGCAGAGTTGCCGTAGGTGGAGATGATCTCCTTCTTCTTCGCCGGAGCTAACGCCATGGTCTGGTTCTCACTTTCGTTTGACTGAATTACTCGTCTTACTTACGCCAGATTGGGGCCAGCCCGTATCTCGAGCCCATTCCCTACCTGTCCGACTGCCTAGGCTACCAGCGGGTTCGCCATCATCCCAATTCGCCCAATACCCGCTTGACCTGGGCGCAATCGGCTGCCATTTGGGCAAGAAGTGGCTCAAGTCCAGGAAAGGCGATGGTCGGTCTGAGAAAAGAGAGAAATTCAATCGATGCGCGTTGGCCATAGAGATCTAAGTCATCGCGATCTAACGCATACGCCTCCACTTGGCGGGGGCGTTCACCAGGGTACGACGGTGGAAATGTTGGATTGGTACCGATAGAAATTGCAGCCGGCAGGCGATCGCTCTCCACATATAAATAGCCTGCATAAATTCCGTCGGGGGGAATGGCCATACCGATCAACTGCTCCAAGTTTGCAGTGGGATAACCGATCTCGCGCCCTCGTTTCTCACCGTGCACAACCTCACCTTGCAAGAAATGTGGCCGACCAAGCAGCACCCGCGCTGCCTCCATCTCACCTTCTGCAACATGGTGTCGAATTCGAGTCGAGGAAATAGGTCCATGCTCATCATGAAGGAGTGCAACCGCATCCGCCTCGATGTACTTTCTAATATCTGAGATTGAACCACTTGCACGTGCGCCAAACGAGAAATTCTCGCCAACAACAACATGCGCGGCATTGAGAAGACCCAGCAGAATATCCTCGATAAATGCGCTGGGTGACAAAGCAGAAAATTCTTTGCTGAAGGTAATCACTTCAACATCTTCAGCCCCAAACTTCTCCAACAATTCAACCCGACTATGGATATTCAAAAGCAGCGCTGGTTGCTTACTAGGGGCAAGTATGGCCGTTGGATGTGGATGAAAAGTGAGAGCAATAACTGGAAGTGAAAGCGAATGTGCAATCTCACGGGCGCGCGCAAGAATCTTTTGATGGCCCCTATGCACTCCGTCAAAGATGCCAATCGCCACGACTGACTTTTGCGAATTCGTCATGGCTCAATTCTACTTATCACCAATATTGGCTGGGCTCGTCCACCCTTTTCCGCCAACAATGAAATGAATCTGCCATCTGGGGTAAAACCGGCGCTCTTTCCACTTTTCTCGCCCTGTAAATCAATCGAACGTCCATGACTGACGCTAGCCACCTCTTCAGAAGTGAGATTTCGTCGATGAAAAAGTCGAGCGATAACCGAATCAATTCCGAGCAATTGTGGGGCTTGCTTCAACTCCTCAATGGAAATCGCGTCAGATAAAAGGAAGGGCAAGACTGCTGTGCGTCGCAAGGCAATCAGATGCCCACCAACCGAGAGCGCATCGCCTAAATCTCGTGCAATGGAGCGGATGTAAGTACCAGCCGAGCATTCGACGGAAATTTTGAGGTCGATGTGATCATGGCTATGCAGAATCTCCTGTACTTCAATGGCAAATACCGTAACTCGTCGCTCGCGTAATTGGACCTCTTCTCCAGCGCGGGCCAACTCGTAGGCGCGCTTGCCATCGACTTTGATTGCCGAATAGGTGCTCGGTCGCTGATAGATATCGCCAACTTGAGTGGCAAGCGCTTGAGTAATCATGTGGTCATCGATGGTGGCAAGTCCCGAGATGTTGGAGCTGATGACTTCGCCAGTCAGATCATCGGTGGTCGTGGCAGCGCCCAATCGAATAGTCGCTTCATATCTCTTTCGACCGTCGGTGATGTACTGCAAAAGACGTGTGCCATTGCCGATGCCAAGGACAAGTACTCCGGTGGCAAATGGATCTAAGGTTCCAGCATGTCCGATTCGACGCTCTCCAAGCGCCTTACGAGCTACTGCTACCACATCATGGCTGGTGAATCCAGCTTCCTTATCGATGACTAAAAAACCAGATTTCATAAGAGCAGCTTTTATTGCTTGGGTTTGCGATAAGGATCGCTCTCGCCAGCGTAATTCGCGCCACTTCGTTGAGCATCCAGCTCTAAGTCTCGAGCCGCGCTCTTCGCAAGAAGATTATCCAGAGTTGCAGCGCTCTCGGGAAGTGCGTCGAGATGAAATTCGATTGTCGGCACTACTCGAAGTCCTAACTCGCGCCCCAAGGTAGCACGAATGATTCCTTTGGCGCTTTCGAGAGCTACTGCTGAATTCTTCCGCTCTTTCTCATCACCAAGAACCGTGTAAAAAATTGAGGCATTTTGTAAATCTCCAGTAACTCGCACATCGGTTATTGTGACAAAGCCAAGTCGAGGGTCTTTGATTTTTCCCTCACAAGTTGCCGCAACTATCTCTTTGATGCGATCGGCAACCTTGCGGGTACGAAATGAACGAGTGGCTCTGACCATTAGGCACGCTTCTTCTCGCGCATCTCATAAACCTCGATGATGTCTCCGCTCTTGATGTCGTTGTAGGAACCAAGACCGATACCGCACTCGAAACCTTCTTTGACTTCGGTGGCATCATCCTTGAACCGCTTAAGAGAGGCGATGGTGAGATTATTTCCGTGAACCGTACCTTCGCGGAGAACTCGAGCCTTTGCGTTACGTCGGATAAGACCATCTTTAACCATCGATCCAGCGATATTTCCAAACTTGCTTGATTTGAAGACCTCGCGAACTTCTGCCGATCCCAAAACAACCTCTTCGAACTCTGGTTTAAGCAAGCCTTTGAGCGCCTTCTCGACCTCTTCGATTGCTTCATAGATGACCGAATAGAAGCGAACCTCTACTCCCTCGCGATCGGCAAAGATCGCTGTTTGTGGTTCGGGTTTGACGTTAAAGCCAATGACGACCGCTGACGATGCAGAGGCCAAAGTAATATCGCTCTTGGTGATTGCGCCGACGCCACGGTGAATGACACGAAGATCTACCTCGGCGCCAACATCAAGTTGTACCAGAGCATCTTCGAGAGCTTCAACTGAACCAGCAACGTCGCCCTTGAGGATGAGATTAAGTGTGGTGACTTTAGATTGCTCGAGGAAGTCTTCGAGCGAAACTTTCTTACGAGCTTTCGCAAGTGCAGCATGTCGCTCTACGGCTTGACGCTTTTCGGCAATCTGGCGCGCAGTGCGATCTTCATCAGCAACCAGGAATGAATCTCCGGCATCTGGTACCGAGGTAAAGCCAAGTACTTGAACAGGACGAGATGGTCCCGCCGCCTCAATACTCTCACCATGTTCATCGAGCATCGCGCGAACGCGGCCAAATGCACCTCCAGCAACAATGGCGTCGCCAACATGAAGAGTTCCGCGTTGTACTAATACCGTTGCGACGGCGCCACGCCCCTTATCAAGGTGCGCTTCTATCGCAACGCCGCGCGCCTCACCTGCTGCAACGGCACGCAGATCAATTGCAGCATCTGCGGTGAGCAAGATTGAATCAATTAATTCGGGAAGACCCTTACCGGTCTTTGCAGATACATCAACAAAGAGGGTAGTTCCGCCATATTCCTCGGTGATGAGGTTGTACTCGGTAAGTTGCTGTCTAATTTTTTGAGGATTAGCACCCTCTTTATCGATCTTGTTCACTGCAACAACTATCGGAACATTTGCAGCCTGTGCGTGATTAAGAGCCTCAATCGTTTGCGGCATCACGCCATCATCAGCGGCAACAACGAGAACTGCAATATCGGTAACTTTCGCACCTCGAGCACGCATTGCGGTGAATGCCTCGTGACCTGGGGTATCAATAAAGGTAATCGCTCGCTCAAAACCATCATGCTCGCGATGTATTTGATAGGCACCAATGTGCTGCGTAATTCCACCTGCCTCACCTTTGGCAACTTCGCTCTTACGCAACGCATCAAGAAGGAGGGTCTTTCCATGATCGACATGGCCCATGACGGTGACTACAGGCGGTCGCGAAGTGAGTTGATCCTCATCAATCTCTGATAATTCTGCATCAAGATCGATATCGAAATCTTCGAGCAGCTCTCGATCTTCATCTTCAGGGCTCACTATTTGAATGGTGTAGCCCAGTTCCGATCCCAAAATCGCAAAGGTGTCATCGTCAACCGATTGAGTTGCAGTGACCATCTCACCGAGATGAAAAAGTGCAGAGACGAGCGCTGCTGCATCCGCATTGATTTTCTCTGCAAAATCCATCAGCGTGGCGCCGCGACGCATGCGGATAACCGTTGTGCCATCTCCGCGTGGGATTACCGCGCCACCAAGCGTGGGCGCCCGTAAATTATCGATCTCTTCGCGCCGAGTCTTACGCGATTTCTGTTGGCGATTGGTCTTGCCACCTTTTCCACCACGTCCAAAAGCGCCTCGAGTCTGTCCTGGTCCGCCGCCTCTTGAACTTGGTCCACCACTTCCACCAGTTCCAGCTGCACCACCAGGGCGTGGGCCACCAAAGCCGCTTCCACTTCGCTGCGGAGCGCCGGCGTAATTACCGCCACCTGCTCCACCTCTGCCTGCGCCACCATCACGAGGAGGAAATGGTCGCCCACTTGGTACCGAACCTGGTCGTTGACCAAATCCTGGCCGCGCTCCAGGTTGTCCCGGACGTATTGGCGCACCAGCGCCTGATGGTCGCGGACCACCTGGCCGCCCACCATCTGATGGCATAAAAGGATTGTTTCCACCGCGATGTGGTCGCGGCGCGCTCGGACGCGGACCACCTGGCGATGAGGTGAAGGGATTATTTCCTGGACGAGCTGGTGGTCTCGGGATATTC
>CAYQLC010000011.1:29073-51784 GCA_964418325.1 uncultured Bifidobacterium sp.
TATTAGTTGAAGTATTAGTTGGAGTACTTGTTGAAGTATTTGTCGGCGGTGCACTCGGACGCGGTGGTTGTACAGGTGGAATTGGTGGCGTCGGACGCGTTGATGTTTCAGTAGGTGTCGCTACAGCGTTCTGTGCTAAATCTTGTAGATGTGGTGGCACAAGGGGGCCAAGTTCAGCAAGGAGCGCAGAGATCTCATCAGCGCTCGGAGCACCATCACTCTTATCACTCTTGCTCGCACTAGCCTTCTTGGTGGCGCTCTTCTTTGCAGCGCTCTTCTTTGCAGGCGCGGGGCTTGCTTCATCGGTGGCAGGTGTTGCATTGGGATAGAGGTCGCGGACGCGACGGACAACTGGTGGCTCGAGGGTTGACGAGGCAGATTTAACGAACTCGCCCATCTCCTGCAATTTAGTTAAAAGAGCTTTGCTCTCTAGACCGAGCTCCTTAGCGAGCTCATATACGCGGACCTTAGCCACACTTCTCCCTCTAGTTTGTGGCTAGGCGCGTGTTAAACGCGCGTCGCCGCTACTGCCTTCTCATTTCAGTCGTACTTCAACAGCGCTCACGCAGAGCGCAGATGAGGATGAGTTGGCTTTCATGGCTCTAGCCTACCTCATCGGGATGGATATCAATCCGCCAGCCCGTCAATCGAGCCGCCAAACGCGCATTTTGGCCATCTTTTCCGATTGCTAACGAGAGCTGAAAGTCCGGAACCACAACTTTGGCCTGCTTGCGCTCAGGGTCAACCACTTCACAACTAATCACGCGCGATGGCGCAAGCGCTGCAGCGATAAAAGTCGTTGGATCCTCCGACCAATCTACGATGTCAATCTTTTCACCATGCAACTCGTTCATCACTGCCTGAACGCGCGCACCCATGGGTCCGATACATGAACCTTTAGGGTTAACCCCAGCACGATGAGCACGCACCGCCATCTTGGTGCGCGCACCAGCCTCGCGAGCAATACCCATAATCTCGACCACGCCATTGACTAACTCGGGTACTTCAAGCGCAAAAAGTTTCTTGATGAGGTTGGGGTGAGTACGCGAAAGCACAATCTCAGGCCCCTTGTTTCCCTGTCGAACATCAACAATGAGCGCCTTGATTCGATCTCCGTGAGTAAAAGTTTCTGTTGGTACTTGCTCTTGGAGCGGAATCTTGCCCTCGACCGGCCCAATATTCACAAGTATGACTTTGCTATCACGACCTTGTTGCACCACACCCGAGACCAAATCGCCGATAGTGGTTGAGAACTCTTGAACAATCTCGGCATCTTTGACTTCGCGGAGTTTACCTTTGAGCGTCTTTCGAATGACTCCCGTTGCAATTCGAGGGAACTCGGGCGGTCCAGCTACAGCAACTTCTTCATCATCGACCATCTTGTAGAGTGACACTTCTCCGGTTTGACGATTCATGCGAGAACGAACTCCTGGCTCTGCCTCCTGTAACTCGCTATACCGCTCATCGATTGCTAACTCGATATTCTTAATAAGCTCTTCGACGCCCAACCCATTTGCTTGAGCGAGAATTGTCAATGAGGGAATATCAACTGTCATTTGAATTCAATCTCTACCTGAGCACGCGTAATTTCTTCAAGCTGCACTTGAACAACATCGCCTTTTTTCGATTCGATTCGCACGCTCTGATCATCTGAACTTTGAATTCGACCACTCGCCTTCGCTCCTGTTTTGAGAACTAGCGAGACTAATCGCCCTTCATTCTTTCTCCAATGGCGCGGCAAAGTCAGGGGGAAATCTACTCCTGGCGACGAGACCTCAAGGGTGAAAGATTTCTCCCCAAGTATTTCTAAGGCATCTAAAGCAGCGGAGATGGGTTTTGTTACTGATGTGACCTCATCGAGCGAGAGTCGATCCTTCGGATCTAAGGAATCAACCAGGATGCGGATTACTCGATGTTTACCGGCAGTAGTTATTTGTAAAGCTTCTAGGAAGAGATTTGCCTCAGAGACGATTGGTGTGATGGCTTCTCGAATTGCGTCATCGATTGCAGTCATGTCACTCTCCCTATGAAGTTATGAGAGAAGTCTACCGCAGGTTAGAGCGAGTTTACGACCGCCGCAATTTCTGAAGCAGCACTTGCAACAGTGACTTCGCCTTTCGTGTTGGCCCAGCGATTTCGTACTTCAATCATCCCGTTTGCGAGCCCCTTGCCAACTACGACAATGACAGGAATGCCGATAAGTTCTGCATCTTTGAACTTCACGCCCGCGCTGGGATCGCGTCGATCATCAAGAAGCACGCGCAGTCCTAGTTGCTCTAATTGATCTCCCAATTCGACTGCTTTAGCAAATGGTTCGTCATCTTTTCCGGTTGCGATAATGTGGACATCGGCAGGAGCTACTTCGCGCGGCCAGCGCAAACCCATCTCGTCATGAGTCTGTTCAGCAATGGCCGCCACTGCTCGCGATATACCGATTCCGTATGAGCCCATAGTGACCACAACGGGTTTGCCATCTTTATCTAAAACAGTTAAGTCAAGACTTTGCGCGTATTTGCGCCCCAATTGAAAGATATGCCCAATTTCGATTGCCCGATCTAAAACAACAGGGGTGTCACAACGAGGACATTGATCTCCCGCTCTGACTTCAGCCGCTTCAACGTATTGATCAATCGTGAAGTCACGCCCTTCGGTGACATAGCGCGCATGCCGGTTGGCCTGATTGGCTCCCGTAATCCAGTGCGAGCCTGGTTGGATGCGCGGATCGGCGTACAAAGTAATTCCAAAACGTTTGGCATCCTGCGGCCCGACGTAGCCCTTGACTAATTCTTTTCGCTTCGCAAAATCTTCATCATCAAAAAGCCGTAGCTCCTGAATCCCGGAAAGATTTGCCTGCAATCGCTTGAGATCTACCTCTCTATCCCCCGGCACTAGTACACAAATCGCCTTGCCATCCGCAATCAGCAAAATGTTCTTCAACGTATCAGCAGCGGTGATATTTGCCTGATATTTCGAATTCATCACCTCAACGAGCGAATCGATTGTTGGAGTATTTGGGGTGTCAAGAATTTCAATCGATGGTGGCACCTCAAATTTCTGTGGCGTTACCTTTGTAGAGATGGCTTCTACATTTGCAGCGAAACCACAGGAGGGGCAGAGAACGTAGGTGTCTTCACCCGTCTGGCAAGGCGCGAGGAATTCCTCTGAGGCTGATCCACCCATCGCACCTGACATAGCTGAAACGATTGAGTACTTCAAGCCCAAGCGATCGAAAGTTTTCACATAAGCATCGCGATGCGCATCGTAGGACTTTTGTAGTCCGGCATCATCAATATCAAATGAATATGAATCCTTCATCACGAATTCTCGTCCTCGAATGATCCCACTCCGTGGTCGAGTCTCATCACGATACTTGGTTTGAATCTGATAGATAGTTAACGGCAGGTCCTTGTAAGAAGAGTATTCGCCTTTCACCATCAGAGTGAACATCTCTTCGTGCGTTGGACCTAGAAGGTAATCACCACCGCGGCGATCCTGGAGTCTAAAAAGATCTGGCCCATACTCACTCCATCGGTTTGTTGATTCATACGGCTCTTTCGGGAGTAGGGCAGGAAAGTGCACCTCTTGAAAGCCAGCTCTATCCATCTCTTCTCGAACGATTCGTTCGATATTGCGCAATGTGATGTAACCCAGCGGAAGCCACGAGTAAATTCCCGCTGCTATTCGACGGATGTATCCGGCGCGCACCAGAAGTTTGTGACTAGCAACCTCAGCATCGGCTGGATCGTCACGAAGGGTACGCAAGAAGAGGCTCGACATCCGAAGCATGGCGGAAGCCTACTTCAGAGAAATATTGAGGCGAACTCTCCCACTTCGACAAACCCTACTTTTTTATAGCTCGCACGCGCTGAGAGGTTGAAATCATTGACGTACAAGCAGGCTCGCGGTGCGAATTTTCTTGAAAATCGAAGCGCACTTGCCATGCCGCGTGAACCAATCCCGCGTCCTCGATGTGCTGGCGGAACCCACACCCCATGAATCTGCAAGGCACCCGCACCGATCGCACCAACATCTGCTTTAAAAAGTATCTCATCGCCCTCACGTCGTATGAAGGTTCGTTCTTGCTCGATTAACTCCAAGGCTCGCGCTCGAAAATCGGTGCGATTAGGGGGCTCGCCCACTTCGCCGATAAACATATCTATCCCAGCAACTATCACTAATTCAAGATCAGTTGCTGTTGCCAAGCGCACCTCAGGATCAGGTGAAATCAAAGGCTCGGTTCTTATGGAGAGTAAAGGTTGTCTCTGACGAATCAATCGAGCTCGAGGGAGAAGAAATTTGATTAATTCCCATAATGCGAAAACGTTCTCTGCTTCGCCAACTATGGAGGAGAAAGTGACTGCTCGAGATTTAATGTAGTCCGCGGTGGCAAAGAGCGCTGCTCTGGTCGTAAAACTAGGCAGGAGATTTGCACCTATATATGTAACGCCTTCGACTCCGTACTGGCTGCGATAAATAAGCGCTTCACTTCGAGAGCGCTCATGAAGGGCTTGGAGGCGTGATGCGAGAAAGCAATGTGCCTCAGGTTTGCGCTCAAGATATTCGAGAACATCCGCGGGAATACTTGAAGAGTTGAGAATTTGCAGCACGTTTATCGAACTTCGACTACTGGCGCTCCGGAATTCTCCATCTCTTCGGCAAGGCGCATCGCTTCTTCAATGAGCACCTCGACAATCTGAGCCTCGGGTACCGTCTTGATCACTTCACCCTTAACGAAAATCTGTCCCTTTCCATTACCCGACGCAACGCCAAGATCTGCCTCGCGTGCCTCTCCAGGTCCATTGACTACACAGCCCATCACGGCGACGCGAAGTGGCACGGTCATTCCCTCTAACCCCGCCTGAACTTTCTCGGCGAGGGTATAGACATCAACCTGTGCTCGGCCGCAGGAAGGACACGAGACAATTTCGAGCTTACGTTGTCGAAGGTTGAGCGATTCCAAAATGGAGATACCAACCTTCACCTCTTCGACAGGTGGGGCTGAGAGTGAGACGCGAATAGTGTCGCCAATGCCCTCAGCTAAGAGCACCCCAAAAGCAACTGCCGATTTGATTGTTCCTTGAAAGAGTGGACCGGCTTCGGTAACTCCAAGGTGTAGTGGGTAATCGCATTTGCTGGCAAGAAGGCGATAGGCCTGCACCATCGTGACCGGGTCGTGATGCTTAACTGAAATCTTGATGTCAGTAAAACCATGCTCTTCGAATAAGGAACATTCCCAGAGCGCAGATTCGACGAGCGCCTCTGGCGTGGCCTTGCCGTACTTCTTTAGCAGACGTGGATCGAGCGAACCCGCATTAACGCCAATCCGAATAGGAATTCCAGCGTCACCTGCTGCCTTTGCTACCTCTTTTACTTTGTCATCAAATTGTTTGATATTTCCTGGATTGACGCGAACGCCAGCGCAGCCGGCATCGATAGCAGCGAAGATGTACTTAGGTTGGAAGTGAATATCTGCAACTACTGGAATCTGAGATTTCTTGGCGATTGCGGCGAGCGCATCGGCATCGTCTTGACTAGGTACTGCCACTCGAACAATCTGACATCCAGAGGCGGTGAGCTCGGCAATTTGCTGAAGGGTGGAATTGACATCGGCGGTCAACGTTGTGGTCATCGATTGGACGCTCACTGGAGCGCCACCACCAACGAGTACAGAACCGAGTTTTATCTGTCGGGTCTTACGTCGAGGTGCTAGCGGGGCCGGCAGCGGCGCGGGCATTCCCAGATCGACCATGGCTCTATCTTGCCGTACCGAGCAGGAATCTGCCTATTGATTGAGGCGAAGCGGATTGACGATGTCGGCAAATAATAAAAGGAGCGAGAGCGAGGCAAGGACCGCTATCACCACCAATGTGATGGGCATCAATCTCGTCACATCAAATGGTGGTGGCGGTGGTAAGCCCTTTCGTTTGGCTCGCCCATTGCGATAACCATCAAGGAGCGCTACTGCCATATGCCCGCCATCAAGAGGGAGCAGCGGAATGAGATTGAATATTCCTACGAAGACATTAAGGCTCGCGATGATGAGAAGGAAGAAACCAATCTTCTCGGCCAATGAACCACTCGCGCTTGATGCGGCTTCACCGCTGACGCGTGCAACACCAACAACACCGACAAGTCCCTCGGGATCGCGCTCTTCACCGGCGAAGGCAGAACCAAAGAGCGCAGGGATTTTGCTCGGCAAAGCGATCAGCGCTCGCACGCTTCCGGTGAGCAAATTACCGACCTCTCGACCTGATTCGGCGACTGCGGAGAGAATTGAATAGCGAACTAATTCCCGCTCACTAATAACGCCCACGATGCCAAAGCTCTCTCCTTCGCTAGTAAAAGGAATCGGGGTAATGGTCAGTTCGAGTTCTTCGCTACCTCGGAGGATGGTGAAGGTGAGCGCTTGATTCGCACTAGCCCGAATCGTTTCCCCCACCTCACTCCACTCATTAATTTTCTCTCCATTAACGGCGAGAATCTGATCGCCAGCTTTCAGTCCGCCCTTTGCCGCTGGTGACTGTGGATCGGAACTAGTACACGAATCTGTACTTGCGCTAACGCTCTTGATACATGGAAGCACCTCGGCAAGGCGGGTGGATTGCTGTGGCACACCAACGGCGGCGAAGAAGAGAATCAATATAAAGAAGGCAAGGAGGAAGTGGAGAAAAGATCCTGCTCCCAAGACGATAAGGCGGCGGCGCACACTCGATTTATAGAATGCACGATTGCTATCACTCTCATCAATTGGTTCGACAGGCGTCATTCCGGTAATTCGGCAATACCCTCCTGCGGGAATTGCTTTGATTCCAAATTCAGTTTCGCCACGGCGCATAGACCAAATCCGAGGTCCGAATCCAAGAAAGAACTCGGTGACCTTCATGCCGAACTTTCGCGCGGTGATGTAGTGACCCCACTCGTGAATCATGATTGATAAGAGCATTGCCACCACAAAGGCGAGAATGCCGATGACACCTGCACCATTAAAACTATTCATCATCCAGACTTTCTCATTCGTCGATCGATTATCTCGTGGGCTTTTCGACGAGCATTCTCTTCAGCTGCACTGACATCGCTAATGTCACGGAGGCTTGCGCTCACTTCGCCACCAATTGAACTCAATACATCATCCACAATCTCGACAATATCGGTAAAGGAGATCTGTCTTGCCATAAAGGCTGCGACCGCCTCCTCATTGGCAGCGTTAAATGCCGCTGGAGCGCCACCGCCAACCGTGCCACAACGGCGCGCTAGTTCGATCGCTGGAAAGCGAAGGTGATCTATCGGAGAAAATTCCCAACTCTGATTGCTACTCCAATCAATTGGCGCCAAGGCTCCGGCAAGGCGATGTGGCCAGTTAAGCGCGAGCGAGATGGGAAGGGTCATATCAGGTGGACTCGCTTGCGCAATCACTGAACCGTCAGTGAACTCCACCATGGAGTGCACAATCGACTGCGGATGAATTACCGCATCAATCTTCGAGTAGGGAATATCAAATAGGTAATGAGCTTCGATAATCTCAAGCCCCTTATTAATAAGAGTTGCCGAGTTGATGGTCACTACTGGCCCCATATCCCATGTGGGATGGTTAAGCGCTTCATCAACGGTGATATTTGCAAGATCTACACGTGACCTAAATGGTCCACCACTTGCCGTCAGAATTACTCGCGAAATCTCAGATTTACCTCCGGCACGCATCGCTTGTGCCAGTGCTGAATGTTCAGAATCGACGGCAATCAATTGTCCAGGCTTCGCTGCAGCAACTACTAATGGTCCTCCGGCGACTAAAGACTCTTTATTTGCCAGCGCAACGTTGTTACCAACTTTGAGCGCGGCGAGTGTTGGCTTCAAACCAATTGAGCCAGTCATCGCATTGAGGGTCACATCTGCAGGAATGGCGGCAATCTCTTCTGCAGCGCTCTCGGCAACAATGATCTCCACCCCGGGCAGCGCATCTTGGAGAATTTTTTTATCGCCTCGAGCGACGCCAACAACCGAAACATTAAAAGCGCGCGCTTGTTCAATAAGGAGTGGGAGATTTCCGCCACCTGCCGCCAGCGCAGTCACAGTAAAGAGTGGGCGATTACGCCCAATCAATTCGAGGGCTTGCGTGCCAATAGAACCAGTCGAGCCCAAAATCACCACGGAGCGAGGGTCTGCGACCATAGGAGTATCTTCCCAGTTGGCCCGCGAATTATCACCTTAGGATAAATTCATGGCCGTGCGCGATGTCATCCTGGGACTAGACCTGGGGACCTCTTCCCTCAAAGGCATTTTCATCAACGGAGCGGGGGAAATTCTCGACAAATATGAGATTGCGCTATCGCTACATCGAGATGGCGATGTCGTAGAACAAGATGCGCGTGAATATCTCTCTGCTCTTGCAGAGTTTGTCGCGCTCGATAAGAGAAATAACTCATGGATTTCCCGCACCAAGGCAATCGGGTTATCAGGCCACACCCCCTCACTGGTGAGTATCGATGATGTTGGCGCACCCACTTCACCAGTGATGATTTGGCAAGATAATCGCGCTGTTGATCAAGCGCGCGCATTGGAGAAACATTTTGGTGATCCGCGAGAGATAATTGGAACCTCACTCCCGTGGTCAGCATCAACCACTGCGGCAAAAGCAATGTGGCTCCAAAATAATCGCCCCGACGTTGCAGCAAAGACTCGCTGGTTATTACAACCAAAAGACTTTTTTGGCTTCTTACTCACTGGAGGTGCGATCTCTGATCCTTGGTCAACAAAAGGGCTATGTAATGTACGAACTAAGGCAGCCATTGCCTCGGTATTACATTTCGCTGGGTGGGATTCCCGCGTCGTCCCTGAATTGCGCGATGGAACGTCTGAGAGAGGTAAGACCACCTCTGCGACTGCCGAGAGATTTGGAATTCCTGAGGGTATTCCGGTGAGCGTCGGTTGGTCAGATGCGATGTGTGGCATGCTCGCATTGGGCGCATTTGCACAACCAACGTCATTTATCATCACTGGCACCTCTGCCATTGTTGGTACATCAAGTTCTGTAGAGGCGAGAAGTGATTATCCCCTCTACATCATTCCAGCAGGTTCCGCGCCTTCTCCCGTCCTATTCGGTCCAACTCAAATGAGCGGTGGATCGATTTCATGGGCTGCACAACTATTCGGCATAAGTGAGAGTGAATTGATCACTCGCGGAGCTAGTGATGAGAGCGAACACGTGCCGATCTACCTTCCGTATATCGCAGGGGAACGGGCGCCGCTATGGCGTAATGATCTTCGCGGCGAATTTTCCGATATCTCAGTCGCACATGGTGCAAGCGCATTCGCACGGGCAACGATGGAGGGCATCTGCTTTGCAGAGCGGCAAGTGCTCGAACTCAGTCAGGATTTAAGTGATTCACCACGGGGCGAGGTAGTGCTTAGTGGAAGGGCAGGAAACGACCCTCATTGGTTAGCCACGCGCCTACGAACTATGGGGCAATCTCTGCGAATTGTGGATGATCGCGAAATCACCTGCAGGGGCTCTGCGATTTTGGCAGATGCCATGCTCTCCCAGGATCTTGCTACCAGCACGACTACTCTGATGGTCTCAGGAAAAGTACACCATCCCACTGCGCAAGATATCGACTATAGCCAGAGACAATTTAACCGATTTCTTGCGCGACAAAAGGCCTTGTTGCTCTCATACGAAGAGTAATCCGCCCGAAAGTTAGCGGGTCATCAACTCCTTGAGTACCCTTAAGCCATGTCAAGGAAGCCAATTCCCCAAGAACGAGTTGTTAAAACGGCAATTCCTGGACCCAAATCGCAAGAGCTCATCGCCCGACGTGGTGATGCTGTCAGCGCTGCGCTTGGTATGGCGATCCCGGTATTTGTAAAAGAGGCTGGCGGTGGCGTCATCGTCGATGTAGATGGTAACTCGATTATTGATATGGGCGCTGGCATCGCCGTCGTCAACGTTGGTAATTCTGCTGATCGAGTCATTGATCGAGTCATCGAACAGGTTAATGCGTTCACACACACCTGTTTCATGGTGGCTCCCTATGAAGGCTATGTGGAAGTCTGTGAAGCGCTCAATCGGCTCACTCCAGGTTCGCATAAAAAGAAATCTGCACTCTTTAATTCAGGAGCCGAGGCCGTTGAGAATGCCATCAAGGTTGCCCGGGTATTTACCAAACGTAGCGCGGTGATTGTTTTTGAACACGGGTATCACGGTCGAACCAACCTGACGATGGGCATGACTGCAAAAAATATGCCCTACAAGGAGGGTTTTGGTCCCTTCGCTCCAGAGATTTATCGAATGCCGATGGCTTACCCATTTCGATGGCTTGGCGATCCTAAAAAATGTGCAGACGAAGCACTTGATCTCATCACCCACAAGATTGAGAAAGAGATTGGCGTGCAGAATGTTGCAGCGATTGTCATCGAGCCAATTCAGGGTGAAGGTGGATTTATCGTTCCCCCGAAAGGTTTCTTGCCAGGGTTAGCGAAATTCGCAAAAGATAATGGCGCGCTCTTTGTCGCCGATGAAGTGCAGACTGGATTTGCGCGAACTGGAGATATGTTCGGCTGCGATGATGAAGGAGTGATTCCAGATCTCATCACTACCGCAAAAGGTATCGCTGGTGGTTTGCCGCTAGCTGGGCTCACTGGGCGCGCTGAAGTTATGGATAGCGTTCATTTGAGCGGACTTGGTGGCACCTTCGGAGGCTCACCAATCTCATGCGCAGCAGCTCTTGGTGCCATCGAGACTATCGAGCGTGAAAACCTCGCTGAAAAAGCTCGAAATATCGGCGCGATTATGGTGGCAGAGCTCGAGGCAATGGCAGCCAAGTATCCAGTGATTGGTGAGGTTCGTGGGCGCGGTGCGATGCAAGCAATCGAACTAGTGGTCCCAGGCACGACAGACCCAAATCCAGCAGCGATGCAATCAATTGTGAAGTATTGTCAAAGTAAGGGAGTACTTCTTCTTACCGCTGGCACATATAGCAATGTGATCCGCTTCTTACCACCACTGGTAATGCCAGAGCACTTACTTCGTGAAGCGCTTGCCATCGTCGATGAGGCTATCGCCGCGCTTTAACGCAATTACCGATCGAGCAAGTTCTGCGTTGGCGAATACGGCTTTCCACTCTTTCGTTTAGTGATTGCACTAAGCGCCTCAAGCACCACTCGGTTTGCAAGAATCGCCGTGATATCTGCCGAATCAAATGGTGGCGCCACTTCGACTACATCAATTCCTACAATGGGTAGTTCAAGACAGATTCGGCGAACGGCCTCTAAAAGTTCTCTGCTTGTCATGCCACCTGGTTCTGGAGTTCCTGTTCCTGGTGCCATTCCTGGATCCACGACATCAATATCTACGGAGAGGAATACGCCATCGCACTCGCTGGTAAGAGTTGCGAAAGATTCATCAAGAACGGTATTGAGTCCACGGTGGTGAATCTCAGTCATCTCATAAGAGCGCATTCCCTGATCGCGCATCCAATCCAAAGTGGCTCCATCGGGCCAATAACCGCGTAATCCCAATTGCAAGAATCGATCACCACGAACATCACCATTCTCAATTAAACGTCGCATCGGTGTGCCATGGCCCACGAGAGCTCCCATTTGGAGATCTCCGGTGTCTGCATGTGCATCAAAGTGAATCATCGAAATCTTTCCTTTACCTCGGTGAGCGGCAATGCCCGCTACATCCGCAGAGGCAATGGAATGATCACCACCAAGCACTACGGCAATCGCGCCAGCGCGTGAAATTTTCTCGGTGGCATCGCGTAAAACTTTAAGAGACTCTTCAAGATTTCCCGGCGGCATCAACAGGTCCCCGGCATCGGCAATTTTTAATTCCTGCAGCGCATCTACCCGCAGCGCAAGGTGCGGGCGCTCTGCATCATGGGGCAGATAATCACCCATTCGAATTGCCTGTGGCCCGAATTTTGCACCGGAACGATGAGAAGTTCCGCTATCAATCGGAGCGCCAACAATTACGACATCTAGACCTTGGTAACTCTGTGGGTCATCGAGATCGCAGCGCGGAATACCAAGGAAAGTAAAATCTGGACCATAGAGATTGCCGTGATTTGCCATGTCTTAAGGGTACTTACGAATCAAAGCCCAGGCCAAGGCGATCGAGCGTCCGCAGCCAAAGATTTCGTTTTCCGCCATTTTCATCGGCTCGATTGATCGACCAGCGGGTGAGTTGAATGAAAAAGAATCGAAATGGCTCGGGCGGAAAGGGTAAGGGCTTACTTTTCACCATAGTGAGACGAGTGCGCTCGTTATCCTCATCATCGAGCAGATCGAGCATCACTTGGGCGCCAAAACGAGTTGCGGCTACCCCTAGCCCGGTATAGCCAAGAACGCTTACCACGCGTTTATCTTTCGAAAGACTCCAGAAGGGTGAGAACCTAGTGCAAGTATCAATTGCACCGCCCCAGGCGTGGGTAAATTTAATTCCTTCTAATTGTGGGAACGTCTTGAGGAAGTGATCAACCAATTTCACATACGTCTCGGGACGAAATTCATACTCTCGGGCAACGCGGCCACGGAAATTGTAAATCGCATCCCAGCCACCCCAGACGATGCAATTGTCATCGGTAAGTCGGTAATAGTGGAATTGATGGCCGGAATCTGAAATTCCCTCGCGTTCGCTCCAACCGATACTCGCCAACTGCTCGGCAGTCAGTGGTTCGGTAACGATTTGATAGTCGTAAACGGGAACGACATATTTCTTCAGATTTTTTTGGAGCGTTGGGAAGACATTTGTTGCCAATGCAACTCGTTGCGCTTTCGCAAAGCCATATGCGGTATGTAACACGACTCCATCTTCTAAATTCTCGAGCCACTGCACCTGAGAGTTCTCAAAAATCTGTACACCTAGCGAGAGGCAGGCTTTCTCCAGACCCCACACGAGGCGAGCAGGATCAACAAGAGCTGTTCCATCGTGGTCAAACAATCCACCCTCATAAATTGGCGAATGGACTCGCGCTTGAACCGCTTCTTTATCGAGAAATTCCACATCGTCTCCGATGCGATTGCGTTCCTCAGCTTCCTCGCGCATTCCCTCTAGTTGCCAAGGTTCGATAGCTACGCGAAGTTCACCAGTCCACTCCCAGTTACATTGAATGTTGTACTTCTTGATTGTTTCTTCAATTGCTTCAAGGTTCTCTCGACCAAGACGAGAGATAACCTTCATCTCATCAGCAAATCGACGCTTGCCATTTGTCCAGCCATGGGTGAGGGAGTAATTACAAAATCCCCCGTTGCGACCAGAGGCTCCAGCGCCAGTCTCGCGCATCTCGATGATCACTACTCGCCAATCAGGGTGCTTCTCTTTTGCTAAGAGGGCTGTCCAAAGTCCGGTGTAGCCAGCGCCAACGATCGCCAAGTCGGCTTCAATCTCTCCGACAAGCGCAGAGTGAGCACTCGGTTCCAGCGGGTCAGCATCGAGCCAATAAAGATCTGGCTGTGCATCTTTGAGGTGGCGAACGATTCGTGGGTCGATGGTGGCCATCGAAATATCCGGCTACACGCCGGATTCACCCCTTAACTTCTACTTACAGCGGGCCCGGGTCCTCCGGAGTCCTACCCCATTACCCCAACCAGTTTCGATTGGTTCTTCGTAATGGCTTGGCGCAACTCTATCTTCTTTTCCTAGCCTTCGCATTTCCTACCAATTGCCCGGCAATAACGATGGCTAGGGCAATTAAAAACATCGCAGTACCAATCACGTTTGCCTGAGCTGGCACGCCTCGAATCGAGGAAATCCAGACAAATTTCGGGAAAGTCGTGATTGTTCCAGAATTGAAATTGGTGATGATGAAATCATCGAAAGACAAGGAGAATGCAAGTAGCGCTGCTGCGGCAACGCCCGGCAGCACAAGCGGAAAAGTCACTCGCCTAAAAGTTTGGAACTCATTCGCATAAAGATCACGAGCAGCCTCTTCTAATTTTGGATCAAGGCTTGCCACTCGCGCTTTGACCGTAACCACCACGAACGAAATACAAAACATGATGTGCGCAATCACGGTAGTCCAAAAACCGGTATTCACATTGAGATTGACAAACATGGCAAGCAGTGAAGCGCCCATGACGATTTCTGGGGTCGCCATCGGTAAGAAAATCAACAAGTTAGTCGAGCTTCGTCCTCGAAATTTGTAGCGACCTAGCGCGAAAGCAATCATCGTTCCAAGGATCGTGGCAACTAATGTTGAGAGGAAACCAATCTTCAGTGAGTTGCCCAACGCGACGCAGATATCTGGAGCGCCACAGGGGTTCTTCCAATTATCAAGGGTAAATCCCTGCCAGTTGATATTTCGCTTACCCGCATCATTGAAGGAGAAGGCCATCGTGTAGCCAACTGGGATGAAAAGGTAAATCAACGCAAGAACGGCATAGATTCGAATGAGATTCTTAGAAAACCATCTACCCATCGTTTCTACACCAACTCATCGGTACCGGAGCGACGAATATAAATGACGACCAAAAGCAAAATGGCTGCCATCAAAGTAAAGGAGAGTGCGGCTGCAGTGGGATAGTCGACGATTCGGAAGAACCGTGAATCGATCACATTGCCAATCATCCTCGTCGTGGGATTTCCCAAAATAGCAGCGTTAATGTAATCACCAGCTGCAGGGATAAATGTAAGTAGAGTGCCTGCGACTACACCTGGCATGGAAAGTGGAACGGTCACCTTACGGAATGTGGTCAAGCCATTGGCGTATAAATCCCCCGAAGCCTCCATCAAGCGCGGGTCAATCCGATCCAAGCTCGCATAAATCGGCAACGTCATAAATGGTAGGAAGTTATAGGTAAGTCCCATAACAACCGCAAATGATGATGCTGTGATCGTGGTATCCGGTCCAATTAAATGCAAGGCGCGAAGCACCGAAACCACTGGCCCTTCAGCGCCAAGGATCTGTTTCCACGCAATTGTTCGAAGTAAGAATGAGGTGAAAAACGGCGCAATCACCAGAATTAATAAGATGTTCTTATAACGCCCTGACTTAAACGCAATTGCATAAGCAAGTGGATAAGAGATGGCCAAGGCAAGCACAGTCGCCATAAATGCATAGGTAAAAGAACGAATGAACTGATCTTGGAATTGAATAAAGGCATCGATGTAATTTGCGAATCGATAAGTTTGAACGAAGGCGCCAGTCTCTTGAGATTCCGCTCTAGTTTTTGTAGAAGTCTCAGCAAGATTGATAAGCGGGTAGATGAAGAAGATGAAGAGCCAGAGCAACCCTGGCAGCATCAGTAGATATGGGATCCTTCTGCCAGTTCGCTCAGGTTTCACATGGGTACTGGTGCCTGGTGAAACATGAGCGATAGCCATTTAATTCTCGCTATCGAGTGCGAAGGTGAAATGCGGATCCCATGAGAGCGCAACCTTGTCACCTTTGCGAATATTGGGCGCACCACCATCATTCTGTTCGAAGACCATGATCTCTTGCTTCCACGGCATCTCCACTTGATATTGCGTGCTTACGCCGACGAAAGAAATGTCCGTCACGATGCCCTCAGGGAGAGTGTTTTTCCCAGCGCCACTTCCCGCAATATGAATATTAATCTTTTCTGGTCGAATCCCTACTAAGACTTTACTCTTGGCCGATCTATTCCTTGCTGAGGGAAGGATGATCCGAGAGCCATGAATATCAACTGAAGTCTCAGCGCCACTATTAGAGTGCACATTTGCCTCGAGGAGATTGGATTGACCAAGGAAGTTAGCCACAAAAACAGTTTGGGGATTTTCGTATAAATCAACGGGTGAACCCATTTGTTCAATCTTGCCCTTATTCATGACTGCGATGGTGTCTGCCATCGTCATCGCCTCTTCTTGATCATGGGTAACATGCACAAAGGTGATGCCCACTTCAGTTTGAATCCATTTCAATTCAATCTGCATTTGGCGCCGGAGTTTGAGATCTAAAGCTCCTAGTGGTTCGTCTAAAAGCAGAAGTGCGGGTCGATTGACGATTGCTCGGGCAACAGCAATACGTTGTTGTTGCCCTCCCGATAGTTGACCTGGTTTACGATCTTTCAAATGGGCAAGTTCCACGAGAGCAAGAACCTTCGCCACTGCATCATCGACATCTTTAATACCGCGGCGCCGTAAGCCAAATGCCACATTCTCAAAAATCGTTAGATGGGGAAAGAGAGCGTAATTCTGAAAGACCGTGTTGACCGGCCGCTGGTATGGCTTGGTATGGGTGATGTCAGTTTCACCAATATGAATTGTCCCTGCAGTCGGTTCCTCTAAGCCAGCAATCATTCTTAGCGTCGTAGTTTTTCCGCATCCAGATGGACCAAGGAGGGCAAAGAATGACCCTTTGGGGATGGTCAGAGTCAAGTCATCGACAGCTACGAAATCCGCAAATTTCTTGGTGATATCTCTAAGTTGCAGATCCCCAACAGCAGATGAGGTGACATCAACCATTACTAATTACCTGAAGCTGCAGCGAATGCTTCGCTGAAGGTGGTCTCTTCCTCTGGTGAGAGTGGTCGGAAGACCTTTACCTTCGCCAAGGTCGCATCATCGGGGAAGATAAATGGATTGTTGACCAACGCTGCGTCAATCTTCTCCATCTCCTCGCGCGCGCCTTGGACTGGGCAGATGTAATTGACCCACGCTGCTACTTGGGCTGCCACGGCTGGGTCGTAATAGTTATTGATCACTGATTGCGCATTCTTCTTGTTGGTAGAAGTCGAAGGAATCATCACATTATCTGACCAGAGCGTGCCGCCTGATTCTGGAATCGCAAACTCGAATTTGCCATCGTTATCGTTGGCGAGTGCGAAGATATCGCCCGACCATCCGATAACGGCTACGGCATCACCGTTTTCCATATCATCGAGGTAATCGTTACCTTTAACTTGGCGAATGATTCCATCGGCAATTTGTTTCTCCAGGAATTCGATTCCCGTCATAAATTGATCCTCGGTGAAAGGTTGTGAAATATCGACACCCTGATACTGAAGGATGATGCCCATGGTGTCGCGCATCTCGCTCAACACTTCGATACGTCCTTTGTACTTCTTGTCGAATAGTTGATCCAAACTCTTGATGCCACCAGGGATGACCTCTTTGTTCCAACCAAAGCCAGCGAAACCAGATTGCCAGGTGAGCGAACTCTTCCGCCCTGGATCAAATCCAACTTCGGCAAGGCCGGGAAGAATATTCTCTTTGTTCGGAATCGCCCCTTCGTCAAAAGCTTGGGCATATCCCAAGCGAATCCAACGTCCAGCCATCCAGTCGGTCAATGTGACGATGTCCCAACCGATATCTTTGCCTTGCTCTAATTTGACTTGAACTTTTCCATAAAACTCATCGTTGTCATTCACTTCTTCTTTATAAACAACGTTAATTCCTGAGGCGGCTATAAACGTTTCCAACGATGGATACTTCTGAGTTTTCTCATCGTAATCAAGGTACTCAGGCCAGTTAGCCCAACGAACTGTTCCAGATGACTCGGCTGCAGCGCTCTCGCTCGCACTTCCAGTCTCTTCACTTGCTCCACTGCACGCGGCGAGGACTGCCGTTGCACCAACCGCACCCGCACCTGCCAAGAAGCGACGACGGGTAACTTGCGCGCGAATTAACGCTCGAGTCTCTGGAGAAAGTTTCTCACTCATGATGTGCTCCTTCGGTGGTCGGTACTGCTCGGTGGTAGCGGCTGGTTATGCCTGTAGATTAGTCATGACATGCTTGATTCGGGTGTAATCCTCGAACCCATAGCTCGACAAGTCTTTCCCGTAACCCGAATGCTTAAAGCCGCCGTGGGGCATCTCGGCGACCATCGGGATATGGGTGTTGATCCAGACACAACCAAAGTCAAAGGCCTTGGCCATCCGCATCGCCCGACCATGGTCTTTGGTCCACACGCTCGAGGCGAGCCCGTACTTGACCCCATTGGCCATCCGCACCGCTTCGCTCTCGTCGGTGAACTTCTGGATTGTGATGACCGGGGCAAACATCTCAGTCTGGATCATCTCGTCATCTTGCTTGAGGTCTGCCACCACAGTGGGGGTCCAAAAATATCCCGGACGTTGAACCTGGCTTCCGCCGGCAGTCACACGGGCGTGGGCTGGCACTCGCTCGAGGAATCCTTTAACGCGAGCAAGTTGGTTGGCGTTGTTGACTGGACCAACTAACACATCCTCATCAGGCATTCCCACTTTGATGTTGTTTTTCGCTTGTTCAGTAAGGAGTGCCACGACATCATCGTAAGCACTTGCCTCGACAATCACGCGAGTGGCGGCGGTGCAATCTTGGCCAGCATTGAAATATCCAGCGACCGCAATCCATTCGCAAGCTGCTTCAAGATTGGCATCGTCAAATATAACAACTGGCGCTTTGCCACCAAGTTCGAGGTGAACTTTCTTCAAATCCTTTGCTGCTTCTTTAGCAACTTCCATTCCAGCGCGAACAGATCCTGTGATTGAGACAAATTGTGGAATCTCGTGATCGACAAGAAGTCTTCCGGTATCGCGATCGCCGGTGATGACGTTGATAACCCCCTCAGGTAAGAATTCCTGCATCAACTCTGCCATCCATAGCGTGGAGACTGGCGTGGTATCACTTGGCTTGAGCACTACTGTGTTGCCAGCGGCGATAGCAGGGGCCCACTTCCATACCGCCATCATCATCGGATAGTTCCACGGTGTCACTTGCGCACAGACACCGATAGGTTCCCGGCGAATAAATGAGGTATGGCCCTTGATGTATTCAGCTGCAGAGCGACCTTCTAAATTGCGCGCTGCTCCTGCGAAGAAGCGAATTTGATCGAGCATTGGCCCAATCTCTTCTTGTCGCGTGATAGCGATCGGCTTACCGGTGTTCTCTGATTCCACACGAATCAATTCTTCGGATCGCGCTTCGATGGCGTCAGCGATCTTGTTAATCGCACGTTGGCGCTCGCCTGGAGTGGAATCACGCCACGTTTCAAAGGCCGCTGCAGCGGCATTCATTGCTGCATCGACATCGGCGCTATTGGAGACCGCCGCCTTCGCGAATACCTCTCCCGTGGCTGGATTGATCAAATCTTGAGTCTTGCCAGATGTGGAGGGAACGCTCTTGCCATTAATGAAATTGGTGAGGGTTTTCATGGCCAGAGCGTACGCGCCGCCTGCGCGGCGGGCTAGCGGAACGGTGAAAATCCACCTGGGAGGCATCTGCGATATGGCTCGATTTTTACTCAAAATACTTCGGATATCGCGTAAATTAGCACCCAAAACTACGGATTCAGTTGCGAAAGCGCTGAACACGTGAGAGGGTGGCCTTCATGCGTCAAAAGAATCGCTCGGTTCACCTTGATGAGGCCTCCAAGGCGATCATCGAGCAGCTCCAAGGTGATGGTCGAAAGCCCTATGCGGCAATCGGCTCTGCTGTGGGGCTCTCTGAAGCCGCTGTTCGGCAGCGGGTTCAGAAATTGGTCGATTCTGGCGTGATTCAAATCGTTGCTGTCACCGACCCACTCACCGTTGGATCGTTTCGGATGGCGATGATCGGAGTTCGCGTAGAAGGAGATATCACCTCAGTTGCCGATCAGCTTGGCAAGTATCGCGAGGTCGATTATGTCGTAGTCACCGCCGGTAACTTTGACATCCTTGTCGAAGCAATCTGCGATGACGATGAACATCTACTTGAACTCTTACAACGAATCCGAGCAATACCTTCGGTGCGAAGCACGGAAAGCTTCGTCTATCTAAAACTGCAAAAGCAGTTATACAACTGGGGAACTTAAAAAATGGCAACTACGAGTGAAGCAGACGTCGTTCTTTATCACGAAGATGAGCACCACGAGAATTGGTCAGAGCGAGCAAAGCAGAACCTCTGGCTCTCTTTCTCTCGAATGGGAAATTACGAACAGGGCGGTTCGATTCCAGTAATCACCCGCGGCGAGGGAGTTTACGTTTGGGATGATCGCGATCGAAAAATCATCGATGGCTTAGCTGGTCTCTTTACCGTGCAAGTTGGCCATGGTCGTGAGGAATTAGTCGAGGCAGCCGCGAAACAAATGCGCCAGCTCTCCTTCTTCCCGCTCTGGGGATATGCCAATCCCCCAGCGATTGAATTAGCCGAGCGATTGACCTCCTTTGCTCCCAAAGGTTTGAACCATGTCTTTTTCTCCGCCACTGGTGGTGAGTCTGTAGAAAGTGCCATCAAGTTGATCAAGCAGTACTACAAGATGACCGGTAAGCCACTCAAGCACAAGGTCATCTCACGCTCGATTGCCTATCACGGCACCACTCAAGGAGCGCTCTCCATAACTGGCATCCCCGCGGCAAAGCAATATTTTGAACCGCTCATTGCTGGACATCACAAGGTGCCAAACACTAATTTCTATCGCGCACCGCTGAATCATCGCGATGATTTCATGGAATTTGGTCAATGGGCTGCTAATCGGATTGAAGAGATGATCAATTTCGAAGGAGCAGATACTGTCGCTGCAGTATTCGTGGAGCCTGTCCAGAACTCAGGTGGATGTTTCCCGCCACCTCCGGGTTATCTCGAACGAGTGCGTGAAATCTGCGATAAGTACGATGTGATGATGGTCTGTGATGAGACCATCACAGGTTTTGGTCGCATCGGAGATTACTTCGCTTCACGTTTATTTGGCATCACTCCCGACATCATCACCTGCGGTAAAGGAATGACATCTGGCTATTTCCCAATGGCAGCGATGATTGCTAGCGATCGCCTCTACGAACCGTTCTTAAAAGATAACAATGCATTTCTGCATGGCTTCACCTTCGGAGGACATCCGGTAGGCGCTGCTATTGCACTAGCAAACTTAGATATCTTCGAACGCGAAAAGATTAACGAGCACGTTCGGGAAAATGAAGGAAAGTTCTACGCCACCCTCGAGAAGCTCTACGACCTGCCGATTGTTGGCGATGTTCGTGGCGCTGGATATTTCTACGGTATTGAGATGGTTAAAGATCGCTCAACTCGCGAAACCTTCAATGCTGAGGAGAGCGAGAAGTTACTTCGAGGCTTCCTCTCGAAGAAGCTTTACGACTCTGGCTTGTACTGTCGAACTGATGATCGTGGCGACCCGGTCATTCAATTAGCGCCGCCACTGATTGCCAATCAGACCCACTTCGATGAGATCGAGGGCATCTTGCGTTCAGTGCTCACCGAGGCATGTGAGCTGATCTTCTAATGTCCCCATCTCAATCACCTCTGGGCAGTACCAAGCGGACCACTCTTCATCGAGTGCCCCACAAAGAGGTGAAGGATCGCCAGGCGCTCTATCAGATTCTGGATGCAGCCTTGGTGGGCCATGTTGGCTTTGTTCAGGATGGGCAACCTTTTGTGATTCCCGTGGCAATCGCACGCGATGGTGACGACCTCTTACTGCATGGTTCTAGGGCATCACGTCTATTTAAGACTCTGGCAAGCGGAGCGCCATGTGCAGTTTCAGTGACACATATTGATGCCCTTGTCCTTGCCCGCTCTGCTTTTGAGTCATCGATGAATTATCGGAGCGCTTTGATTCTTGGCGTTGCTCAGGAACTTGAAGGCGAGGAGAAAATTCGCGCCTTCGATGCACTCACCGATCACCTACTCCCCGAGCGACGCTCATCGCTGCGCCCGCTCAATGACGATGAGATACGTCAGACGATGATGCTGAGATTGCCGATGGATGAAGCGAGCGTGAAGATTTCCTCGAAATTCCCAGCTGACGATGAAAAAGATTTATCTTGGCCGGTATGGGCCGGAAATATTCCTATCGAACATCGATATGGAACGCCGATCCCTGATCCCCGCATGACCGAGCCTCACCCACTCCCCGATTACCTGAAGCGATGGCCTGAAGGACGAACATGAACCTCTGGGATGACACCCTCTTTTATCAATCAAAAGAGCGGCCATCGCTAGCGCAGGATATTGATGCTGATGTCGTAATCATCGGCGGTGGTTTTACTGGTTTGTGGAGCGCGTATTACCTCAAGGCATTAGATGCCACCTTGCGTGTGGTGATTCTTGAAGGTGAGCAGATTGGTTTTGGCGCCAGTGGTCGCAATGGCGGTTGGTGCTCAGCGCTCTATCCAACGTCTCACGGCTATGCCGAAGTGCGACCTTATTTGCTCGAATCAATCGATGAGATTGGCGCCTTTGCCCATCAACATGCTCCCGAAGTCGGCTTTGTCAAGAGTGGAACTATCACCGTTGCACGAAATAAAGCGCAACTTGCTCGGATTCAAGAGTCGACTGCACCCCATGAAACTTACTTGCCAAAAGGAGCGCTCTACAGCCGAATAGGAATGAAGGGAGCACTGGGCGGTCTTTACACGCCAGATTGCGCAGTGATTCACCCTGGCCGTTTAGTACGCGCACTAGCTGAGTACCTCGAGAAAGCTGGCGTGACTATCTATGAAAAAACACGAGTTGAAACTATTGAGCCATCTTTGGTTAAAACCAAAACTTCCAGCGTGCGTACGACATCGATTATTAAAGCGACCGAGGTCTTCTCGCAAAATCCTCGATCGCATGCGCCTATCTATTCGCTAATGGTTGCCACCGAACCACTAAGTGATGAAATCTGGAGTGAGATTGGATTAGCGCATCGTGAGACTTTCTCTGAAGCTCTGCACCTTGTGAACTATGGTCAACGCACGATTGATAATCGACTTGCTGTAGGCGGACGCGGTGCGCGTTATCTCTTCGGTTCAAAGTTGCGTGCCAAGCATGAGATGGAATATCGCGTGCATCAAGAGATCA
>CAYQLC010000012.1:0-43768 GCA_964418325.1 uncultured Bifidobacterium sp.
GTGGCGGGTAGAGGATTTGAACCTCTGAAGGCAGAGCCGGCGGATTTACAGTCCGCTCCCATTGGCCGCTCGGGCAACCCGCCATGGGTCATTGAGCAGCAGAACTATACCGACCTTTCGAAGGCCCTTTAATCGCCCTTCCGGCAGGCTGATAACCGCTTGAAAAACTAGCTATTAAGGCTGAGGGCGGCGAGAGCGCCATTGACTATCGAACCTGAATCAAGATCGTGAATCTTGTAGAGATCCGGAATGTTGCCCGATTGACCAAAGCTATCGACGCCCATTGCAACTTGTGGTGCGCCAAGTGCTGATCCCAGCCATGCTAAGGCGTGCGAAGAACTGTCGTGTATCGAAACTATCGGTGCACGCTCAGAGAAAATTGGACGCATCGAACCGGGGAACGATGGCGTGTTTGCCGTTCTAATTCCCTGCTTCAAGGTTCGCTGCCAACTTCCATAAAGTCGACCAGGTGAAGTCACATCTACCACATGGGCAATGACGCCTTCATTGGCTAACTCCTCAGCAGCTGCAAGAACCTCAGGAAGCACGGCTCCACATCCCACAAGGTGCACAGTAGGAGCCTTGTAATCATCGCTTTTGGCAACAGCTGCACGACCATCAACCAATCGGTATGCGCCGGCAAGAACTTGAGATCGCAGAGTTGCCTCACCAAGTCGCTCGCGCGCATTTGCAAAGGGAGTTTGATCTATCGAACGAGTCGTAAGCCTGAAATAGAAAGCAAGTTCATTGGGGCGAAGATCTGGAGTGGTATCTATCTTGCTACCCGCCACATGGGCAACTGCATCGCAGAAAAGCCAATCAAGCGCTTGGCCATATGCAGGTTCAATTAATACAACCCCAGGTAATTCAATTCCTACCGACGGGGTAATCGTCGATTGATGTGCTCCTCCTTCAGGGGCGAGCGTTAATCCTGATGGAGTTCCCGTAACGATAAACTTTGCCCCCGAGTAGACGCTATATATAAACGCATCAAGACCGCGGAGTACGAATGGGTCGTAAACCGTTCCGATGGGAATCAAAGATTGATTATGTAGATCTTTGGATAAACCTAACTGCCCCAAAAGACTGAAGAGATTCATTTCGCTAATACCTAGTTCGATATGTTGACCAGTCGGTCCCTCAGCCCACTTCAGTATTGGATCTTCATTCCAACGACGTCGTTGTTCGGGGTGGAAAACACCAGTTCGGTTGATAAAGCCGCCCAAGTTTGTTGAAGTCGCTACATCAGGGGCTGCGGTGACAAGGTAGGGACGAATCGACTCATCCCGACTCATTTCACTTAATACTCGACCAAAAATCTCCTGAGTTGAAGATTTACCACTGCCCTTCACACCTGTTGTTATCGGGATGGCGACCTTACTTTCTTCAGTAGGTTCAGGGCGCGTCAAAGCTACTGCGCGAGCGCGAACCAGGGCATCTTCGCCACTTCCTGGCTCAAAGCGTTCCCACTCATTTTCCGTAGTGAGTCCAACCCGAGCACGAAGTTCATCAATCTGCGCCACTGAGATTTGAGCTGAGTGATTGCGTGGGTCGCCCGCGATAGGAAGATGCCAACCCTTAATTGTGTAGGCAAAGACCACACTTGGTCGATCAGTTACTGCATCGCACTCGGCAAATGCTTGTAATAACGACTCAACATTATGCCCACCCAAATCTGTCAGAATTTCAAATAACTCATTGTCATCAAATTTTTGAAGAAACTCTGCGGTTCCTGCCGGCGCTCCTTCGAGAAATCGCACTCGAGCATCTGCTGGAACTAAACCAAAAAGAGATTGATATTGCTCATTTGGAATATCATCAAACCACTTTTTGAAAACTTCGCTACCACTTTGAGTGAAGATCTCTTCGAGGCGGGAACCATATTTGATTTCTCGGACATGCCATCCAGCAGCCTCGAACTGTGCGCGCCATTGGGAGATTCGAATTCCTGGAATTACGCGATCAAGAGATTGGCGATTGAAATCGACAATCCACATCACGTTCCCAAGGCCATCTGTCGCAGGATCAGCAAGGGCCTCCCAGATATTCCCCTCATCCAATTCAGCATCACCAATGATTGCTACAAACCGGGAGTGTGGTCGAGTTCCAAAATGTGCATTTATGTATCGACGCGTTGCAGCGGCAAAAAGTGGGGCGACCGCGCCGAGACCGACCGACCCAGTTGAGAAATCAACAACATCAGGATCCTTAGTTCGTGAAGGATAACTCTGTAATCCTCCTGCAGTACGAAGTTGGGTTAAATACTTCTTATCTAAGTTTCCTAGTAAGTATTGGATTGCGTGAAAGACTGGAGCGGCATGTGGTTTGACACTCACGCGATCTTCCGCATCTAAGTAATTGAAATAGAGCGCTGTCATCAGAGAGACCATCGACGCGCTTGATGCTTGATGACCACCCACCTTTAAACCATCAAGGTTTTCGCGCTCGCGGTTGGCGAAGTCAATCATTCGAGTGGAAAGCCAGAGCACGCGCTCTTGGATGCGCTCAAAAATAATTCGTTCATCGTCAACGAATGAGTCGCTCGATGAACGATTAGTAACCTGCCCGACTGCCTCGTTCATTATTACCTCCCGAGAGGACGAGATTATTCCCTGTGCCCTCCGCTAGCGACATCGTTACGTTAAACGCGCCAAGAAACCCTTTTCCGCTGGAAATCAGCGGTTTTCCAACTGGAACCCTCAACCCAAGATTGAGAAAATAGTGAGGAAACCCCCCTTGTGCCCCCGTTCTAACAGGAGTAGAAATTCCTTAACTTCAATGAGAGTAGACAAAAGGAAATCATTGGAGCGTCGGATCGGATAACAACTACATAGATAGCAATATTTATGTAAAACGCAACTGATCATCGCGGAGTTGGCAAACAAAAGGTTCGAGCCGTAGAAGGCGCCCATTGCGCGTAACTAGGAGACTAGTTACATCGCAGGTGTGATGTAAGGATCAGCTCACATCGCGCGGTGAATGCCGAAGGAGATGCGCGCCGGCGAAGAGTTAAGGCCCCTGGAACTGATACTTCCAGGGGCCAACTCATATTCTCCGGGTTTTGAGGATGCAATCCCCGAATAGACACGCGCACCTAGCCTAAAAACCTCAAGTCCCGAGGTTACGAAGACCTTCGATTCGCTCCATGACTTCAGGATATTTACTATCGGCAAGAACGATCTTCTCTAACTCTTTCAGCGCATTGGTTCGCTTACCCTGCCGCTCATAAATATTAGCTCGCTCCCAAAGAGCTCGATTGCGAACCTCTTCATCTAGTGATCGCTTAGCAACAACTTTCTTAATCGCTTCTAACGCCCCATCATGAAATCCTAATTGCGACAACGCTGAAGCTCGCATGATGTACAACATACCTGTTGCTTCATCCTCAAGCTCAAGCTCTTCGGTAGAATCTAAGACGTCCTGAAATCGCCCCCCGGACAATTCAATATCTACAACTGAAACTGCACTTAATTGATTTGTACTCATCTGCTCAAGTATTGATAAGGCTTCTTGACTCTTTTTCACATCTTGCAAAATTTCAGAATATAAGAAGGCAAAGGCTTCAACCCCAAAAGCGTCATCGAACCAAATACCTGTACATATTTGAATTTTGATACTTAGTTGTGGAAAGTACTTCCTCGCTTCAAACGTACCAAATGCCCTACTTCGGTTTTCCCATACTTCGGCAGCGCTGGCTTCGAAGTTCGGAAATTTTTCACTATTTCGGGCTCCGACAAGACAAGCAACCGCAAGATAAGTGTGCCGCAACTTAGGATATTTATTTGCAAGCTCTAGCGCCCGTGAAATTATCATCGTTTCATCTAAAGTCTGGACACCCTTAAAGTTCTCTTTGAGAAATTTATAAAAATTACGTTCTCTACCCAGAGCAAAGAGGCTGGGCTTTGGTGGCCTGTACTGATAAAGCGCGTCGTCTGTCACGCCATTCGCTGACATTCTCGAGCGTCTCTTACGTGAGCCCCTAATGGATGTGCGCTCAACGTTGTACAACCCCGTGCCAGGAATCCCCGCAGAGGCGTATACATCCCCCTTGGTATTCACACTGACCCTGGCTCCTGGCACCCCTACCGAAAGTCCAATTGTGCTCTTACTGAAATTTAGCCGAACTCCTGGGATTAACTTAATAGAGCGACGAAAACGCAAAGACATTACGTCACCCTACTGGTTGTTGAATCCACGGCAAGGTACTCCCTCTGAACAACGCACTGTCGAATTCGGTCAAAGCCGTCATAAATCTCAACATACGAATTTGCTAGCGGCGAAATGGCAACTCTTATCTGATTGGGTTCGCGGTAATCCACGATAACTTTTCGGTGTTTACGAAGAGCGACACTGATCCGCCTTGCCTCTTCGTGGCCCAACGCTATGTGCCCTCCTCGTTGACCGGCATCTCTCGGAGTTTTCAAGAGAAACCCCAACGGCGCAAGCCACTGTTCATAGAGTTCAATCATCAAAGAGGTACCCGTACGCGCCTTTGCCTCAATCGCATTAATACCCGCCTGTGCGATCAGGGCGAAAGCGGTATTGACACAACGCAGCCCAATAATCGAGGGCGTGGCAATTTGAAAGCCTCGAATATCACTGCTTCGTTGGAAGAGCGCGCCCATCGCAAATTGATCGCGTTGTGCAAACCATCCCTGAATAGGTACAGCTAATTCGCGCTGCATACTCTCACGTACGTAAAGCCAGGCTGGGGCTCCGGGACCTGAGTTTCCATATTTATATGTACAGCCCACCGCTAAGTCGACGCCATTCTTGTCTAGATCCAACGCAATAGCTCCCACCGCATGTGCAGCATCCCACACTAATAGCGCCCCGTGAGCACGGACTAGGTCAGTTAAGGCTTTGATATCTGAGCGCGCACCCGACCGATATTGAATTACCTGAAGTGAAACGAGTGCAACATCATCACTGAGATATGGCGCAAGAATCTCAGGGGTGATTCGCTCGTGCTCCACAAGAGCCGAGCTCTCATTATCAATCATGATCAATTCGCAACCGTGATCTTTTGCTAATCCCTGCAAGATGTACCTATCGGTGGGAAAGTTTGCCAAATCAGTAATAATTTTCTTCCGCCCTGGTCGTGCTTTAATTGCTGCGCTACAGAGTTGATAGAAGTTGACCGAAGTGGTGTCACAAGCAAGCACCTGCCCGGGTGCAGCACCTAAAGCGCTCTGGCCAATTAAGTCTCCGGTACGTGACGCTTCATCAATCCAATCATTCCACCCAGCGACTACTTGTCGCCCCCATTCGTCTTTTAGAAATTCATCAATCACACTCACGGTCTGGCTTGGCATCCTGCCAAGTGAATTCCCATCAAGGTAACAAATCTCCTGATCAGTAATAAGAAATTGAGATTTAAAGTGAGCAAGGCCGTCTGTGACATCTAGTCGCATTACCTCGTCGCGGGTCACAGCCATGTCAAAAAGCCTATAGACTTTGGGGAATTGGAGGAAGAGATGGCCGACTCGAGTTTTGACATAGTCTCAAAGGTTGATCGAATGGAGCTTGATAACGCCCTCAATCAAGCAGATCGTGAACTGGGAACGCGTTTTGATTTTCGCGGCACCGAGACGAAAATAGCGATGAGTGGCACTGACATCGTAGCGATTGAATCTGGAAGCGAAGAGCGTGCGAAAGCGGCCCTTGATGTCTTCAAAGAGAAATGTGTGAAACGTGGTGTTTCGCTCAAGCATCTCGATGCGAGTGAACCCCAAGCTTCAGGAAAACTTTTTAAAATCAATGTAAAAATCAAAGAAGGCATTAGCACTGAAAATGCAAAGAAGCTCGCTAAGTTTCTCCGTGACAATGGTCCAAAATCACTAAAGACTCAGATTCAAGGAGAAGAACTACGTGTCTCTTCAAAGAGTAGAGATGACTTACAGGAAGCAATAGCTTTGGTGAAAGCTGAGAGCTGGGACTTTGCACCACAGTTCACTAACTACCGATAACTACTGCTAGCAAAAGGACTCGAGTGAACAAGCAGCAAAGTGGGTTGATCTATGGCTTGCTGGCAAACCTCATTTGGGGGGCGCTGCCGCTGTATTGGGGACTCATGCGAGCAGCAAGTGCATGGGAAATCATCGCTCATCGCGCCATCTGGTCTTTGTTGGTCTGTTGGTTAGCGCTAGCCGCTCGCAAACAGTTGAAGAAAGCCTTCCAACTATTACGTAATCCACGAACTTTCTTTCTACTTGCCCTCACAGCAGGCCTAGTCTCAGGCAACTGGTCTATCTACATCTGGTCGGTAACAGTCGATCGTATTGTCGAATCATCGCTGGGCTACTACATCACTCCACTGATGAATGTCGCCTTTGGCGTCATCATTCTTCGCGAACGGATGCGAGTCCTGCAATGGATTGCAGTAGCAATCGCAGCTATTGGTGTTGGTGCCCTCACCTACGACTACGGTCGATTGCCCATGATCGCCCTCGGCCTAGCCTGCACCTGGGGTATCTACAGCGTCATCAAGAAAAGGCTAGATGTTGATCCACTTACTGGTCTTGCTATCGAAACGATTTTTGCTGCTATGCCAGCCTTCTTCTTCTTGGTCAACCTTGAGATAGAGGGAAGGGCACAATTCGGTTCCGGCCTTCTGATCTCGTTCGGGTTAGCAACAGCAGGACTGGCAACGGTCATACCGTTACTCGCTTACAACAGCGCCGCTGTCCGGCTACCTCTCACCACACTTGGATTGATGCAGTACATCACACCAACAGTGATGTTCTTGGTGGGCGTTTTTATCAATCGCGAGGAGATGTCTGGGTCAAGATGGCTTGGCTTTCTTACCATCTGGGTTGCCTTGAGCTTCCTTGCTACGGATATGGTCCGTTCAGGAAGACCTGGAGACAAGGGCATCACACATGCTTAACAAGCCTTCGGTAGTGCCATTCACAGGCAGCGCGACTAACTTCTGACGAGCGCTCGCTGCGTACTGCATCGCGATGATCTTCGCCTCGTTCAATGCATCATGTTTTCGTAAACTGTCGAGAGCATAGGCAACATCACTCTCGTTCTCAATCGGCCCAGAAAGCAGTTCAAGCAGTCGAGCATCTTCTGCACGCGCCAACTTCTGCACGAGTAAGGGAACCAATGTGGGCACCCCTTCACGTAAGTCTGTTCCTGGTGTCTTACCCGATTGATTAGAGGAGCTTTCGATATCAATAACATCATCAGCAAGTTGGAACGCGATACCCAACTCCTCGCTAAAGCTCACCAAAGTCTCAACAATCTCTGGGCTTGCCCCCGATAGATAACCGCCGTATCGCGCACATAACCCGAAGAGTGAACCGGTCTTCTCAGCCACTACCCTCAAATAATGTTCGAGAGCATCGTCGCCAGGTTGTGGACCTTGGGTCTCCATAATTTGGCCAATGACTAGTCGCTCGAAGGTCATCGCCTGGTGGCGCACTGCATCAGGGCCAAGATCTGCCAGAAGCAATGATGATTTTGCGAAGAGATAATCCCCAGTCAGAATGGCCACCGCATTTCCCCAGCGTTTATTGGCGCTTTCTACACCCCGCCGAAGTGGGGCCTCGTCCATCACATCATCGTGATACAACGTGGCAAGGTGTGTTAACTCAACGACAACCGCAGCTTTGATGATTTCGTCCCGAGTTGGGTCGCCATAGTTCGATGCCAAAAGAGTAAGCATCGGACGAAATCGCTTTCCACCTGCAGAAATTAAATGGCGAGAAGTCTCGGTCGCAAATGGAAGCGCTCCTGCAGCATGGTCGTAAAGAAACTCTTCTACTGCACGCATCCTGGCAATCAGGTCGCGCTCAACGTCTGCAGAGAGCGATGGCAGCGTGACCATTACGCGTCCTTAACCGGCGACAAAGATTGCCAGTGAGTCGATCATGTTGATCACTGGTTGCGGGAAGATACCAAGAATCAATGTAGCGAGCGCACATACTCCGATTGCTATCGCCGTTACAGGAGAGGGAATCACTACTGATGTGCCATCCTCTTGTGGGTCATTGAAGTACATCAAGACCACAATACGTATATAGAAGAAGGCTGCAATTGCAGATGCAAGCACACCCGCAATGACCACTGAGATATTTCCACTCTCATATGCTGCAGAGAAAATTGCAAACTTACCAACGAAGCCAGAGGTGAGTGGAATTCCAGCGAGCGCAAGTAAGAAGAGTGTGAAGATCCCCGCGATTAATGGTGAGCGCTTACCCAGACCGCTCCAGCGATTAAGGTCAGTTACTTCTCCTGCTGCATCACGAACCAATGTGACAATTGCGAATGTACCAATAGTGGTGAATCCATATGTCGCAAGATATAAAAGCGTTGCCTCAACACCTGATTTGTTAAACGCTACGATGCCGGTAAGCAAGAAGCCTGAGTGCGCAATCGCTGAGTAGGCAAGCACGCGCTTTACATCCTTCTGAGCAATGGCCACGATGGTGCCGATTGCCATCGTCAGAATGGAGACGACGATGATGATCGGGCGCCAAGTCCAGACCATTCCACCGATTGTTGCGTAGAAGATCCGCAGAAAGGCGCCAAAGGCTGCCACCTTGGTGACTGCAGCCATAAAGGCGGTAATGGGGGTAGGCGCGCCTTGGTAGACATCTGGGGTCCACGAGTGAAATGGGGCGGCAGAGACCTTAAAGAGTAAGCCCACCGTGAGGGTAGCTAATCCAACGAGGAGGAAGAGGTCATTGCCGGGAGAGGTAGTGATCTGAGTTCTGATTCCGTCAAAGGTCGTAGTCCCGGCATACCCATAGAGGAAGGCTGAACCGAAGAGGAAGAAGGCTGACGAGAAGGCGCCAAGGAGGAAGTATTTCAACGCCGCTTCTTGAGAGAGCAATCGTCGGCGTTGCGAGAGCCCTGCCATCAAATACAACGGCAAGGAGAGAACTTCGAGGGCGACAAAGAGGGTGATCAAATCATTTGCCGCCGGGAAGAGCAGCGCACCACCCACTGCAAAAAGCGTCAGTGGAAAGACTTCGGTCTGCTGCAGACCCGATGCTAATGCGCGTTGTTCATCTGCTGATCCTGGAAGGGTCGACGCTTGAGCGGTAAAAGATTGAAAGCCACGCTCTGCGATAAGCAACAACCCGAGGAAGGCAAAAATCAAAATCGTGCCTTGAAGTACTACCGTGACACCATCAACAGCGACTGAACCTTCAGCGAATCTTCCAGAGACATCTTTGTTGAGAATGACGGCAAGGACTCCCAAAAGAATCGCCGAGAAACTTAACGTTGTTTGCACGACATAGCGATACTTACGCGAGACAAATGCCTCGACGAGCACCGCAATGACTGCCGCTGCAAGTACGATCAAGACAGGTGCAAGGATTGCGTACTCAATCTTCGGAGCTGGCATTACTTATTACCTCCTATATTGAGCGCAGCTACTGACGCTGCTGCACCTGGATTAATAACATTTAACAAGACTTGCGGGAAGAATCCGAAAGCGATGATCAGCGCTATTACTGGAGCGATGGCAATCTTTTCGCGAAGGTTAAGGTCTTTAAGATTCTCATTTCCGGGGAGAACCGGACCATGTAAAGCTCGTTGTACCGGAATTAAGATGTACAGCGCCGCCAGAATAATTCCTAAGGTGCCAACTACTGCCGCAACGGGATAGTGAACGAAAGTGCCGACCAATACCAGGAATTCACTCACAAAGGATGAGAGGCCAGGTAGCGCCAAACTCGATAGACCCGCGATGAAGAAGGTCCAGGCCAGTAGCGGAGTGACTCGCTGCAATCCCCCGAAATCGGCCACTTTTGAGGAGTTGCGACGGGCAATCATCCATCCGGCAATCAGGAACAACGCCGCCGTTGAGAATCCGTGATTGACCATATAAAGAATCGACCCTGATTGACCTTGCGCGGTGAATGCAAAGATTCCGAGCGTGATAAATCCAAAGTGCGAGATGGAGGTGTAAGAGATCAGTCGCTTGATATCGCCATTGCTCTGCCAAATCGCAAGGAAGGCGCCGTAGAAGATTGAAATGAGTGAGAGCACGATAATTGTTGGACCTAATTGCTTTGATGCATCAGGAAAGAGTGAGAGACAGAACCGAATCATTCCGTAAGTTCCGACCTTGTCGAGTACCCCAAGCAAGAGCACTGAAGTTCCAGGAGTAGCTGCCTTTGCTGCATCGGGAAGCCAGGTATGGAATGGCCAGAGTGGTGCTTTGATCGCGAAGGCGATGAAGAACCCAAGGAAGAGCAGGATCTCCGTCTGATTATTAAGGCTTAACTTCTGAAGTTCCGTGACATCAAATGTTGGTGCCCCAAGTTGATCTCCGCTAACAACATAAAGTCCGATGATGGACGCAAGCATCAACAATCCACCAAAGAGCGAGTAAAGCAAGAATTTCACTGCAGCGGCTGCGCGCTCACCACTTCCATATCCACCAATAAGGAAATAGACCGGGATAAGCATCGCTTCGAAGAATAGGTAGAAGAGGAAGATGTCAGTAGCTGCAAAAACTCCGATCATCATCGTCTCGAGAACGAGCAAGAGTGCAAAGAATGTCTTCACGCTCCAACGTCCGCCCTCTGCTTCATTCCAACAAGCCAGAATTACAATTGGCGTGAGGATGAGAGCGAGCAAGATCAGCAGCAGTGCCATGCCATCCACGCCCAGCCCATAGTTGATTCCAAATGCTGGGATCCATGAGTACTTCTCGACGAACTGGAATCCGGTGACCCCACGATCAAACGAAAAGGCCATGGCAAGACCGGCCACCGCTACGAGCGTAGAGATGCCAAGGGCTACTTGCTTTGCGAGTAACTCTTTCTCGCGGGGTAGCAAGAAGAGCGCTGCGCTACCTATGAGTGGAATCAGGCCAAGAATCGTCAATGAACTCAATCCAGTACTCATAGGGACATCACCGTAATCGCTGCGAGGATTCCAACGGCACCTACGACTATCCAGAGCGCGTACGAGCGAACGAAACCAGTTTGCGTCTTTCGCACGCCCGAGGCGATATCCAGAGTTATCGAACCCACTCCCCGGACTGCGCCATCGATCACCTTCTCATCAACAACTGCCAGAGCTTTAGTGAGCTCTTGGCCAGGACGCATGAAGAGCGTCTCGTTAATCTCATCTTGCAATAGATCGCGACGTGCCGCCTTGGTCCATAATGAAACATCACTCGGTGCAACCGATGGAATAGATTTGCCGCGACCATACTTTGCAATCGCAAAAGAAACACCAATTGCAACGGCGGTAAGTGCAAGCGCTGATACAACTATTGGTGGCAAGAGGTGCTCTTTCTCACCATGGCCTGAATGCCCGCCATGAAAAACTGGTTCAAGAAAGTTGACGAAGCGATTACCCATGTTAAATATGAATCCTGCGGACACTGAACCAATCGCGAGGACGATCATAGGAATCGTCATGAGTGCTGGAGATTCATGGGGATGAGCTTCTGGTTCCCAGCGCTTGGCTCCAAAGAATGTCATCAACATGACACGTGACATGTAGAAAGCGGTGATTGCGGCGCCTAGCAAGGTAATCGAACCCAGAATGATTCCTTTAGCGCCACCGGAATCGAGTGCAATTTCGATAATTTTGTCTTTCGAATAGAACCCGGCAAATGGTGGAACGCCAATGATCGCCAGGTATCCCAAACCAAAGGTAATGAAGGTGACAGGCATGTACTTTCGTAATCCACCGTACTTACGCATATCTACTTCGTCATTCATGCCATGCATCACAGAGCCCGCACCCAAGAACATTCCTGCTTTGAAGAAGCCGTGCGTCAGAAGGTGCATCATGGCAAAGGCATAACCCACTGGCCCGAGGCCAGTTGCCAGAATCATGTACCCAATCTGAGACATTGTTGAGGCAGCGAGCGCTTTCTTAATGTCATCTTTTGCCATACCAATAATCGCGCCAAAGAGTAGAGTCACTGCCCCGACTATGACAACACAAAGTTGGGCGATAGTTGCAACATCAAAGACAAAGTGTGAGCGCGAAATCAAATACACGCCCGCGGTCACCATTGTTGCCGCGTGAATCAGCGCAGATACTGGCGTTGGACCAGCCATCGCATCGCCCAACCAGGCTTGTAGTGGGAATTGCGCAGACTTGCCTACAGCGGCAAGTAACAGGGCTAACCCAAGAGAATTGAGCGCTAGTGAACTCGCTGCACCGGATTCAACTCCCTTTGCAACGCCGCTAAATGAGACAGAACCAAATTGTACGAAGGCAATCATTACGGCAAGTGAGAGCCCGACATCACCTACGCGATTTGCTATGAACGCCTTTTTCGCTGCAGTGGCATATGCCGGTTTTTGATTCCAGAATCCGATAAGTAGGTAGGAGGCAAGACCAACACCTTCCCACCCAACATAAAGGCTTAAGTATGAGTCACCAAGAACTAGCAGCAACATTGCAGCGATAAAGAGATTGAGATAGGCAAAGAATCTGCGGCGGTCTTTGTCATGCGACATGTATGCAATCGAATAGATATGTATCAGCGTGCCTACCCCTGTGATGAGTAGTACGAAACAGACCGAAAGCTGATCAAGCAATAAAGTCGCACCGACATTGAAATTCCCTACTTCGATCCAGGTAAATAGCGGCTGCGTTACAGCGCGATTCTCTGGAGTGCGACCAAGCATCGCCAAGAATTCGATGACACCGATTGCAAAAGCTGCTGCTGATGCGAGTGTGCCAATGAGGTGGCCGACCTTATCCAGGGCTCTACCACCAAGCAATAGAAAAGCAGCGCTGAAAAGCGGAATTGCGATCAGGTATACAAGCATCTGCGAAGTTCCGTTCATCAGAGTTTCAACAATCTTGCTTCATCGACAGAAGCAGAGCGACGAGAGCGGTAAATAGTCACAATAATTGCCAAACCGACTACTACTTCACATGCGGCCACGACCATAGTGAAGAATGCGAAAATCTGTCCGTCGATGTTGCCATTAATACGAGCAAAGGTTACGAAGGCAAGATTCGAGGCGTTTAACATCAATTCGATACACATAAACACAACGATTGCATTGCGACGAATAAGTACTCCTGCTGCGCCAATCGTAAATAAAAGGGCAGAGAGATAGAGGTAATAATCTAGAGGCATTAGTTACTCCTCCCCCTCTTCGCTCGTTCGGCTCTTCTCGTTCATGCGGAACGTTTCGGGGTTGGCTAATTCACCACGCGCAGCGATTACCTTGGAGACTGATGAATCTGCGGGTGTGCCATCGGGTAGGAGCGCTGGAATATCGACCGCGTTGTGCTGCGCATAAGTTCCTGGACCAGGTAAACCAGCCACTGGAACTGCGCTCTGCCGCACTCGCTCTGCAGCCAATTCACGTTGGCTCTTACGTGGCGAGAGCCGTTCGCGATGCGCAAGAACCATCGCACCAACAGCAGCGGTGATAAGTAACGCTGAAATAACCTCAAAAGCCCAGACATATCGCGTAAAGAGCGTCTTAGCTATCGCTTGGACATTTCCCTCACCATTAATGAGCTCTAGCCCTGAATATGCCCGACCCAAATCTGCTCTACTCAATAATGAAATTAGTAGAAAACCAACACCGAGTGAACCAAGAATCGCACCCACTCGTTGTCCTCGAATCGTCTCTTCGAGCGAGTCTGAGGAGTCGACACCAACCAACATGAGAATAAAGAGGAAGAGCATCATGACCGCGCCTGTGTATACGACAATCTGCACGATTCCGAGGAACGGAGCTTCGTTTGCGATGTAGAAGATCGCAAGTCCGATCATTACCACTGCCAACAAGAGCGCTGAGTGCACCGCCTTCTTCACAACTAACATGCCAAGCGCGGACAGGACCATAATTGGCGCCAAAATGAAGAAGAGCACCGCCTCAGGCGTTTGCGTTTGATTATTGACTATCGCAGCGAGATTCACTTCTGCTCCTGAGATGGGTGCGACTCGGTTACCCGACCGTGGTAGTAATCCTGATCATCAGTTCCTGGATAGTAAGGATGCGGAGGCTGCAACATTCCGCTCCGAAGAGGGGCGAGTAGGTCTTCCTTCTCGAAGATTAACTTCTTTCGCGAATCATCAGCCAATTCATATTCGTTGGTCATAGTCAGAGCGCGGGTGGGGCAAGCTTCAATACATAATCCACAGAAGATGCATCGAAGATAGTTGATTTGATAGACCTTGCCGTAGCGCTCGCCTGGCGAATAGCGCTGTTCGTCGCTGTTATCTGCACCTTCTACATAAATTGCATCTGCAGGGCATGCCCATGCGCATAACTCACATCCGATACATTTTTCAAGACCATCTGGATGGCGGTTAAGTTGATGTCGTCCATGAAAGCGCGGAGCTGTGGGCTCTTTCACCTCTGGATACTGCACAGTGGTGACCTTCTTGAACTGCGCCGTAAAAGTTATCCAAAACCCTTTTAGTTGAGTGAGAAATGGGGCAGGCCCGTCAATAGGCACATTGATTGACTCTTCGGCAGCGTCATCAATGGCGCGCTTTGGCTCTAGTTCACTCACGTTCGCGCTCCGCTCTAGGTACGGTGAAAGTGGAAATCTTCATTGGTAGTTCTGGGACGGGGAATGGTGCAGGCGCGTCGACATCTGATTGTTGGTCGGCGCTCTTTTTCTCTTTTGCTCGATCATAGAACGTGCTGCCTACGAGGAATACTACGAGGACCGCACCTCCGAAAATCAAAATTGCTGCGCGTGATACGCCATTAAGTGTGAAGTAACGGAGCATCGCAACAACCATAATCCACGCGATATTTGCTGGAATGAGAACCTTCCAACCGAACTTCATGAATTGGTCGTACCGAAGGCGAGGTAGCGTGCCGCGCAACCATACGAAGACAAAGAAGAAGAGCGTCACCTTGAGGAAGAACCAGATGAAAGTGAACCATCCACCAAGCCAACTTTCAGTGAAACCCAATCCAGGAGGGGCGTTATAACCACCAAGGAAGAGCGTGGTCGCCAAGGCTGAAACACCCACGATATTCACGTACTCGGCCAAGAAGAAGAGTGCAAATTTGAGCGATGAATACTCGGTATGGAAACCGCCAACCAACTCTCCTTCTGCTTCAGCTAAATCAAATGGAGCGCGGTTTGTTTCACCCACCATAGAAATGGCATAAATGATGAATGATGGGAAGAGAACGATGGCGTACCAAAATTGATCCTGAGCATCCACGATGTCAATCGTGGACATTGAGCCGGCGTAGAGGAAGACGGCAACAAGGGAGAGCCCCATGGCGATTTCGTATGAAATAACTTGAGCGCTCGAACGTAATCCACCGAGAAGTGGATAGGTAGAACCGGAAGACCAGCCAGCAAGGACGATGCCGTACACACCTACTGAAGCAACCGAAAGGATATATAAGACTCCTACTGGGATATCTGTGAGCTGGAATGCAGTCTCTTGACCAAACATCGTCACCGGACCACTCATGGGTATGACAGCAAATGCCATAAAACAGGTGGTCGCGCTGATTATCGGCGCAATGATGAAAACTAATTTGTCTGCGGCTGCCGGAATCACATCTTCTTTTAATGCGAGCTTGACGCCATCGGCAAGGCTCTGGAGTAGGCCGAATTTACCTACACGATTTGGACCAAGGCGAAGTTGCATTCGAGCAACAATTCGGCGCTCAAACCAAATAGCCATCAATGTGCAAACTACGCAGAAGACGAATACCAAGAGCGCCTTTATGGCGATGAGCCAACCTGGATCATCAAGAATCATCTCTCTCATATTATTCATCTCGCTCAGAGCCCCTTACGTACTTTCACTTCAGCGCCATTGAGCGCACCGAGCATGCGAAGTGATTGAGATGCAACCGCATTTCGTGGAAGCCAAATCACGTTATCTACAACATCGCTGATTTCGACATTGAGTGAAAGCGCACCATGGTCAGTTGAGACAGTGACTAAATCTCCATCTGCAACACCTAAAGCCTCTGCAAACTTCCTATTTATTCGTGCAACTGCCTGTCGCGCAGTTCCCGCGAGATTTGGTTCGTTGATCTGTAATGATCCGTTGTCGAGAAGTTGTCGCCATGAGGCAAGTACCGTGCTCGAAGCAGGAGCACTTGCTGGATGCGCTGTGAAGGTTGAGCGCGCACCATCCCAGTTAGCCAGGGTGCCAAACTCTCGCGCCGCTCCACGTACCGTGCTAAACCCAAGAGGTTTACCAAGTGATTCGGCAATAAGTGAAAGGATGTAAAGATCGCTTTGTTGCACACTCTCGGGTAGCGCTTGATCGAAGGATCGCGCCCTACCTTCCCACGACATAAACGAACCGGACTTCTCAACGACTGATGCAACAGGTAGCACTACATCTGCTCGCTCAGTGATTGCACTTGGCCGCATCTCTAGTGAAAGGACAAATGCATTATCAAGCCCTGCAAAATCTGGTGCGTGCATATCGAATGGATCCACGCCACCAACGACTAGAGCATCAATCTCTCCCTTTGCCGCAGCGCTGAGCATCTCTTTGCCATCTAATCCTGCAGATGCCGGGAGTGAGTCAATTGACCATGCAGCGGCAACATCGACGCGTGCTGCTGCATCGGTGATTGGACGACCTCCAGGAAGTAGATTTCCAATAGCGCCTGCTTCAAGCGCGCCACGCTCTCCTGCGCGACGAGGTACCCAAGCAATCTTGGCTCCACTCTTTCCTGCAAGATCGGCAATCGCGCTCAATGCACCTGCGCTCTCACAGAGTCGCTCGCCTACAACAATCACTGATTGGTTGGTGAGATTAAGACCGGTAATTACTCCAGCCTCTGCACCAGGTGCTACGCCAATGTACTTTGCACCCAGTTTCTTAAATCCGCGGGTATTCCATGGCGAGATAGCTGTGACTGTCAATCCACGCTTACGAACCTCTTTGCGAATACGTAAAAAGACGATGGGTGACTCTTCTTCGGGTTCGAATCCGACGAGAACAACGTGATCAGCTACATCAATATCGCTGTAACGAACCTTGGATCCGACTACATGTGCCGCAAGAAATTCACGCTCTTCAGCAGAGTGTGGCCGCGAGCGGAAGTCGATGTCATTGGTACCAAGAGTCACGCGAGCGAACTTTGAGTAGGCATAGGCATCTTCAACTGTTGTTCGGCCGCCGACAAGTACGCCAGTTCGCTTACCAGCCAGGCCCTTTGCGGCAGCGGCGATTGCCTCTGGCCATGAAGCCTCACGGAGTACGCCATTCTCACGAATCAGCGGAGCAATTATTCGATCTTTCGCCATCGTGTATTGGAATGCCCAGCGCCCTTTATCGCAATTCCATTCCTCATTAACTTCCGGATCATTTCCGGCAAGTCGACGTAACGTCTTGTTGCGACGTACATCGGTTCGCAGCGAACATCCTGACGCACAGTGCTCACATACCGAAGGAGTAGAAACTAGGTCGAAAGGTCGAGAGCGGAATCGATATGCAGCACCAGTCAATGCACCAACAGGACAAATCTGCACTGTGTTACCTGAGAAGTAAGAGTCGAAGGGATCCTTCTCATAAATTGCTACTTGTTGAAGCGCGCCACGCTCTCCCATATCAATAAATGGATCGCCGGCAATCTCTTTTGAGAAGCGAGTACAACGTGCGCAGAGAATGCAACGCTCCCGATCAAGAAGTACCTGAGATGAGATATGAAGTGGCTTTTCGAAAGTGCGCTTCTTCCCTTCGAAGCGGCTCTCGCCTCGGCCATTTGTCATCGCTTGGTTCTGAAGCGGACATTCGCCACCCTTATCGCAGACCGGACAATCGAGCGGATGATTAACAAGCAAGAACTCCATCACTCCCTCTTGAGCTTTATGTGCAACCTCTGAGGTGAGTTGAGTCTTGACCACCATCCCATTTTCAACAGGAATAGTGCAGGAGGCCTGTGGTTTTGGAAAGGCACGACCGTTGATTTCAATATCCACCAAACACTGGCGACATGCTCCAACGGGTGAGAGGAGTGGGTGATCGCAGAAGCGTGGAATCTGAATTCCCAACTGCTCGGCTGCACGAATAACAAGGGTGCCCTTCGGCACAGTGATTTCAAATCCATCGATTGTGAGCGTGATCAAATCGGTTTGTGGCTGTACCGCTGTCATCGGACTTACGCACCTGCCTTACTTGAAGCGAAGAGCGTTGCTGCAACCGGATCAAATGGGCAACCACCATTGGTGAGGTGAGCGATGTACTCATCCCGGAAATATTTAATGGAGGACATAATCGGGCTCGCAGCGCCATCACCAAGAGCGCAGAAAGAGCGGCCCAGTAAGTTGTCACAAATATCGAGTAATTTCGCGAGATCTGCTTCGGTGCCTTTTCCGTTCTCGAGATCACGCAAGATTTGTACCAACCACCAAGTGCCCTCACGACATGGTGTGCACTTTCCACAAGATTCATGTTTGTAGAACTCGGTCCAGCGGAGCACGGCGCGCAAAACACACGTGGTTTCATCAAAAATCTGAAGCGCTTTAGTCCCCAGCATCGAACCAGCTGCGCTCACTGATTCATAATCCAACGGAGTATCTAAATGAGCGTCGGTGAAAATTGGAGTTGAGGAACCACCTGGAGTCCAGAACTTCAGGCGATGTCCGGTCCGAACTCCACCTGCCAACTCGAGTAACTCGCGAAGGGTGATTCCCAGTGGCGCTTCAAATTGTCCTGGATTATTCACATGGCCTGAGAGGGAATAGAGGGTAAAGCCCTTGCTCTTTTCGGTACCAAGCCCAGCAAACCACTCAGCGCCTTTTTCAATAATTGCTGGGACTGAAGCGATGGATTCGACATTGTTCACGACAGTTGGTCGCGCGTAGAGCCCGGCGATAGCAGGGAATGGCGGACGTAGCCGTGGTTGTCCACGGAAACCTTCGAGTGAGTCAAGGAGCGCTGTCTCTTCACCGCAGATGTAAGCACCTGCGCCGATATGCAACGTGAGTTCAAGGTCAAAACCTTTACCTAAAATATTCTTACCGAGTAAACCTGCTTTGTAAGCATCTTCGATTGCCTGCAGCATGCGACGAGTGACATGTGTGACCTCACCACGAATGTAAATGAATGCATGCTTTGCGCGAATTGCATAAGAAGCGATGATCACACCTTCAACGAGTACGTGCGGATTTGCCATAAGTAGCGGTGTGTCTTTGCACGTCCCTGGCTCAGATTCATCTGCATTAACAACTAGGTAATGATCCTTGTTATCGCCTTGCGGAATAAATCCCCATTTATTTCCAGTGGGAAAGCCTGCACCACCACGACCACGCAATCCAGAGTCTTTGACCATTTGAATCACTGCATCGGGATCCATCTCCAATGCCTTCTTCATGGCGTTATATCCACCGTGGCGTTGATACCCGGCTAACGTATATGAATCCTGCTCATCCCAATGGGCAGAGAGAACCGGCGTTAACTTACTCATCTATTTCCGCTCCCCCTTCGCGATCCTCAAGCCGAGCAAGGTTGGCTCCCCAGCTTGAACACCTTCATGTGCGCGGCCATCGTTAAAGCCGGCAAGAACTTCGGATGCCTCTTGGAAAGTCGGCACTGAATTTGGGCCACGGGTTGGGGCAGGTTTCTTGCCCGCGCGCAGATCATCGACCAAAGCTTTGGCGCTCTCGACTGTTTGATTATCGAAGAATTCCCAATTAACCATGACCACTGGTGCATAGTCGCATGCCGCGTTGCATTCAATGTGCTCCAAGGAGACCTTGCCATCTGTAGTGCGCTCATTATTTTCAATGCCAAGATGATCTTTGAGTCCAGCAAAAATTGCATCGCCACCCATAATCGCGCAAAGCGTGTTAGTGCAGACGCCAACGTGATACTCCCCTGCTGGCGTGCGACGATACTGTGTATAGAAAGAAGCGACTGCATGTACCTCTGCAGTAGTTAGATCCAATTTCTCAGCGATAACTTCGATACCTTCTGCAGTCACGTAGCCTTCACGCGCCTGCACTAAGTGAAGCATCGGCATAATCGCAGAACGCGATCGTGGATAGCGCGCGATGATGGCATCAAGACGCGAGAGGAAATTCGCATCAAACTTCTCTGAGGCTTGTGACATTAGCGATCAACACCTCCCATAACTGGGTCAATCGAGGCAACAGCGGCGATGACGTCAGCAACAAGGCTACCTTCGCACATCGCGGCGGTGGATTGGAGGTTATTGAATGAAGGCTCACGGAAGTGAACTCGATATGGTCTAGTGCCACCATCAGAGATGATGTGTGCACCGAGCTCTCCTCGCGGAGATTCGACTGCGGCATACACCTGTCCTGCTGGAACGCGGAATCCTTCAGTGACCAACTTAAAGTGATGAATAAGCGCTTCCATGGACGTTCCCATGATCTCGCGAATGTGTTCGAGTGAGTTACCCAAACCATCCCCACCGAGTGAGAGTTGTGATGGCCAGGCAATTTTCTTGTCGCCAACCATTACCGGTCCTGGCTCCAGACGATCGAGTACTTGTTCAATGATGCGAAGGCTCTGCTCCATCTCATAAACACGAATCATGAAGCGTCCATAAGCATCGGCGGTATCGGCTGTTACTACATCGAATTCGAAATTCTCATAGCCACAATATGGCTGAGTCTTGCGGAGATCCCAAGGCATTCCAGTCGCTCGCAAGACTGGGCCGGTCACGCCAAGTGCGATGCATCCAGCAAGATCTAGATGTGCGACATCGGCGGTGCGCTTCATCCAGATGGAATTACCGACGAGCATCTTCTCGTTATCTTTCAGGTTCTTCCGAATCGTCTTTACCGCTTCGCGGATCTTTGGAATCGCATCCGCTGGTAGATCATTTGCTAGACCACCAGGTCGAATGTACGCCGTATTCATGCGAAGACCTGAGGCCATCTCGAAGATGTCGAGAATCATTTCGCGCTCGCGGAAGGCAAAGAACATCGGAGTGATTGCACCCAATTCCAAGCCACCTGTACCAAGGCACACTAAATGAGAAGAGATTCGATTGAACTCCATCATCAGAACACGGATGAGCGTTGCTCGCTCAGGAATCTGATCGGTAATGCCAAGGAGCTTCTCTACCGCTAGGCAATAGGCAGCTTCATTGAACATCGGAGAGAGGTAATCCATTCGAGTAACGAATGTGACTCCTTGAGTCCAAGAGCGATATTCGGTGTTCTTCTCGATACCAGTGTGAAGATAACCAATGCCACAGCGCGCTTCGGTGACAGTTTCGCCTTCAAGTTCCAAGATCAAGCGAAGCACACCATGAGTCGATGGATGTTGCGGACCCATATTCACGACTACGCGCTCTTCTTGGGTCGAACCAATCTCCGTTACTAAATCATCCCAATCGCCACCGGTTACCGAATAGATACGTCCCTCAGTGGTCTCGCGTGGACTGTTATATGTTTGCGACATTATCGGTACACCCGCCGATCGCTTGGCGGTGGCACTGTTGCACCCTTGTACTCAACGGGAATTCCGCCGAGCGGATAATCCTTACGTTGTGGGTGGCCGTTCCAATCATCTGGCATGAAAATGCGAGTAAGCGCAGGGTGACCATCAAAAATGATTCCGAACATGTCGTACGTCTCACGCTCGTGCCAATTATTTCCCGCCCAAACTTCTACAACCGAAGGGATATGTGGATCGCTATCAGGAGCTGAAACTTCAATCCGAATTCTTTGATTGCGAGTCAATGAAAGCAGTGGATAGAGCGCGCGAAGTTCACGTCCACTCTCATCGGGATAATGGGCGCCGCTCACACCCAGACACATTTCGAATTTCAAATCATCACGAAGAATTCGTGCTACCTCTTCCAACTTCTCTCTACGAACATGGAGCGTTAGTTCACCACGATCTACAACTACTTGCTCGATTGCGTCGTTGAACCCAGGGTATGCACGTTCTAGTCCATCGACGACATCGTCGAAATATCCACCAAAAGGACGTTCGGTGGAACCAATCTGAACTTTACGCTTTTGAAGTCCACCATACCCAGAGGTATCTCCAGTTCCTGAAACGCCGAACATGCCGGTGTTCGCACTATTCTGCGCGTTTAAATTTTCGCCCGGCTTTGCAATATCACTCATGCGAGCAATCCCTTTAATTCGATGGTGGGCTTCGCGGCGAGCGCAGCAGCTTCGACTTCCTTGATGATCTTTGCGCGATTAATGCCAAGCTTTGCGCTCTTGATCTCTTCGTGAAGCTTGATAATCGCATCCATCAACATCTCAGGCCGTGGTGGACAACCTGGAAGATAAATATCGACTGGTACGACGTGGTCTACCCCTTGGACAATTGCGTAGTTGTTAAACATGCCACCGGAAGATGCACACGCTCCCATCGCAATAACCCATTTCGGTTCTGACATTTGATCGTAAACCTGACGAAGGACTGGTGCCATCTTGTTGCTCACTCGTCCAGCAACAATCATCAGATCTGCTTGGCGTGGTGAACCACGGAATACCTCCATGCCAAAGCGCGCAAGGTCATAACGTCCGGTGGTGACTGCCATCATTTCAATCGCACAACATGCCAGACCGAATGTTGCAGGCCAGAGTGAGTTCTTGCGCATGTACCCGACAAGCTTTTCAACGGTTGTGAGTGCAAACCCGCTTGGGAGTTTCTCTTCAAGACCCATTAGTCCCAATCCAATCCACCGCGGCGCCACACGTATATGTAAGCGACGAAGACAGTAAGTATGAATAAAAACATTTCAATAATTCCAAAGAGACCAAGTTGATCAAAAGCAACAGCCCATGGATAGAGGAAGACTATTTCGATATCAAAGATTATGAAGAGCATCGCGGTCAGGAAGTACTTGATCGGAAAGCGACCACCCCCGGCTGCAGGCGGCGTGGGCTCGATGCCACACTCGTATGCCTGCGCTTTTGCTCGGTTATAGCGGCGCGGTCCTGTGACATACCCAGCAACGATTGAGATGACTGCGAATCCAAAGCCAACTGCCCCGATTACCAGAATCGGAACATATGGATTCATCGCTCCCCCTCGAGCCATTTTCGCGTATGGATTGCTGCCTTGTAGCGCCGGCTTCCTTCAAATCTTACGGGTCAAATGGCAGCAGGATTACCGCTGGCCAGTGTTATCTGACCCACCCCGCACCGGCGGCTACCTCGCCTTTAGCCCCTGGTGAATGGCGACGATTCCGCCGGTGCGGTTCTGCCAGGAGACGCTGGCCCATCCCGCCCCTGAAATCTGGTCGGCGAGCGCCTTCTGATTGGGCCAATCCTCGATCGACTCTGCGAGATAGATATATGCATCGGGATTGGAGGAGAAGGCACGAGCAAGCGGTGGGAGCACTCGCATCAGATATCTGAAGTAGATCATGCGAAAGAGTGGATTCGTGGGATGTGAGAATTCGCAGACCACCAAACGACCGCCAGGTTTAGTGACGCGATAAGCCTCAAGCAGCGCCTTGCTCACATCAGCGACATTCCGTAATCCAAAGGAGATCGTCACCACATCAAAACTCTGCTCACTGAAGGGCAACGCAAGATTATCTGCTGCGATGAAAGTGAGCTCCCGCTCGCGGGCGGCGCCAGCCTCAAGCATGCCAAGGGAGAAGTCAGAGGCGATCGCATCAGCTCCAGCAGCGACCAATGGCGCAGTGGATGATCCGGTACCTGCTGCGCAATCAAGGATTTGCATTCCTGGTCGGGGCGCGATTGTCGCAACCACCGAGCGACGCCAAGCCTTGGTGCGTCCTAGGCTCAGCAGGTCATTGAGAAAGTCGTAACGACGGGCCACCTGATCAAACATCGCCGCGACATCACGTGGCGATTTATCTAGGCGGGCTCGTACCATGGAGTACATCTTTATGGTGTGTACGCTCAGATGCCAGTCGAGATGAGAATCTGACTAGAGCCCGAGAAGATACGGAGGCAGATATATGACCAGCATTTCGCTCGCGCCACACTCCCTGCGTGCTGCGCTCATTCCCAAGAGCACCCTTCTGAGTAATAGCGTCTTAGCAGTAGGTGGCGTCGCCTTCCTCGCACTGATGGCGCAGATTGCCCTTCCTATTCCTGGGTCACCCGTGCCGGTCACCGGTCAAACCCTCGGCGCGCTACTTATCGGGGCAAGTTATGGTCGTGCTTTAGGTGCAAGCACCTTTGCGCTCTATTTGGTCTTCGGAATCGCTGGTGCGCCAATTTTCTCGCAACAAGGACACGGCATCGCCAAGTTAATCGGCCCTACTGGTGGTTATCTAATCGGAATGTTCCTGGCGACCATTGCTTTGAGTTTTCTATCATCAAAAAAGTGGGATAAAAAAATTCACACTGCCGTGATTGCGATGCTGATTGGACAACTCCTGATCTTCATTCCGGGTCTTATCTGGTTACAACAATCCACTGGACGTGATTGGACGTGGACGATAAATGCTGGGCTCACACCATTTATTGTCGGTGAAATAATCAAATTAGGAATTGCTGCAACGACCCTGCCGGTTCTCTGGCGAGTGGTGGACAAGCGACGCTCGTGAATTCTGCAAAATCGATTACGGTCCACTCGCACGAGATTAGCGAGGCAAAGGATCTACTCGCACTGCTGCCTACTAGCACTTCCATGGCATGGGTGCGCGGCGGTGATGGATTAGTGGGTTGGGGTGAGTTCGATCGCCTGGAAGTCACTGGTAGCGATCGATTTGAACAGATCCGAATCTGGTGGCGAGAGCGATGCGCGCATTTCAGCATCCAAGACCAAGTCAAAAAATTTGGCACCGGACCGATTCTCATGGTGTCAGGTTCATTCGATACCGACGAACCAAGTGTTGCAATCATTCCTGAAGTGGTCGTTGGTCAGCGTAATGGTCGAACTTGGCTCACTTGGTTCGGTGAAGAGGCAGCGCCAAATTTTTTAAAACCAGAGGTAATTGAAGCGCCTTTGAACTTGAGTTGGGTGGGTGGGGCAATTTCGCCAACGCAATGGGAGGCAAATGTTGATAAGGCTTTAGCACGAATCCATAGTGGAGAAATCTCCAAAGTTGTACTTGCACGTGATCTTGTTGCGCAGTCAGATCTACCGTTTGATACCCGCCATGTAATGCGAAAACTCAGTGAAAAATATGGCTCTACGTGGATTTTTGCAGTTGATAATCTTGTGGGTGCAACTCCTGAATTGCTGGTTCGCTTAAATAAAGGGCTGATCACCTCGCGAATCCTTGCCGGAACAATTCAAAGAACTGGTGATGATGAGCGAGATTTGGCTCTTGCGGCATCACTAGCCCGCTCATCCAAAGATCTCGAAGAACACGAATATGCTGTTGAATCAGTTGCGCAAACACTTGCTCCATTTTGTTCATCAACTAACGTTCCTGAAACGCCATTTGTCCTGCACCTGTCGAACGTGATGCACCTTGCGACCGATGTGACTGGTGTACTCACAGACTCACTCGCTCCCGCAGATTTATTTACTGTCGTGCGCGAACTTCATCCATCAGCGGCAGTATGTGGAACACCCCGACCTGCAGCGCAAAAAGCGATCAGAGAGATTGAGCAAATGTCCCGCGGGAGATATGCCGGTCCAGTGGGATGGGTTGATAGCAAAGGTGAGGGTGAAATTGGAATTGCGCTTCGATGTGCCCAGATAAATTCAAAAAATCCCCGTGAGATTCGACTCTTTGCAGGTTGTGGAATAGTGCAGGGGTCAGATCCCGCAAAAGAGTACGGCGAAAGTCAGGCGAAGTTACTGCCAATCAGAGAAGCGTTAGAGACTCATTGATTTTCTTGAGTAGTTGAGCGTTGCTCTGGCGGTCTGGCATTTCACAAACAATAACTCGAATGCCATTTGTTCTCCGGGCAAGCTGAGAGGCGAGAGCGTCAGGTGTGCGGACGCCAATTGCATCGATTCCGTAACTCTCCGAAATCTTTACAAGATCTCTACCGTGCGGGGTTCCAAAAATCTTCTCAAAACCAAGAACATCACTTTGCGGAAGCGTGGAGAATATTCCACCGCCATCATTTGAAATAACGACAATCGTCAGGTTTGGACGAACCTCCTCGGGGCCAATCAATAATCCATTGATATCGTGAAGAAACGCTAAGTCACCGACGATTGCGTAGGTCCGATCCCGACAGAGCGCAATCCCTAGCGCTGTAGAAAGGTTCCCATCAATCCCAGCGAGGCCTCGATTGGCATGGACCTCGATCCCAGATCGAGAGGAGACAAACGCCTCGACATCTCTGATGGGGCGAGAGGAGGAGAGAAAGAGCGTGGAGTCATTCGGAAGTTCTTCAATGATTCGCTTAACAGCCAATGGCTCAGACCACTCGGTCAATAACTCGGGGAGTTTCGCGCCTACTTTTTGGGATAAGCCTATAAAGCGCTGACACCAGGTTGGATCTGTCGTCACTTCATTCTCGATGATTGGTAGCGTGAAATGGATTTCATCCGCGTGACGTTTAGTGTCAATCTCTTCAATTCGCGGATCGACGACAACTTGGTATGAGGCGCTCGATACGTAGGAATTGATTGCGCGCGAGAGAGTCAGTCGGCCAATAGTCATCACTAAATCTGGTCGGAGTAACTCCTGTCGGTTTGCATCACCGAGAATTAGAGAAGCGTGTGGAATAACTTCAGAGCCCAACAGTGGATTTTCGGAGAGAATTGGCCATCCAGTTCTCTTTGAGAATTCAAGAATTGAAGAAAACAAAATACCGCCAGCATCATGGCCAACAACAATCACACCATGCTGTCGATAATCAGCTAATTTTTTCGCTTGAATTTCTCTCACAGGTGGGATATCAACATCTGTATCAATATCCTCACACCATTCCAAAGAACCGATTAACGGCTCATCGAATTCGACATTGATATGCGCAGGTTTGTGCGGCAGAACTTTGCGGGCCACCGCCGCTCGCCATTGCTGAGCCTGTCCTGGTTGGTCGCCGACCGCAGCAAGATTAAGCGTTGAAATATTGGCACCCGAAAACATTCCCACTTGCTTGGTCGTCTGATTAGCTCCGGTATCCCACAGACGAGCCGGTCGATCTGCAGTGATTGCTACTAAAGGGTGGCCACCGTGATAGGCCTCTAAAAGCGCAGGAAAGAAATTCGCCGCTGCACTGCCACTAGTACAGATCACGGGCGCGGGTACTCCGGTTGCTTTCGCGATACCCAATGCTAGAAAGGCCGCGCTGCGCTCATCGATCCGAGTATGTAGCCGAATACTAGATCTGTTGGTTGCGCGCCAGAGCGCCATCGTCAAAGGAGCATTCCGTGAACCTGGCGAAATCACCGCATCCTTAACGTTGAGGCGGATTAGCTGATCCACTATGACTTCACCTAAAACTGGAGAGGGAGTGAAACGTGACTCAGACATCGCTACTCCCCCGCTCGATATTCTCCATACACTTTGTAAAAGCATTGCTGATGCGATTATGCCACCACTGCTCTTGCTCATGCGAAAGGCAAAAACGCGCTATCGCACTCTCATCAATCTCGACTTCCGTAACAGGTACAGAACCATTCTCTGGAAGCAAGGGTGACTTGACTACATCGGAGGCAAGAAGTGCTGCGGTCCCTAATCCACAAATCGCATCTTCAGGCAAATGAGCTGCTAGCGCGATCCCTGCTGACAATCCCACGCTACTTTCCAACGCAGAGGAAATTACCGGAGGTTTATCTAGCTTCGAGATGATATTTAAAGCGCGAGTAATCCCACCCAAGGGCGCAACTTTGACTATCACAACATCGGCGACTCTGTTTATCTCACCCAAATCATCGCCGAGGCGAAGGTTCTCATCAATAGCAAGTGGAATCGGAAGATGTAATGCAGCATTTTCGGCGAGAGATGCGCATGGTTGTTCTACATATTCAATTTGATGTCCATATTTATTGTAGAGCGAGGTTAAAAAGTCTTGGGCTTCTTGAATAGTGAATAAGCCATTGACATCAAGTCTTAAGCGAGCATCTGGAATGATCCGAAAGACCTCTGCTATTCGCTCCTCATCATTAGCTGTGCCAACTTTTACCTTTACCGTGGTCGATCCAGGGAACCAAGAAAGTACCTCACCTACCTGTGCAATCGGAACCTCAGGGAGCGTGGCATTTACCTTAACGTGTTCACGAACTGCCGAAGGAAAATCATGATCTGCTGCCTCGAGCGCTGCTTGCAACCATAAGGCATCACGTTCGATTGAATAATCCTTGAAGGGTGAGAACTCACTCCACCGCTTGCTCCCTTTAATTAGCGCAATTTCTCGAAGAGTCACACCACGAAAATTGGTGCGGGTAGGAATTCCTATGATTTTAACGCGGGAGAGTAGATCGCTAAGTTGCATTATTAAGGGCGCTTTGGGAAACGACCAAAGTTTGGTGGTCGCTTCTCTTGGAAGGCATTCCTTCCCTCTTGGCCTTCCTCCGTTAAATAAAATAGCAATGTTGCATCGCCAGCCAGTTGCTGTACCCCTGCCAGTCCATCATCTGCTGCATTTAATCCCGCTTTGAGTAAGCGCAATGCAAGTGGTGAGTGGCGCAACATCTCGCGCGCCCATGAGACTGTTTCCGCTTCTAACTCGGCAACTGGAACCACGGTGTTTACTAATCCCATTTCAAGTGCCTCATTAGCATCGTATTGGCGACACATAAACCAAATCTCACGCGCTTTTTTCTGGCCAATATGTGCAGCAAGAAGTCCAGCTCCGTAACCACCATCAAAAGAACCGACCATGGGCCCGGTTTGACCAAATTTCGCATTATCTGCCGCAACTGTTATGTCGCAGACAACGTGCAGTACATGGCCACCACCTATCGCCCAGCCAGCAACCATTGCAATCACCGGCTTTGGTGTTCGGCGAATCTGTACTTGGAGATCCAATACGTTAAGTCTTCCAATTCCTTTTTTGCCGAGTGAATCACTACCGATGTATCCGTCATCACCACGGACCATGACATCACCGCCAGAACAGAACGCTTCGTTACCAGCTCCGGTGAAGATGATTACGCCAACGCTGTCGTCATCGCGCGCGATGTTGAATGCCTCTTGTAATTGTGCAAGCGTCTCAGGTCGAAATGCATTGCGAACTTCTGGACGATTGATCGTGATTTTTGCCATGCCCTCAGCGCGCTCGTAGACGATATCGCTGTACTCGCCTAGCCGTTCCCACTTAGGAATCTCGCGACTGCCCGGCTCTCTTTTAATGGGTTTACTCACAGGCGATAGCCTAGAGGCGTGAGAAAAGTAGAGCGAATCGACCCAATAACTGTCGATGCCCTGCGACTGCGTGATGCGCTCGCGAGCGCGCTCACGGGCGGTCCTGCTGTCGCGCTGACTCCTACTTCCCTCAATCTCGTCTCTGAGGAAATAGCGCTCCTGATCGAAACAGGTGGATCGACCGGCAGACCAAAAATAGTTGCGCTCAGTGCAAATGCGATGCAAGTCAGCGCGCGACTTAGTAATCAAACTCTTGGTGCAAACCAAGGTGATAAATGGTCACTTTCGCTACCGCTCAATCACATAGCTGGTATCAATCAATTACTCCGCTCAATAGATTTGGGATCAGACCCTGCGCAACAAGGTGGCCAATTCATTTCCATTGTTCCTACCCAGTTGTACCGTTTCTTAAAGGAGCGAGGTAAGAGTTTTGATGAGCTGATTAATGCAAAAAAAGTGCTCATCGGTGGTGGAGCAATCTCGACACAACTACTCGAGGAGGGAATTGCAGCAGGCATTCCCCTGGTAGTTAGTTATGGAATGACTGAAATGTGTGGCGGTTGCATTTACGATGGACGAGCTCTCCCTGGAGTCGAAGTGAAAATTTCTCCTGAGATGAGAATTGCTTTAAAAGGACCGATGCAAGCATTGGGATATTTTGATGGCCAACAATTAACTAGAGAAAATTTTGTGGATGGTTGGTTCATCACTGATGATGAAGGCACATTAGGTGACGATGGCACACTAATGGTGCACGGTCGAGCCGATGACGTCATAATTTCCGGAGGCGAAAAAATTTCGCCATCATTGGTATCAGATTATTTGAATCGCCAATTTCCTGACCGGGAGATTCTTGTTATGGGAGTGCCCGACGCCGAATGGGGTCAATCGCTCCGCGTGATCATGACCGACAGCGCGACCAATCAGAATCCGACGCTCGCTCAGATTCGCGCCATAATCGCTGATGGGGTGAGCAAGGTGGCGGCACCGCGTTCTCTACTATTACTCTCTGAAATACCGACTAAGGCAAATGGCAAGATTGATCGTCAATTCTTGTTAAGTGCGCAGCCAACAGAAGCGCTCTGAGTGACCAAATTCAATCCACAGAGAACCGAGGGCATATGGCAACGGTAAGGGAATGGATTGGCGGTGCGCGCTTGCGCACATTGCCGGCCGCGCTCGCGCCAGTACTCGTTGGTACTGCACTTGCTGCACCGAATCCCATGTGGAGCCATGCCGCGCTTGCGCTATTAGTTTCGTTAACTCTGCAAATTGGCGTCAACTACGCCAACGATTATTCCGATGGCATTCGAGGCACTGATACTGAGCGGGTCGGGCCGATGCGCTTAGTAGGAAGTGGAAAAGCAGAGCCTCGAAATGTTCGTAACGCTGCATTTATGTTCTTTACCCTTGCTGGTGTCATTGGATTGACACTGGCGCTCCGGACTTCACTCTGGTTAATCCTGGTTGGCGCACTCTCGATTATGGCTGCTTGGGGATACACCGGTGGAAAAAATCCTTACGGCTATCGAGCACTAGGCGAAATTTCTGTATTTATATTCTTTGGATTGATTGCAGTCGTAGGAACTTACTACGTGCAAAGTAATGAAGTGACGCTTATCGCTATTGCGGCATCAGTTCCAGTAGGAGCCCAGGCATGTGCGATTCTAGTATTGAACAATCTGCGTGATCGACTCAAAGATTTACAATCTGGCAAGAGAACACTTGCAGTCCTGATGGGCGAACGCCCAACTCGATACTTTTATTCAATTCTTATTCTTGGTAGCAATCTCATTGGTATCGCTACAGCTTTTGCCAAGCCCTGGGCAGCAATCACGCTACTACTTCTTCCGTTCGCTATCTTTCTCTCCATCACGGTCCTGAAAGGCGCTGGCGGGCGAGATCTCATTGGGTTACTACAACGCACAGCGCTTTTTCAACTATTTTTTGCCATTCTTTATGCTGCCGGAATTGTCCTGAGCGCTTAACTTAGATTCCTTATATACTTCACGGCATGATCCGCATTCTTCTTCTGATATCAATCGCCATCACTGTGTATGCATTTGTCGATTGTGCGCGCACTCCACAAGAAGAGGTGCAAAAACTTCCAAAATGGGCCTGGTTACTTCTTATTGTCTTGTTCAGCCCCTCACCAATCGTGAGCGTTGCCTGGTTAGTCATTGGAAAGCAGCGTGGCCGAGGAAATGGCGGACGACGTAAACCACCTCGGAAGATTATTCCGCCGGATGATAACCCTGACTTCTTACGAAAACTCTGAGCGCTCGACTATTACAGCCCCGAGTAAGTGTGTTTACCTGTTCCCCAGATGTTTACGTATACATAGTTAAATAAAAAGGTCGATCCGGCAATGAGACAGAGCCAAGCAGCTCGACGTCCTTTCCACCCTGCCGTCACGCGAGCATGGAGATATGCGGCGTAACCAACCCAGGTGATGAATGACCAAGTCTCCTTTGGATCCCAGCCCCAATATCGACCCCATGCTGCCTCGGCCCAGATTGCACCTGCAATGATGGCAAAGGTCCATAACGGAAAGACCAGCGCTACTAACCGATACGAAAGTTGATCGAGCGTTTCGAGTTTGGGTAATCGTTGCGCCCACTCTGGACGAGCACCAGCTCGTTTCTTTTCGACCTGTTCCAAAACTAAATATGCCGCGGCAATACAGTTGGCTAAAAGGAAGACGCCACCTGAGATTATTGCGGCTGAAACGTGAATAACTAACCAGGGCGATTTCAGAGCTGGCACTAGCGGAGCGCTCGGTACGTATAACAATGTAACAGCGGTACCTAAAGTTAATAGTGATGCAAAAGTAATCAGGATTCCGAGCCATTGCACTTCGTACTTCAAAGACGCAACAAGATAGGCAAGTGTGAAGGCAAGTGCACCGGTAATGGAGAACTCATACATATTCCCCCAGGGCGCACGGCCAGCAGAAAGCCCACGGGTGACTACGCCCGCAAAAAGAATAAGAAAGTAGAGAATGGTGAGCGCCTGTGCGATTCGAAGTACCTTCTGTCGACGGGTGATCGTGGTCTTCTCTTCGCCGACTCGGATTGACCAAGCAAGTTCATAAGCAAAAACCAAGAACGCAAGAGCACAGATCGCCATGCTGGCATAGATCAAGTCATTGGAGAGATAAGCCAAATCACTCTTCGACATTCTTATCCTTATCTAGCCGTGAACTTCCCTGAAGAACTTCAACTAATGACTTAACTTCCTCATCTAACCCTGGTGAGCGCGTCAAACCTGCAACCTGAACGATGGTATCCCCATCCTTATGGCTCACGCGAACCCAGATTCGATGGCGCCGCCCAAAGAGTGATACAAGTAACCCCAGCAAAATCAGAATTGCCCCCACCAGCGAGTAGGTCTTGCCTGGATCGCGAACAACTTGAAGATTCACCCACGGTGTGAATCCATCGAATGTGATGGAACCAACGCCACCTGGTAGCTCCCATTTCTGTCCCGGCGTTAAGGCAGCCAATCCAATCTGCCTCATATTCTCGGTATTTATTCGGTAGACCGATTGTGGAATTCCTGAATCCAGCCCCAAATCTCCGGTCCAGGCAGCAAGATCAAGTAGTGGCTTTAGCGCCTCGGGATAACTCGAGAACCCACCACGCTCCGCCGTACGTTCAGCTGTTGGCAGAAACTTAGCAACAAAACCTAATTGCGGTTTCATATCTGGCACTTTGATAGAACCAATCGAAGTGAGATTTCCATCTTGCGGCAAAAATGGAATAGGTCCGCGAAGAACAATTTCGTCGTTGCTATTTCGCACCGTCACTATTGGGGAATACCCATTAGCTTGGAGATATACGCGAGTATCACCAAAAGTTAGTGGTTTATTTACTTTAACAATGACATCACGAGGTGATTGGCCCGGCTCATCAACAACTTGCGCATCGAGTTGATAATCAATCGGTGCGTTTGTCACTAAATCATATTTCGCGGTGAACTTTTTTACTTTGATAGTGAAAGGTGGAATATCATCAATAGCAAATAGTCCACCGGTAGTTAAAGAATCGTAACTTGTGGCGACATTGGTGAAAGTCTCACCTTCAGTGACAATCACATCAGCTCGCATCCCACCAAGTGAGCCATACGCAACACCAATTAACAAGAGAATTAACGAGAGGTGAAAGAGAAGATTTCCCGTCTCACGGATAAAGCCCTTTTCTGCTCCGATTGAATCAGGAAGTAATCGAAGTCGATATCTTCGACGCTTTAGTTCTGCTTTAGCAATATCAAGTGCTTCGCTCGAACTTTTTTCCCATCGAATTTCTTGGAATTCCTCCAAGCGCTCCAAGTTTTTTGGAGTCATTGGTGGCAAAGCGCGTGCACTCTTGAAATGCTCCCAAGTTCTTGGCACTACACAACCAATGAGCGAGATGAATAGCAAGATATAAATCGCGCTAAACCAAGGCGACGAGAAGACATTAAAAAGAGAGAATCTATCGAGCCACCTAGCTAGCTCCGGATTAGTTCCGTAATACTCATTAACTTGCAAAGGATTCTGCGATCTTTGCGGGAAGATTGATCCTGGAATGGAAGCAACCGCTAAGAGCAATAGGAGCACAAGCGCTGTGCGCATGCTCGTTAGTTGTCGCCAAATCCACCGTAGAAAGCCAATCCCACTGAGTTGGGGTGGCTGGGCATCGTAGGAAATATTTGAGGTACTCATAAGGCGACCACGAAGGATGAGGCCCAGCGCTGTAGCCAGCCTTCGATTCCCGTCCAAAGTCCGGTCAACTGCGCGAGCCCGAGCAGAATGAGCGAAATTCCTCCGATATAAGAGAGTGCGCGCGTGGGTAAACGCTTAAAGAGCGTGATTGCCCGCGAAATTCCGAACGCTGCGAGCAGAAAAGGCAGACCTAATCCGATGCAGTAACCGAGTGAGAGAAAAGCACCTCGCGCTGCGCTCTCCTCACTTAGTGCCAGCGCTTGCACCGCAGCCAACGTTGGTCCGATACATGGCGTCCAACCAATGGCGAAGAGCACCCCCAGAAATGGTGCGAAGAGCAATCCGCCGTCGGTCTTCAAGCGTGGTCGGAGCTCTCTATTCCCACGGAAAACGCCGAGGAAGAGCAAGCCCATCAGAATGGTAAAGATTCCCAATATCTGACTGAGCCCACGTTCGCGGACTAAGAGCGTGTTTCCAACGCCTCCAAAAAGTGCGCCGTACGAGATGAATACCGAACTAAATCCGATAATAAATAAAGCAGTTCCAAAAACTACGCGGGTGCGCTTTATTGGACTCTCTAATTCAGCACCAGAAAGCCCAGAGACATATGCGAGGTAGGCCGGAACTAGCGGCAAGACACATGGTGAAACGAATGCAACTAATCCGGCAAAAATCGCTATTGGAAAGGCTAACAGCACTGATCCCTGTAGTACTTGCTCGGTTAATCCAAAGAGCGTCATTCGCTCACCAAACCATCAATGAGTTTGCTTACTGACGAGAAGGTAACCTCACCTGAAATGCGAGCAGCAACTTTGCCCTGCTTATCAATTAAAAAAGTGGTTGGGATTGCAGCAACAGGTAGGCTCTTTCTAAATCCCAAAAGAATCTGATCGTCAGAAATAGTTGGGAAAGTGATCCCAAATCTCCTGATGAATGCATTTGCGCTATCTATCGAATCTCTCGTTAGTAAACCCACGAATTCAACATCAGGATACTTCTTCGCCAACTCCTCAAGGATGGGCGCCTCAGCTCGACATGGCGAGCACCACGAAGCCCAAACATTTATTAACGCTACTTTCCCCGGGGCTATCATTACTGACTCACCGGTAGTGCTTCGGCCGGAGATTTTTGGTGCGACATTTCGGTCGCTTATCTTTACAAACGTGACCACGCCATCGCCAGCGACATATGAGCTCTCATCAATCGAGCTACCACCACCGCTGCAACTTGCAAGTAAGAGAACTGCGGCCGCCGCAAGAGAAACTTTTCGAGTTTTGCGCAGTTTCATTTCTTCGCCCGAAGCAAGTGAGCTGCAGGCTCTGCATACTCGACTCCCTCAATTACCCCTTGTTCAGAGAAAATCACCGTTGTCACCGAAGCGAGTGAGCAGATTCTCTTCCTCGGATCATGAAAAAGCGGGCGCCCTTCGATAGCAGATCGCAGTATCCAAATGGGAAGTTGATGCGAGACACAGACCGCTTCTCTACCCACGGCAAGTGCGCGCGCATTATTGACTGCAGCCATCATCCGCTCGATCTGTTCGCGATATGGCTCCCCCCATGACGGTCGCCATGGATTCCATAAATGTCTCCACGCTGAAGGTCTTAATAACGCACCAGAACTTGCACCCACGCCAAATTTCTTTCCTTCAAAAACATTCGCTGCCTCAATGAGTCGAGGGTCGGTAGTGATAGTTAACTTATGTAGCGCTGCGATTGGTTGTGCAGTTTCTTGGGCCCGCTCGAGCGGCGAAGCGATTACCGCTGCAATATCTCGACCATGGGTCCATTTGGCAACAACATCTGCCATCTCACGACCGCGAACAGAGAGGTGCCAATCGGATTGGCGACCGTAGAGGATTCCGTCAGGATTCTCTACCTCGCCATGGCGAACCACATGGACGAGCGTTTTCATACGGTGAGCATAACCTGCACACCTTCAGGTAGCGTAGGCAGGTTATGTCTCCAAGCCTTCGCCCGAGCCGCTCACTAGCCGATGAGTTGCGCGCATGTAGTGACGAAAATCTCCAGGCGCTCTTTAGCCAACGTCCAGACTTACTCTCGCCACTTCCCACCGACATCACTGCACTTGCCGCACGTGCAAGTTCCAGCCCGAGCATCGCGCGCGTACTTGATGGATTAACTACCTGGGAGATACAAGTTTTGGAGATCCTCGCAGTGCTTCCTGAGCCTGTGACCTTGGATTCTCTTCTCGAGATGGCTGGAGCCAACGCGCAGGCGCCTTTTGAAAAGTTTCGCACTCTGGCACTTATATATATGGACGAAGAACAGGTCCGTGTTCTCAACAGCGTTCGTGATGCCCTCGGTCCAGAACCCGCAGGGCTTGGCCCGGTGGGGTTAAGTGATCGAAAGCGCTGGGTAAAACGACTTGACCAGGCGCCACCGGCAGCCAAAGCGATGCTCGACAAACTGACGTGGGGACCACCTCGTGGAACTGTCACCGATGTGAAGCGCCCAACATCGACTGTTTCGTGGCTCCTTGAAAACCAACTCCTTACCCCTATCGACAACCAAACCGTCGCGCTCCCCCGAGAAGTTGGGATTTATCTCCGCGGAAATCGCGTACACAAAGAACGTTTAGATTTACCACCGGTCTATACAGGAAAGCCACTTACCGGCGAAGATGTAGATAGCGCAGCAATTGGCGCAGTTCTTGAGATTCTCCACCATATCGAGGAGTTATTACATTTCTGGGCGGGAGAGCCTGCGGCTGCTCTTCGATCCGGAGGCATCGGTGTACGGGAAATCAAGCGAGCGTGTGAGGAACTTGGGTTAGATGAAAAGTACCTGATCTTCATTGCTGAATTGGCTTACATCAGTGGATTCGTAGCGGTACATAACGAGGAAGAGTTTCTCCCTACTCCGGCTTTCGACATTTGGCGGAATCGAACTTTAGAGGAACGTTGGATAGAAATCACCAATAATTGGTTGAGCACCTCACGCGTTGCTGGACTCGTTGGAAAAAGTGAGCGTGGTTATATCGCTCCACTTGGCCCTGAGATTGATCGAAGTTCTATTTCACATATCAAGAAAGTCACCCTCAGCTTGTATGGCGAGATAGCTCCTACGGCAGTCGATGTTGGCGCGCTTGCTGAACGAGTTAAGTGGGAGCGTCCCCGTAAAGCATTTGGCAGCCATCACGACTTCGTACACTGGATTGCACGTGAGGCACAATGGCTGGGTCTGACTGGGCGAAATGCGCTCACTTCATTTGGAATTGCTCTTCTCAATTCCCAAGAGGAGATCGGCATGCAGAAATTGCTGCCACAAGAGATCGACTACATCTTGATTCAAGCAGATAACACCGCAATTGCACCCGGGCCGCTACACGTTGATTTGGCTCGAGAGATGTCTTTGATTGCAAACATCGAGAGTAAGGGAGGCGCGACCGTCTATCGCTTATCTGAGCAATCAATTCGACGCGCCCTGGATAATGGCCGAAGTAGCGATGACATAAAGAAATTCCTCACGAAAATTTCAAAGACTCCAATGCCACAACCGCTTGATTACATGATTACCGATATTGGAAAACGATACGGAAAATTACGGGTCGGAATTAGTTTTAGCTCTTACATTAGATGTGAAGATGAAGCTCAGGTAGCTGCAATTCTCGCTGATAAAAAGTTGGTGCATCTCCAATTTCGACAACTAGGTAGTACGGTTTTGATGACCGAAGGCGACACCCATGAGGCAATTGATTCCTTGGTTTCAGCCGGGTATTTCCCTGCTCTTGAAGACCGTGATGGCGTACTCATTGCACGGAAACATGACAAGGCTCGGACAAAGGCCAAGCCACGACCACCAAAAATCTCTGGAGAGCTGGTCACGCCATCGGATGATCTGATTAATGCAGCCTTGCGTGCACTTCGAGCTGGCGACAAGGCGGCAACTCATCGCAAGAGCGCCCCTATCCTGGTAGGCACGCCTAGCGAAACCATGGCAACCCTGGCGCTAGCTATCAAATCTAAGGCGACAGTCACTATTGGCTATGCCGATAGCGATGGTGGAGTGAGCGAGCGCGTGATTGAGCCGATCCACCTGATCGCTGGAATTTTGATGGCCTATGACCATCGCAGCGATGAGGTCCTGCGGTTTTCGGTCAGCCGCATCTCGGGCGTTGCGATAGTCGAATAAGGCAGACTTACACCATGACGGCCACCCCCAACTATTTGGTAGATATCGAGCGTTTGGTTCGTATCGAATCTCCAAGCGATGACCGGAGCGCACTCGATGCAGTCCTGAGTGAGGCCAACCAAATCTGTAGCGAAGTTTTGGGAAGCGCTGGAACTATCTCTGAAGTGAATGGATCGCCGATTCTTTGGTGGGGAGCGCGTCCTGCAGATGTCCTTCTCCTCTTTCATCTCGATACCGTCTGGCCAAAGGGTTCGTTCCAGCCACTCTGGCAGGTAGATGGCGATCGAATTACTGCTCCAGGTGCTTTCGATATGAAAGCTGGATTTGTGCAAGCGGTGTATGCGCTCAGGGGAATCACGGGTTCAGTAGCCATGCTCTGCACCACTGATGAAGAAGTGGGTTCCAAAGCCACCCGTGCACTGATCGAGGAATCTGCTCGAAGTGCAAAGGCGGTACTAGTTTTTGAAGCATCAATCAATGGCGCTGTAAAAACTGGAAGAAAAGGAACTGCTGATTTCATCATAGAGGTCCATGGGCGCGCATCTCATGCTGGTTTAGAACCAGAAAAAGGAATTAACGCAACAACCGAAATGGCCCACCTAATTGTCGAGATTGAAAAACTTGCCAATCCGAAATTTCACACTACTGCAGTGCCTACTCTTTTAACCTCGGGTACGACGACCAATACTGTGCCTGCGCTGGCCAGGCTCGTTGTCGACTGTCGCTCATTTGCCATGAGTGAGTTGGAGCGAATCGAAAAGGCGCTCCATCAACTCAAACCTCAGCATCCAGATGCACAGATCGTCGTATCGGGTGGAATCAATCGACCACCCCTTCAACCTGAGTCAACACAGGTACTTTTTGAACGGGCAAAAAAGGTTTATGCATCACTAGGCCGTGGAGAATTGCTTGGAGTTGCTGTCGGTGGTGCTAGCGATGGGAATTTTGCGGCTGCGACCGGCGTTCCCACTCTTGATGGCTTAGGAGCGATTGGTGGAAATGCACATGCACAAGGTGAGTGGATTAGCGTTAAGGGCGTTGCATCACAGATCGAATTCCTTCACGCTTTTCTCGAAGATTTAGTGGCTAATCCTCATGGCTGATGGACCATTAATTGTCCAGAGCGACAAAACCCTCTTATTGGAAATAGAGCATGGCGCTGCCGATGATTGTCGGCGGGCTATTGCTGCTTTCGCAGAGTTAGAGCGTTCGCCAGAACATATTCATACCTATCGACTGACCTCACTGGGGTTATGGAATGCGCGTGCTGCTGGCCTTGATGCTGAGAGTGTTATCGATGTGTTGTTGCGCTATTCCCGATATGCAGTGCCCCATGCGATTCTTATCGATATCGCTGAAACGATGGCGCGTTATGGTCGTCTTCGCCTTGAAACACATCCGGTTCATGGCTTGATACTCACTACTACTGATTCTGCAGTACTCGAAGAGGTGATTCGGGCGAAGAAAGTCCAACCGATGCTTGGCAAGAGAATTGATAGCGAGACAATCCAGGTTTTTCCCAGCGAGCGTGGCCGACTGAAACAATCACTACTTAAGTTGGGGTGGCCAGCTGAAGATATGGCTGGGTATGTTGATGGTCAGGCCCATCCCATTGAACTTCACGAGAGTGATTGGAAGCTTCGCCCCTATCAACGTCTCGCTGCTGAGGGGTTCTGGCATGGTGGATCGGGCGTGGTGGTGCTCCCGTGTGGCGCAGGAAAGACTCTTGTTGGCGCAGCAGCAATGTCACTTGCGCAAGCTACTACTTTGATTTTAGTGACAAACACTGTTGCCGCTCGCCAATGGCGGAATGAACTTCTCAAACGAACTTCACTTACTGAAGACCAAATCGGTGAGTATTCAGGTTCGAAGAAAGAGATTCGTGCAGTAACAATTGCAACGTATCAAGTCCTCACCACCAAAAGAGGTGGTGTCTATGCACACTTGGATTTAGTCGATCAACATGACTGGGGATTGATTATCTACGATGAGGTACATCTACTTCCCGCGCCTATCTTCCGTTTCACCGCCGATATCCAATCACGGCGACGACTAGGTTTGACCGCAACGCTCGTTCGTGAAGATGGCCTTGAAGGTGAAGTCTTCTCCCTTATTGGCCCTAAAAGGTATGACGTGCCATGGAAAGAGATCGAAGCTCAGGGTTACATCGCCCCGGCGGAGTGTGTGGAAGTGCGCGTGAACCTCACCGATGCTGAGCGCCTGCTTTACGCAACTGCAGAGCCCGAACATAAATACCGAACATGCGCGACTACTCGCACTAAAGGCGCCATTGCAAAATTACTCGTTGAGAAACATAAAGGTGAACAGATCCTCGTGATTGGGCAATATCTCGATCAGCTTGACACGCTCTCTACCGAGATGGGAATTCCGGTAATCACGGGCGATACTCCTATCAAAGAGCGTGAAGCGCTCTTCCAAAGTTTTCGAGAAGGTGAAATTAATGCGCTGGTTGTCTCGAAAGTAGCAAACTTCTCGATTGATCTTCCTGAGGCAACAATTGCGATACAAGTGTCTGGCGCCTTTGGTTCGCGACAAGAAGAAGCACAGCGATTAGGTCGAATCTTGCGTCCGAAAGCAGATGGTCGAACGGCGCGCTTTTATACTTTGGTCGCACGAGACACGGTAGATCAGGATTTTGCTCAGAATCGCCAACGATTTCTAGCCGAGCAAGGTTATTCCTATCGAATTGTCGATGCCGATGACATCCTCATTGGAGATATCGAACTTTAGGTGAGTGCGGCGCGAAATCGCTCTTCGTTGACTCGAAAGAAATCATGGGGTTTGCCATCGATATGGATAACCGGAACTTGTTCCCCATATTTTTCTACTAAATCCTGATCGCCGTCGATAAAGATTTCCTCAATCAGAAATCCAAATTCTGGTTGTAGTTCATGGATTTTTTCGACAGCCACTTCACACAAGTGACAACCACGTCGAGAATAGATAGTAATTACCCGGGCCATCTACGGAGCAACAATCTCTTCTTGTGTTGCAAGGACCGAACCTGCAGTGACGGTTGCATCAAGTGGCACCGAACGTTTGATGAGCGCGAGTGCGATGGGGCCGAGCTCGTGATGACGAGCAACAGTCCCAAGGAAACCTATGTTCTTCCCATCTACGGTAATTTCACTTCCCGGTGCCGGGAGGTCGACTCCCGATCCATCAAGATGCAAAAGCGTGAGCCGTCGCGGAGGTTTGCCTAGGTTAAATACCTTGGCGACAGTCTCTTGCCCGCGGTAGCACCCTTTGTTCATATGCACCGCAATATTTAGCACTCCCAACTCATTAGGAATGGTTTTTTGGTCGCTTTCAAATCCAAAACGGGGGCGACCAGCTGCTACTCGAAGCGCATCAAGTGCCCAAGTACCCACTTGCATTGAGGTCAGCGCAAAATTAGCAGTCATGCTCTCAATTTCTGCGCGTGGCACTAATGCATAAGGGCCACCGATAAGGTCGGCAGCGCCTGGTGCGCGAAAGAGTGCAACTTCGGCAGAGGCATCTCGCACCTCCACGCGCAACATGAACTTCATGGAGTTTAAGAAAGTCATCAAGGGCTCTGCTGATGCAATCTCGGTGAAGAGATACAGAGTGTGGCCGTCGTCGACGATTAATAGCGGAAATTCGAGATGACCTTGTGGATCCAGGATGTATCCGCTTTTCCATTCACCAGGTTGGAGATGTTCCACATCTTGGGTGCAGAGTGAATGAATCCAGGTCAATCGATCGACACCACTTATCGCAACTACCGGCAGGTGGCCTAAATTGGCAAAAGCCTGGCCTGCCTCTAGTGCGCGTTGTTCCTTAACTGGCTCACCAAAGTGCCAGATCGCACCATGATCAGGGCCACCCTCAACAAATACTGCGCTCATGATTCGTCAGAGCAGTTAATACATTTTCCGTACACAGCAAAGTGTGTGACATCGGTCTTGAACCCATAATCATCAGCGAGCGCATTGACGAAGGTGGCAGCTGTCTCGATGGGGGCTTCTCCGATACTTCCGCACTTGCCGCACACTAGATGAAGGTGATTTAACTCTTCAGCAGCATGATATGTCGCGCCACCATGTCCAAGATGGCTATGTAGTACTAATCCGACATTTTCTAGCGTCTCTAGATTTCGATAGACAGTCGAGAGGTTAATGCTGGGATGAGTTCGGTGGATGTACTCAGCGATTTCTTCTGGGGTTGCATGACCTAGAGCGCGCACGGCTGTTAGGACCAACTCGCGTTGTGGCGTAAGGCGTAATCCCCGCTCGCGGAGCTCATCTCTCATGGGATAAGACTAGAGCGAAATCGTTACTTCTACTGCACGCTGGCAGGAGTCTTTGCTACTGCTTCGTGACTGCCCTTGAAAACTCGAGCTAGTAGAAGATAGACCTTGCATCCGAGGCAGAAATTGAACGCGGCGTTCAAGAATGCAGCGGCGAGCGCAAAAGCGATTGCAAGAGTAAATAGGAGAGAGATCCCGGTGACTGCACCTGTGAGTGCAACGGCGCCAAAGAGGAAACCAACTGCTTGAGCAAATCGTGGGGGACGCTCATCCTCAAAAGCGGGCGATGACTTCAGGCGCGGTTTTACGAGCGTGCGAAAGATAGATGCATAAGGGGTTCGTGCTGGACCAAAGCTTGCACCAATCGCGAATACCGCAGTTTGCCATAAGGCAAGAATCCACGACTGCGTTGCTAACGTCAGCGCCAACACAAAAGTAGTGAGTAGCGCGCCAAACCGTGCGCCACGAACATCAATCTGCTTCGACATATCTCTCTCCTAAAACTATTTGTTCATCATGAAAAGGGGGTTTTGAATTTCTTCTTGATTTGCCACTAACGCGGGCAATTCGACAATCACATAGATTGTTAGTGATTAAGCAAGACAGCGCGAAGAGGTTGCACGACCATAATCAATCGTGCGTCGCTTGATTAACGACACTTCCTTCTTTGCGAACATAAGAAAATGGTATTGGCCATGCCCATCAAAAGCGAGTTGCAAGTGATTTGCGAAAATTCATCCTCGCTCTGGCCACCGCACTGACCAGGTACTTTCCTCGTGGCGATTGACGACCCAGCAGCCATAGTCGGCTAACTCGGCCTTGAGGAACCACGGGGCGCCCTCGCGGCCAGAGACCATCAAGGCGGTGGCGAGCGCATCGGCTAATCCCCCATCCGGCCCGTACACAGAACTTGCCAGCGCACCGATAGCAATCGCGCCGTTTGTTCGGTCATAAATATGAGCGCCACGCTCATAACTTCCGCTGCTTGCTACTGCGCCATCGCGCATGGGAATCACCGCAGCGATTCGACCAGCTCTTTTGGGATGTTGGATGCCAATCATCCAGGGTTTTTCATCATCCATACCGCCGCGAACGGTGAGATCTCCGCCAGCATTGATGTGTAACCGTTTAATTCCAACTTGCTCTGCCATTGACGCAATCTGATCAGCGGCCCAGCCTTTGACATACCCAGAGGGATCAAATCCTCCAAGTCGCTCTTGGAAGGGATCGAAGGCGCCATCAGTCAAATCTCTTGCAACTTCACAGAGGTGCCATATCTCTTGCACTCGCTCAGATGCATCGTTGATCGCTAATTCATGTCGACGGATTTGTGAGACCTCTGAATTCACTTTATACGTTGAGAATTGCTCATCAATCGCATGGACAAATCTGATTGCATCGACAAGAAATTGATCAACAACCGATTGCATAACGTCTTGACTGGGAAGATGAAATGAGACTACCGTTCCCCACACTTCCTCGTTGTGGAACATTAATTAATCATCGTCTTCATGATCTTCGT
>CAYQLC010000012.1:43868-50785 GCA_964418325.1 uncultured Bifidobacterium sp.
CCCCACACTTCCTCGTTGTGGAACATTAATTAATCATCGTCTTCATGATCTTCGTGATCTTCACGCTCATCAAAGTCGTCATCGTAGTCTTCGTCATCTTCACGCTCATCAAAGTCGTCATCGTCATCGCTCGTTACCTTAATCTCTTTGGTTTTTTTCGCGCTAGTGCTCGGTGAATTACTCTCACTTTGCGACGTAACAATCGGACTAGGATCGGAGGTGCTATTTCGCGATTGTGCTACTGCAGGCTCGGATGATTCAGGTTGCGCAGGAGTAAACGTCAATTTCGAAGTATCTCCGGCGACTGGCTGGTATGCCAGGAATGCAACGAGAGCAAGCCCAGCGACTGAGGCGGCAACAACTCGTTTCATTTTATAAACCTGCTTTCTGCATCGCAGAGGCTAGTGATTGTCGCCATCCCATAGAAGTGTAAGTTGCCCCGCCGATTATTTGAACATCGGCAATCTGTTCGGCGAGAGTCTCCTCGACAAGCCATGGAACAGCTTGTGACGAGATCATTTGTGATCGTCGATCCCCGTCTGGGTATTGCAACCCTGCAGCGTTAACGATGCGTCCATCCTGCACGGTGATCTGAACTTGAACCGGACCCCATCTGGTCTGGGCGGTGGCACCAGTAACAACTTGCTCTGCAGCAACTTCAGGTGTGGGAGCGGGGGCTGCTGGAGTCGCAGACGCAACGGGTTTTTTTCCTCCCTTTTTTGGAGCAGGTGTATTTGCTTTTGGAGTTGCAGATGCACTCGGGCTCTGGGTCGGTGGCTGGATTGCTGCCTGGGTTGATTCCTGGGTTGGAGATGCCGCGACCGGTGGAGTTTCAACAGGAGTTTCCGGTGCTTGCTCGGTCAATAAACTCGTGGTGCTCGCTGCAGGATGGTAGGAAAGCACCGCGGCAACGGCACCAACGGTGCTTCCCAAGATCATAAGTGGTCTTCTTATTCCCAGCATTTACTCCTCCATCACTGCGTGATACTCAAAAATCTCAGAATGGATGCGCTTAGCTGGTATGCCGAGTTCTCTTGCGCTTGAGCTAATCACTTCTGTCAAAGAAGTGGGGCCACAGATAAAAATTTCAGCTTCGCGAATGTTGGGTACCAATGTCAATAAGTGATTCGCATCAAGAGGATGAACTAATCGAGATCCTGGGAGGATGTGTAACTTTGCTTGCTTGGCCGCTGCGAGGTCGGTTAGCTCCCTAGTAAATATCAAACTCTCAACCGTTGAACTTCGGTAAATGATCGTGCTTTCACGATTATTTGGTAACTCTTCTAGCAGCGCGCGAATCGGAGTAATTCCTACTCCCCCGCCAATCAAAACCAAAGGACGATTTTTATCAGCGCGATTCTTCGTGAATGTACCGTATGGCCCCTCGATTAGCACTCGTGTTCCTGTGCGCAGAGTGAGTAACGCTCCCGAATGATCACCTAAATCTTTTACGGTGATTCGTAATCGATTGTGGTGCGGAGCAGATGAAAGTGAGAATGGATGCGATTGATACCACCGCTCACTATCAAGAAAGCGCCAATTAAAGAATTGACCGCCTTGAGCCTTCAACTTTGCAAGATTTCGACCACGAATATAAATAGAGATAATTCCTGGCGCTTCAATATCAACGCGTTCAACTCGTAAATCATGACGAATGCTCTTAAATAGCGGAATAAATATCCGCCATAGAAGAATTGTGGCGCCAACGAAAAGGTATAGGCCGGTCCAATAGGCACGGTTGAGTGGATGTCCAATGAACATCGAACCGGTGAGAATTTGATGCATGAATGAGAGGGCGATTGCGATGTAGGTATACAGGTGAATGGTCCACCAGGTCTCATATTTCATCTTCGATCGCACTCTCTTATATGAGGAGATACCAGCAGCCATGAAAGCTAAGAAGCCAGCAAACGCAGGAAGCATCCATGGGTAAGTGATGACTAATCGCCAGAGTTCTGTACCTACTCGTACTTTGTCATTCGCGGCATAACCAAGTGAAACGAGTAATACGTGAATCAGAATAAGAAAGAGTGAATACGGCGCTGATTTTCGATGCCATGAGACGAGTCGATCATGGCCAACTGCTCGTTCAATCCAGTTGATTCGTGAAACCAATAACAATCCAAGGAGAGCAAGGTAAGCGCCGGTGAGCGCTGCAACTCGAGAGATCGTGGTGATGATCTGATAGACACCCGTGACATCTTCTCGCGTGAGAGTGGTGAGCAAGAGCGAAAGCGTGATTCCCAGCCCGACACCAGTGATGATGGCTGCAAGATCAAGACGAACCATCGCTCGTCTCTTGGTCAACGCTGTACTCACATAATCGAGAATGACTCAGTTTTATGAGGATTTCCTGGGAGTGCTCTGCGCAGAGCGTTGGAATCTACTCGTCTGCTATCTCAAGGAATCAAGCGAAGCCAAAACTTGAGCCTTTCGCGGTGCTCCCACCGCTCGTGCAATCTCAAATCCCTGACTGTCGAGAATCAAGGTGGTTGGAGTTGAGAGCACGCCGACTTTGCGCACCAACGCCAGCTCATGTTCGGCATCTATATCTATATGTCTAACTCCAGGGGTCGCCGCCGCAACTTCGCCAAGAATTACTCGAGTGGCCCGACATGGCGTGCAGAAAGCTGAGGAGAATTGGACGAGCGTGGCTCGTTCACCCAAGGGTCCAATTTCTGAAGGCTCTAGCCGAAGTCTGGTCTCGGCTCTCTCATGGGATTTCACGCGGCCGTCGCGATGGCGATACCAATATCCGTAGCCTGTGGCCAAGAGCAGGACCACCCCGAGTATCACCAAGTTCTCCACGAGAGTATTCTCCCACTATGGCGAAGCTCCTGTTACTCACTAACTCTCGCCATACCAGCGCGGAGGTTTTGCCCTCCCTTGCGCTACTCCAACACCAGGTTCGAATCCTCCCTGCAGAGGTCTCGGTATTGGTCGATGCTCCGTCAATCGATCTCCTGCTTGTCGATGCTCGACGAGATCTAGGTGCGATGAAAAATCTCACTCGCTTGCTCACCTCAACTGGCGTCGGTGCACCTGTAGTTGTCGTTGTGACTGAAGGTGGCTTATCTGCGCTCACCTCCGAATGGGGCGCCGACGATTGCATCCTTGATTCAGCTGGCCCTGCAGAGGTCGATGCTCGAATCCGCCTTGCCATCACTCGCTATAGAGAGGCGCTCGATGCTCGCAATAGCGGCGGGAATGGAAATGAGATTCGCTCTGGCGAAGTCGCTATTGATGAACACTCCTACACCGCACGCGTCAAAGGTCGAGCACTGGATTTAACGTACAAAGAGTTTGAATTACTCAAATATCTTGCGCAACACCCGGGGCGCGTTTTCACCCGAGCGCAGTTACTACAAGAGGTCTGGGGTTATGACTACTTCGGGGGCACCCGAACGGTAGATGTCCATATTCGCCGACTTCGGGCGAAATTAGGCCCCGAGTTCGAGGCGATGATCAGCACGGTACGCCATGTGGGGTACCGATTTAACGCAGCAGGTACCGAAAACCTTACGGGCATTCTCGATTAACAACCCCCAGGAGTAGACTTTTTACGTCGGGTCCTCCCACCCGATGGTTAACCGATGGAGGAAATGTGAAGAAAAGAATTCTCGTTGCGCTCGGAGTTGCCTCACTATTCGGTGGGCTAATTTCCGTTGCGACAACTGCTAACGCAGCAAATGATCCCTTGCCAGGTGGCCCATGGCCAGCGTGTGCAACACCTACTTCTTTTGCATGTATTGAGAGCGTGACAGTTGATGATGGCCGAGGCACCGTGGCCACCTTGCAGTGGGTAGCCAGTGGAGCGGCAAATCCAACTGAAGCTGTAGCAGCACCTGCTGCATCACCAGCTGCATCACCAGCTGCATCACCAGCTGCATCACCAGCTGCATCACCTGCAGCGGCTGCACCTGCAGCTACAACTCCAGCACCTGCTGTAGTCGCACCTGAAGTAGAGACGGTTGCCAGCACAGTTGCTAGATCGGGTCGATGGACCTCAACGAATTGGAATGCAGCGCGTTTTGGCGTCAAGGGTTATGACGGAATTTTCGTCAACGCACGCCCAACATTCGCTAATTCCTCAAACCTCTGGACCACTATCGAACCAATTTTTGTTAATGCGGCGGATAACAAAACGTTTATCGCCAATAACAAGGCAACAGGTAAGAACGCCAGCCTTGATACTGATACTAATTTCACTGTGAAACTTCGAGTTAAATCGAACTACTCACCGAATGTAACTCTTGGTGCTGGCGCTGGAATGACTGTGAAAACAGCAGATGCCACCGGATACCGCGTGATTACGTTGACTGGTCGACCAGTGAATGTAGCCTTTGCTGCTGATTCCAAGCAGTGCCAAGGTGAGACTGGTAAAGCAACCTCGAAGTACGCGACCGTTCAAGCGATTTCATTTACTGAGTTTGGAATCGATGGCGTATCAAACGACATCATCGTTCTCTCAGATGGACTCTGCAAACTTTCTAGCCCAGTATGGAATGCAGCAGACAAATCATTTGTCTTCACCGCTGCTGCTCCTCACTTCGATGTCGATGGAAAGACTGTAAATCGCGGTTTCTATCGCGCCTACATTCCTTTCAATGATGCAAAAGTCCTCTGGGGACTTGAGAATCCCAACGATGCTGCAAAAGCCCTCGAGCTTTCAGTGACAACTGAGGAAGCAACAGGTGAGCAAGTCGTCGAGAGCGCCAATATCGCGGCAAAGAATGGCGTGATTAGCATCGAGTATGAAGGCTTCCAGTACTCACAGCCCAAGCTCTCTGTGAAGATGAAGAAGGGTTACAAGCCAACCGCTTCAGCAGCAGTAAAAACTCCTGCTAAGAAGAAGACCATCACTTGCGTAAAGGGCAAGATCACCAAGCGCGTAACAACCGCTTCCTGTCCTGCAGGTTTCCGCAAGCGATAATAGATAAACCCCATCGGTAATAAGAAAACCGGCGCCACTTCGGTGGTGCCGGTTTTTCTATAAGAGAAATTCACATTTGGAGTCGGTTATGAAAATTAAAATTGCGCTGCTAACTGTTGCTCTTCTGCTCGCAGGAGTTCCAATCAGCCACTCGAACACGGTTCCAGATGAACAATTCTATTTTAAGATCAATCCTCCAGGACCTGAATACATCGGATACGCCTCCTCTAATTCATTTGAGTTACGTATGTCCAACTCTTCTTATATCCAAGTGAAATTCAAAGATATCCCGCAAGCTGAGCAGTTGCGCGCCATTGATGCAATCTATGAGTGTGGAAAGCCAAATTCACAATGTGTACCAAATGACCAAATGGTAAAGAATGGTTTGACTGGTCTCTATAACTCACTCCTTAGTTCGTGTTCGACAACTATCACTGTCGATTGCGTAAGCTCCCTGAAAATAACAAAGGCCGATGGAACTATCGTTACCGGAACGCCATCAACTGAATTTTCAAGTTATAACCCACAAGGCTTCGTAGGAGATCCGGCAATAAAATTGCCGACCAGCGGAAGTTCCTTTCTTTACGATGTGCCGGGTCTTCCGCACCAAGGTGGCACTAAATACTTAGTTGTTGCGCAACTCGATGGTCGAAAAGATAGAACGGCAGCAAAATTCTCCGAACCCAATCTGCAAATGGGAATCTTCGCTGTCTCATTAGTCAATGGCTCCTTCAACCCAAATACCACTCCCTCGGATCTCACACCTGGTGGTCGAGGGCCAAATGGTGAACCTGCGGTATTAGCGATTGGCAGGAATCATCCGCACTTAGAGCAGTGCATTCAACAGAGTAGAACGCAATGTGCAATTCCCCACCCACTCCCACTGGATGCAACTTTTGCCATCACACTAAAGCTCTCTTCGAATATCAATGGCTGGCTCCACGGCCGCGTAAGTAACGCCGGCGCCACGCTCACCACTGATTCTGATGGGTCGACTCGCTTTGAAGTGAGCGCAAAGCCTGTGATTGTGCCAATGGTTGGTCTCTTTTCAAAAAAGAGCGAGCTAACAGCAGATTTAAATACTTACTATACGAATCTTCCTAAGCCACTAGGTGGAACAGGGCTTTGCAAAGAGTTCAATGAGACGCCGCAATGCCTGCGCCAACAAACCTCATTTGGCAGCGAAGGTATGAAGGAATTTCTCTTGTGGTTAGCGATGATGAAAGAGAAAGCTATTGCCGCGCCCACACAATGGAGTATTCGCACCATCAATGATGGCGGCGGTCTTGATCTAGGTTGTTATCAAAACAACAAGTCCGTCAGCGGAATTGTGATGACAAATGCCACCAATTACATAAGCGGCCCGCCAGTCTTCAACTCTGCAACGCAAACTCTTGATTACAAAGTAGCTGCCCCACATTTCCTTCCAAGTGGTGAAGTGTTCCGAGGAACCTACGATCTGCTCATCGATTCCAAAGTTGCACGATGTCTCTATGGATTCAGTAACGCCCCAATTCAGGCGACCATCAGTGTCTTATCGGCTGATGGGGTGGAACAATCGTCGACAACATCTGTCGCTGAGAAAAATGGTTGGATGCATTTGAGCGCCAATGGTTTCACTTTCTCCAACCCAACGTTGCGCGTGAAAATGCAACAGGCGCCTGCGCAAATTGACACTCCAACGACGGGATCCTCGACCGCGGCATCGGTCGCCGCACCTGCAATCAAGCCAGTTACTAAAAGTTCCCAGAAGGTAATAACTTGCAAGAAGGGTAAAGTCTTCAAAAAAATCACTGGTACCAAACCAAAGTGTCCTTCAGGGTATATCAAGATTTAGCTCAGTTGGTTCTGCGGAATATTCTCATTCGCTAGTCGGTTATAGACTGATGTGATGATGGAATCGATTTGGACACCAGAAATCCCGGGTAGAGCATTTGCCGAGTTCCTCGATGAGAACCTAGCTACAGCACAAGCGCAGCGAAAT
>CAYQLC010000013.1:0-3035 GCA_964418325.1 uncultured Bifidobacterium sp.
TGAGATACATATAAAACGGTCGTGCCTTGCTCAGGAAGATGCCGAACTAATTCCAAAAGACGATCACTTTCACGCGCATTTAGCGCAGATGTTGGCTCATCCAGAATAAGCAGTTTAGGTCGTTCGATAATGACTCGAGCAAGTTCAATCAATTGTTGGTCTGATATAGCTAGGTCGCCTAACGTCGAATATAGATCGACATCTAATCCAATAGATTCTAGGACTGGCCTTGCAATTTCCTCCATTGGCTTACGCGCTATAAATGGGCCACGACGAATCTCTCGATCTGGAAAGAGATTAGTCAGCACGTCGCGATGTTGGAATAGCCGCAACTCTTGGTACATGATGCCGATTCCCAGCTTGCGCGCCAGTGCGACCGTTATTTCAGGGTACTTCTCCCCATCGATTTCAATTGTTCCTGAATCAGGAGTTACACCTCCCGACAAAATCTTCATGAAAGTGGATTTACCTGCGCCATTTTCACCGACAATTGCGTGAACAATATTTCGCTCTAAATCCAAATCAAGATTATTAAGTGCTTGCACTCCGCCATACCGCTTCGATAGCGACCGGACGGAGATCACACCACGAGTCACATTACTCATCGCTGACCTCCGTCCGTATCACTATGAATGGTTCTTACTTATCAAGCAGATTCGTCAGAAATTGGCTTGAGGTTCTTCTGCCAATTCTTGATGTAACCCTTGACGACTGGATCGTAATACTTACGAGTCTTTGTCTTCGAGGTTGCCATCGCTTGTAGATCCTTGAAAGTAAGTGCAGGAAGTTTGAATGGCTCAGTTACTGAAGTTGCGGTGACAACTTCGGTACCAGCGTCAATAAATCCTGGCTTGTTGATCTTGATCTTTCGCTTGATGCTATCGACCAAGATGTATACAGGGAGGTATCCCTGGATGAATGGGGTCTGACCCAATGAGATGTGTGCAGATCCGTTAGCAAGAGCTTCGAGGTTTCCAGCAGTAAGGTCGTAACCGGCACCAATAGTCTTGGTGTTGTTCGCTGCCTTGTTTACCTTTCCAATGCTCTCAACATCTGGAGCGCAAAGACCAACCATTGCTAGAGCATCCGGATTAGCTGCGAGAAGTCCCTGCCATGCAGCAAAGTTAGCTGCAGCATCAACCTTCACATCAGATGGTCCAACAATTTGAATTCCTGAAGCCTTCTTGAGGCTCTCAAGTACGCCAGCTTGGCGATTCTCAAGAACTGGGAATCCTGGGAAGCAGTTACCCACGATTACTTTGCCTTTAGCAGAAGTGCCACCAATCTTGTCGAGAACCATCTTGCCGAGGATTCGACCAGACTGAGTGGACTTTTCGCCCACGTATGGAGCGTTTACGCCTTCACCCAAACCGTTAAATTGAACGATTGGGATTCCAGACTTAATAACTGCATTCAATCCGTTTACCATCGAAGCGGAAGGAACTGAGGTTGCGATTCCGTCAACGCCTGCAGCAGCCAAGTTCTGTACCGCAGTGAGTTGTGCATCGCCTTCAGCGCCAGCTGGGCCAGTTACCTTGATAGTGACACCAAGATCCTTCGCAGCCATCTTGGCAGCATCAATGATTTGTTGAATGAATGGATTACCAACTACGTGTACAACGAAGCCGATGGTGATCTTCTTCTTTTTCGCTGCTTGAGCAGGAGAAGCAACACCGACGACTGAAATTGCCATAACGCCAGCGAGCGCGAGCGCTCCCCAGCGAGTCTTGCGGCTACTCATTTTCATCTATTTACCATCCTTAGTTTCTTCAACTTCTACCCCCCATGGACAGAGTTGAAATCTGTTGTTTTGCTAGCCGACTCTTCGTTTACGTACTCGAACAATTTGGTCGACTCCGATTGCAAAGAGGATGACTAATCCAGTCACTAACGTTCCCCAGACTGCGTCGATTCCAATAAAGACAACGCCAACGCCAATTACTCCAACGATCATCGCTCCGAGAAGTGAGCCCCACACTGTGCCTGCGCCGCCAGATAGCGGTGTGCCACCGATAATCGCTGCAGCTACGACTGGTAGCAACATCTGGCCGCCGGTTGTTGGGTCCACTGCGCCGCGGAAACCCAAGAAAAGAACTCCACCTACACCTGCTACTGCACCCATTAATGCGCACACTTGAATTTTTATCTTCTTGGTTGGAATGCCAGCTAAACGTGCGGCTTCTGGATTACTACCGATTGCGAGAATCCGATATCCAAATCGAGTCTTGTGTAAAAGTAAATGCAAACCAACGAAACATACGACTACAAAAATCAAAATGATTGGTATTGGGGAGTCAATTGAACCACCTAAAGCACGGAAGAAAACATGTTGTGTAATTCGCTCTTCGGTGGGAACCACTGATCCAGAGTTGTTAGAAATAAGAGATGTTCCTTGAAAAACTGATGCAGTTCCTAGCGTGATGATGATCAACGGGAGACGCATAAAAACCATTAAGGCTCCATTAAGCGCCCCCATCACAGTGCCAGCTGCAATACCTATTAACACGCCTAGCCAAACCGGTACCCCGGCAATCATTGAAATTCCCGCTAACACCGCCGAAAGATTAAGAATCCACCCAAACGATAAATCAATTTCCCCCATAGAAAGGAGAAAGACGATGCACCCAGCTAGAAGTGCTGCAATGGCGTAACTAGCCGCAAGATTTAAGAGGTTTGTCGGCTTGAGAAAAGTCGGCCGCAGTGCACCGACGATTCCTATCAGGACAATCAGGGCGATAAAGACGCTGGTCTCTTCGGGCAACTTGAACTTTCTTGGAGTTTGCTGTGTTCCCGAATCACTCACTCTGAGTCCCCTCCCCAAAAACTGGAATCCATTCCAGTTGTATGGGTTAAGGAAACTCCCGCCTCAGAGCAGTGTCAATAGATTTCCAGATAACAGTTCTGTTATTCCTGGAAATCTTCTGGAATCCAGGAATTCCTGATTAGAACTCTTGTGCCACCAACTCGGCAATCTGTGCGGTATTTAGCGCAGCGCCTTTACGAAGATTATCGCCACAAACAAAGAAATCAAGAGC
>CAYQLC010000013.1:3135-5224 GCA_964418325.1 uncultured Bifidobacterium sp.
GACTCATTTCGCACTTTGAGCTCTTCGCTTGTGAAACCCTCTTCTTTAAGCGACCCAGCCCATGGAATCACATTCATTGCCAAAGGTGCGGGGAACGGCCCAAGATCAGAGACTGCTTTACGAACATCGCCAGCAACGGATCCAAGATTCTTACCAGAAACTTCTTTTAGCTGTTCGTGCAAAACATCGATACCAGATTGACCAGCGCCTGATGCGGCTTGATATGAAGCCACGACTAATTCTTTAACGGTGTACTCGCGATGGAGTGCACCAACAGCAACAATCATTGAAAGCGTAGTGCAGTTGGGGTTAGAGATAATTCCTTTTGGTCGCTTCTTGATATCCCCTGGGTTCACTTCAGGGACTACGAGCGGTACCTCTTTATCCATACGGAAGGCGCCTGAGTTATCAACGACAACTGCGCCACGTGCCGCCGCAATCGGACCCCATTCAGCAGAAACTTCGTCGGGAACATCGAACATCGCAACGTCAACGCCATCAAACGCTTCTGGCGTCAATGCAATGACGGTGAGTTCCTCTCCCCTACACATCAATTTCTTTCCGGCGCTACGTGCCGATGCAATCAGACGGATTTCGCCCCAAACATTTTCGCGAGTGCTCAGAATGTCGAGCATGACCGTGCCAACCGCGCCAGTTGCGCCGACTACAGCAAGAGTTGGTTTGCTCATCGTCCGGTACCGCCATACACAACCGCTTCGGCTGCATCTGAATCCAGTTCAAAAGCGGTATGGGAGGCGCGCACTGCCTTATCGAGATCAGAAGCACGACATACTATAGAAATCCGAATTTCTGAGGTAGAAATCATCTCAATATTGACTCCTGCCTCTGATAGAGCGGCAAAGAATGTCGCAGTCACACCTGGATGTGAGCGCATACCTGCGCCAATCAGTGAAAGTTTTCCAATTTGATCATCGTATTGAATCGATGCAAAGCCGACTTCACCTTGAATTTTGTTGAGCACGGCAATCGCCTTTTCGCCCTCTGCTTTTGGCAAGGTGAACGAGATATCCGTTAATCCAGTAGCAGCTGCAGAAACATTCTGAACAATCATGTCAATATTCACATCAACATCTGCAATAGATTGGAAGATGCGTGCAGCAACTCCAGTGCGGTCTGGCACGCCAACGATAGTTATCTTCGCTTCACTTCGATCGTGTGCGATTCCTGAAATAATTGCTTGCTCCATGCCATCTCCCTCTGGACGATCTTTTACAACCCATGTTCCTTCATTTCCGCTAAATGATGAGCGAACATGAATTGGTAAATCAAAACGACGTGCATACTCAACGCAACGAAGGTGGAGCACTTTTGCTCCGCTCGCTGCTAACTCCAACATCTCTTCATAGGTAATGCTCTTCAACTTGCGTGCTGATGGAACTACTCGTGGATCCGCCGAGAAAACGCCATCGACATCGGTGTAGATCTCGCAGACATCTGCATCAAGCGCAGCGGCGAGCGCAACTGCAGTCGTGTCAGAACCACCACGACCAAGCGTGGTGACATCTTTCGTATCTTGGCTAATGCCTTGGAATCCCGCGACGATTGCAATCGCACCTTCTTTAAGTGCATCAACAATGCGACCTGGGGTGACATCGATGATGCGCGCCTTGCCATGCACTGAATCAGTGATCACACCAGCTTGGCTTCCCGTGAAGGATCGCGCTTCATGGCCAAGATTTCCGATTGCCATCGCAAGTAGCGCCATTGAGATGCGCTCACCAGAGGTAAGGAGCATGTCGAGCTCTCGACCGGTAGGCATCGGGGTGATCTGCTTTGCCAGATCGATCAACTCATCGGTGGTATCGCCCATGGCGCTGACCACAACGACGACATCGTTGCCCGCCTTTTTGGTGGCGACGATTCGGGCAGCGACCCGCTTCATTCCCTCAGCATCTGCTACCGAGGAGCCGCCAAATTTCTGCACGATAAGAGCCATGCGAGAACTTTCTCAGGGAATTTAGCCCTTAGCCAAAAATATCTCAGAATATGAGACGCTTACTGTCTCGCATATTGAGAAAAACTACTGAATTGTTCGTCGCCCCTCAAAAGCGCGCCCCAACGTGACCTC
>CAYQLC010000013.1:5324-18026 GCA_964418325.1 uncultured Bifidobacterium sp.
GCGCCACCGAGCACGTGATAGCGACCGCGGAACTCGCGCGTCTTTTCAATTGCCTGAACATCTTTGCTCTCTTCAACAACACAGATCGCATGGAGCTCACGTTTTGGATCGCGACAGATTCGACATTGCACTTCTTCCGAAACGTTGCCGCAGATCTCGCAAAACTTCACCTTCTCTTTGACTTCCCGAATAGCTTCGACAAGTCGTTGGATATCTACTGACTCACTTTGCAAAATATGAAAAGCAATTCGTTGCGCACTCTTTGGTCCCACACCTGGAAGTCGCCCAAGTTCATCGATGAGATCTTGAATTGCACCTTCGTACATGGCGCGCCTTTACTCCTTTGGCGATTCGCTGATGACTTTAGCGCCTAGCTCTTTCGCTAAAAGTGCGGCACCGCTTAATGAATTGAGATCCGTGGAATTCTCAACTACTTCTTCCATTGGCGGCGGCGTAACGGGTGTAGAACTTGGATTTACCGATGGATCGATAATTACTTCAATCTTTCGATCAAGCCCGACAACTTCAATAAAAGCTTCGCGCAAAATTTCATCGCTACCAGAGCGTAAGAACGAATCTCGTGCACCAACATTGACCATGGAAATAGTTATTGCACTCTCGTCGACTGTTGCCAAGGTTGCACTTGCGCTAAGCAGTGTCCATGTCAACCGACGGCGACCTTTGACATTCTCAATAACGTTTGGCCACAACCGACGTAGACCAACAACATCGATACTTTCAATCTTTGCTGCTGCACTCTTTACTACAGGCGCAGGTGGCTCTGCTTTTGGTTGGGGCGATGAAGGCGCTGCCGGGGGATTCGCCTTTTTCGATGTAGGAGCTGAAGCGGGAGCCGTCATTGGCGCGGCGACCGGGGTAACGATGCCGTTATTTCTTTCTAACCGCTCAATTCTTGCCAAGAGCGCTTCATCGCCAGTGGTTGGAATTAGCAAGCGGGCTGCGGTGAATTCAAGAATCAAACGTGGGGCAGTGGCTCCGCGCATCTGATTTAACCCTTCAGAAATCACCTGGGCGGCATGGGTGAGGCTGCTATTTCCCAACCTGGCGCTCTGAGCCCGCATCCGTTCCAATTGATCGTCAGGGAGTTGGCGGAAGAGTGAGTGCGCCGTGTGGTCATCACTACTTACAGCATGTAAGACGATGAGATCTCGCACGCGTTCTAATAAATCCTGCGCAAATCGACGCGGATCATGTCCAGAGTCAATCACTCGATCGATAGTGGTGAAGATCGCTTGCGCATCACGCGCGGCGAGCGCATCGATGACATCATCCAGTAGTGCGCCGTCGGTAAAGCCAAGAAGTTGGAGAGCAATCTCGTAACTCACACCATCTTTACCTGCACCAGCTAGAAGTTGGCCAAGGACTGAAAGCGAATCTCGAACTGAACCACCACCAGCGCGCACCACCATTGGGATGACGCCCTTAGCAACTTTTACTTTTTCTTGTTCGCAAATTTTAGTGAGATGTTCACCCAAAAGCGCTGGAGCAACTAAGCGGAATGGGTAGTGATGAGTACGAGAGCGAATCGTTGCAATTAATTTATCTGGTTCAGTTGTAGCAAAAATAAAAAGCACATGTGGTGGTGGCTCTTCAACAACTTTTAAAAGTGCATTAGCTGCGCCCGGTCCAAGCTGATGTGCTTCATCGATGATGTAAATCTTGTATTTACTCTGCACTGGTGAGAAGAAAGCTTTATCGCGCAACTCACGGGCATCATCAACCAACCCATGTGTTGCCGCATCAAGTTCGATGACATCGATAGAGCCTGGCCCCATCGGCGCTAAATCACGACAGGATTGGCAAGTGCCACATGGATCAGGAGTTGGTCCTTTTTCACAGTTAAGGCTTCGCGCCATGATGCGCGCGCTCGAGGTCTTACCGCAGCCGCGGGGGCCTGAGAATAAATAAGCATGATGCACCTGCCCCGAGGCGAGTGCGTTGGTAAGTGGGGTGACGACGTGGTCTTGGCCGATGACCTCGCTGAAGCGACCGGGGCGATATTTGCGATAGAGCGCAATCGGTCCCTGATCAGCGGAAGTGGAGTCAACCATGTGGGCGAGCCTAACTGTGAGGACCCCCCGCACACCCGATAGAGCGCACCTACCCTTGCTGCCTTCCGGCCCTGGGGGAGTTCAGCACGATACCGCCATGCGGGGGGTCAGTAGCAATCATAGTGACCGAGTATCTTTGACCCTGCAGCCCTAAAAAACCTGCATGGAGGATTCGCATAGCGGCCGAGTGCGCACGCTTGGAAAGCGTGTAAGGGGAAACCCTTCAAGAGTTCAAATCTCTTATCCTCCGCGGAAGTTTCTCTACTATATATAGGTATCGGTGTTGTGGTTGAGCTAAAGAGAGAGCGGTAGTCGTGGCAACTGCATGGCAGGATGACGCTCCCAAGCCATCAGTAATGGCAGAACATGTCCACCCTAAGGATCCGCTGCTCTACACCATCAAACGCAAACTCCTTGGTGCACCACTTAATCGCCATTCACTAAGCCACCAACGACTCTCAAAACGATATGGCCTTGGCATCCTCTCCTCCGACTGTATCTCTTCATCGGCCTACGGCAGCGAACAGATTCTCATTGCACTCTTGCCCGTCTTTGGTCTTGCAGCATTTTCTATGTTGATGCCGATGACAGCAGTTGTTCTCGTCATTCTTATTATCGTGACGCTCTCTTATCACAACGTCATCTCAGTCTACTCAAAGACTGGTGGTGCGTATTTCGTATCGCGTCGAAACTTTGGGCCGGTAGTTGCTCAGGTTGCTGCTGTCGCTTTGATTCTTGATTATGTAGTGACGTTGGCTATTCAATCAGCTGCAGGTGTAGCGGCAATCGTCTCTACTTTCCCAGAACTTGCACCGTGGAAAGTCGAAATGACGCTGGTTGTGATTGTGTTACTTACCTATGGAAATCTCCGAGGCGTTAAAGAAGCGGGCAAAGCCTTTGCACTTCCTACTTATCTATTCGTGGGGTCAATGGCAGTTGTCTTCACAGTCGGCATATATCGCGATCTCACTGGAACGCTCCCACAATTAAGCACCAATGTCGAAGGGGCAGTTCCCCTCGGCTCTGAGCAAGGTTTGCTAACGCTCGCTGCAGTGGTCACACTCCTTCGTGCATTTGCTAACGGCGGTTCATCGCTCACTGGCCTTGAGGCAATATCCGATGGCGTGATGCTCTTCAAAACGCCAGAGCATGTCAATGCGCGCAGGACTTTGATAATGATGAGTTGCATCTTGGGATCGCTAGTTCTTGGCGTCTCATGGTTTGCTCATAAGATCTATGCGCTGCCGTACGAGAGCGGCACTCCAACTGTTATTTCACAAATAGCGAAAGCAATTCTTGGTGACGGCGCCATTGGGAACATCTTCTTCATCGTGGTCCAGGCCGCCACAATGCTTATTCTCTTCGCTGGGGCAAACACCACCTTCTCAGCTTTCCCAATTTTGGTGAACTTCGTCGCATCAGATGGCTTTTTGCCGCGTTGGTTAGCAAAACGTGGCCATCGCCTCAATTTCTCCAATGGAATTTTGGTCCTGGTGCTTTTAGCGTCAATCTTGGTAGTAGTCACGCAATCATCAGTTGAACATCTCGTTGCTTATTACGCGATTGGGGTTTTTACTGCATTCACGCTTACTGGTCTTGGGATGGCTAAGCACACCCACACGCATCGTGGTGAGAAGTGGCGACTGCGGTTTGCTATCCATCTCGTCTCCGGATCAATCTCGCTAATTGTTGTAATTATCTTCGCCATCGTGAAATTCACAGCCGGAGCGTGGGTTGTTGTGGTGCTCGGCCCAATCATGGTGATTGGACTTATCCGAGTAAATAAGCGCTACCAGGCAGAAAATGGCGTTCTGGATATCACGCCACAGCGAGGCAAGAGCGCAAATATCACCCGACATGATGTTGCAGTTCTTATCGATAACGTTGATTTAGCAACAATTGGCGCCATTCGTTATGCGCGGAGCTTAAAACCTCGGAAACTTAGCGCTGTTCACTTTGTTATTGATGATCGAAAAGCAGAGGAGATTCGTGAGGCGTGGGATAAATACAGCGCCTTCGATGGCATCACTCTCGAATTGATTGATTGTCCAGATCGTCGCCTTGCCAATGCGGCAATTGAATATTCACTCCGCGAAACTGAAGCTCCTGATGTTGAACTGACGCTCCTACTACCGCGCCGTTCTTATTCACGTTTCCTAGGCCGTTTACTTCATGACCAAACAGCTGAAAGTATTGCCAGTGCAATTGCGCAACTTGATCGCGTCGTTGCAACGATCGTGCCTTTCGATGTAGAAAAGATTCTTGACGGCAAGGTGAAGTTAGTACCAAATACTGAGGAAAAAGTTTCGGTTACAACGACCAGCGCTCCGGCAAAACCCGATTTCGAATCGCCGGTCTATGAACCAGTGGGCCATCATGCGAAAAGTGCGACGAAGATTGGTGAGATTCAGTGGCGTAAGCGTGCGGAAGTAGTCGGGCGTGTGACTGGTATTCGTGTAGCGCCAAAGAAATCATCACCGCTGGTGGAAATTGAAATCTGGGATGAGACAGGTGGCGTTCGATTGCAGTTCATTGGTCGCCGAGAGATTGCTGGTCTTGAGGTTGGCTCTACCCTTCGCGCTGAAGGTATGGTGGGCGAACTCGATGGAAAATTGACGATTCTTAATCCATCGTACGAAATCATTATCTAAATCAATTAATGGCGGTGGCGGTGGGATTTGAACCCACGGTGGAGTTTCCCCCACACACGCTTTCGAGGCGTGCTCTTTAGGCCGCTCAGACACGCCACCGTGGTCAAAGATACATCATTAAAAACGATTAGCGAGAATTGGAAAAGAACTCCTTCAATAGCGCGCTCGAACGTTCTGCTAATACGCCAGAGATAACTTCTACTTTGGTGAGCGCTCTTGGGTCTCGGATGAGATCAACAACTGAACCTGCGGCTCCCGCTTTCTCATCCCATGCGCCAAAGACCAATCGAGACAATCGTGATTGCAAAATTGCTCCAGCACACATCGCACATGGTTCGAGAGTGACTACAAGAGTGCAACCATCTAATCGCCAGTTATCCAATTTCTTAGCAGCTTCACGAATTGCAACAACCTCGGCATGTGCAGTGGGGTCATGCGATAACTCACGCTGATTTACTCCAGTAGCTATGACTGCCCCACTTGGGTCAAGAACCACCGCACCAACAGGTACATCGCCATGCTCACGCCAAGCTTTTGCTGCTGCGGCAAGGGCTATCTCCATGCTCGCTGCGATAGGCTCACCGTTATGAAGACTCACGTGGCTAATCATCCTCTCATCACCCACAAATTAACACTTCTCCGCGATAAAAGAACTGACTCGCCAACTTTCCGCCACCTCACTGAAGAATTAGTGATGCTTCTGGCCTATGAGGCAACCCGCGCAATCCGCACTGAGAAGATTTCAATCGAGACTCCAGTGGCGCCGACAACCGGAGCGCATCTCTCAAAACCACGTCCGATAGTGGTGCCCATATTGCGCGCTGGACTTGGCATGCTCGAAGGAATGACGCGATTGATTCCCTCTGCTGAGGTTGGTTTCTTAGGAATGGTCCGCGATGAAAAAACCTTGCAGGCATCGACTTATGCCAATCGTCTTCCAGAAGATCTCTCTGGGCGGCAGTGCTACATCCTTGACCCCATGCTTGCTACTGGTGGCACGCTGATTGCTGCGACGCACTACTTATTGGAGCGCGGCGCAACGGATATCACGATCATCTGCATCCTCGCTGCTCCCGAGGGAGTGGCCGCGCTTGAGAAATCTCTTGTTGGTGCACCCGTGACTGTGGTGATGGGCGCGCTTGATGAGAGATTGAACGAACATGGCTACATCGTCCCGGGTCTAGGTGACGCCGGCGACCGACTGTATGGAACTGTTTAAAGCGGCTTGTTAGCATCGTGATTTTCCGCAAGGATGGCGCCTATGCGCGTAGTTAGTATTTTGAGCCTTAAAGGTGGCGTCGGAAAGACCTCCGTTCTCCTTGGATTTGCTGGAGCTGCAACTGTTCGTGGATTAGCAACTCTCGTTATCGATCTTGATCCGCAAGGTAATGCCACATCAATTCTTGCAGCAAAGAATCCCACCTCAACGGCTGCGGAATTATTAGCCAACCCTACGATTAATACCTTGCATAACAGCCTCACCGAATGTGCGTGGGAAATCGCACCGGGGGAGGTCGATGTCATTGCATCGAGCCCGAACTTGATCCAGCACGACGCGTTCAAATCTTCTGCCACATTCAAGCCCCGTCTTGCCCGAGCGCTTGAGAAGTTAGAAGGCTATGACTTAGTTCTCATCGATTGCCCACCATCACTTGGCACGCTCACTCGTGAAGCCCTCGCTGCCAGTGATCTAGCAGTGGTCGTCGCAACACCAACATTCTTTGGTTTACAAGGTGCAGAACGAGCTGCTGAAGAGATTGAAGAGATTAGAAATTCTCATAACAAGAAATTGAAGTTAGCCGGAGTCTTGCCTAATCGAGTAAAGAGCGTTGCCGAAGAGCATGACTATCGAATCCGTGAGATGGGACGTATCTTTGGAAAGCAGATAATGAAACCTGCTATTCCAGATCGAATTGCCTTCCAACAAGCTGAGAGTTTTGGTAAACCGATTCAGGCAGTTGGGACTGCAGGATCACGCGAAGTGAGTGCAATCTTCGATAAGCACTTAAACACGCTTATGCGTGGCTAAGCCCCGGTGTAATACTTTCCAATCGCACCGAGCGCTTTATCCATAATTGCAAAACCTTCCTTTAATTCTTGTTCGCTGATTGTGCATGGTGGCACAACATGCGTTCTATTGAAATGTACGAATGGCCAGAGCCCATCTTTCTTACAGGCAGCAGCAAATTCATTCATCGCTGGGCTGGTTGCGCCATATGGAGCAAGAGGTTCGCGAGTTGCGCGGTCAGTAACTAAATCAACGCCCCAGAAAACGCCTTTCCCTCGAATGTCACCAATAACCTTGTGTTTTGCTGCTAAATCGTGGAGTGCAGGTCCAATGACCTTCTCACCGAGTTCAGCTGCATATTCAATGATCCCCTCTTCTTCCATGAGGTCGATGGCAGCAACGGCAGCGGCACAGGCAAGTGGATGACCCATATAAGTGAGTCCGCCAGGAAATACTCGTTCATCAAAAGTTTTCGCAATTTCATCGCTAATGACTACGCCACCAAGTGGTACATAACCCGAGTTGACTCCCTTAGCAAAGACAATCAAATCTGGTTTAGCGCTCGAGTGCTGATAAGCAAACCATTTACCTGCACGTGCAAAGCCGGCCATGACTTCATCGGCAATCCAGACAATTCCGTACTTGTCACAGATTGCACGTACTCCTTCGAGATAGCCCTTTGGTGGAACTAAAATTCCATTCGTTCCCACAATAGATTCAATGATGATTGCAGCAATTGTCTTCGGACCTTCGAGAATTATGAGATTTTCTAAATGCTCAAGGGCGCGCTTGCACTCTTCTTCTTCGGTAGTAGCCCAAAATGCGGAGCGGTAAAGATACGGTCCGAAGAAATGAATATGTCCGTATGCAAATTCATTTGGCCAGCGACGTGGATCTCCAGTGGCTGCAATGGCTGCAGCGGTGTTTCCATGATACGAACGGTAATGTGATAAGACCTTGTGACGATTGGTGTGGATACGCGCCATACGAATGGCGTTCTCTACCGCATCAGCACCACCATTAGTAAAAAATACTTTGTTATGAAAACTCTCAGCATGTGATGAAATCTTCTGCGCCGCGATGCTTCGAATATCGTTTGCATGTTGTGGCGCTGTGGTTGCCAAGATATCCGCTTGGCGTTTAATAGCCTCAATTATTCGTGGATGTTGATGTCCAACGTTGGTAAAAACTAGTTGACTAGAGAAATCCAGATACCTCTTTCCGTCAAAATCCCAGAAATAGGAGCCTTTGCCGCCGGCAACTGGCAGCGGCGAGATTGCCGCCTGCGCAGACCAGGAGTGAAAAACATGAGCCTTATCTAAGGCGGCAACCTGCGCCCCGTCGAGCCCGTGAGGCTTATCACTAGCCTGCGAATTCATAAATCCCCCTCGTAGTCGTACCCTGAATAGCCAACATTAGGAGATTTTCATGGTTTCTACGAGCCCCGGCTACGGAATCACCATCCGCGTTGAAGGACCATCTGCAAACCAACCTGTCTCGGCGCTAACGGCAGTCCTTAATTCACAGGGGGCTTCGCTCACTGCGCTAGATATCGTCGAGTCATCTTTCGACCGAGTTGTTGTCGATATCACTTGTGACACCATCGATGCTGACCACGCCGATCGGGTCGCAAAAGCAATCTCGGAAGTACCTGGGCTCAAAGTTCGAAAAGTAAGTGATCGAACTTTTCTCATTCATCTTGGTGGAAAAATCGAAGTGCATAGCAAGGTGCAGATCAAAACTCGTGATGATCTATCCCGTGCATACACCCCCGGCGTTGCTCGAGTTTGCCAAGCGATTGCAGCCGACCCAAGTGATGCCCGTAGATTAACAATCAAGCGAAATACCGTTGCTGTGGTCACTGATGGCTCTGCCGTTCTTGGACTGGGAAATATTGGACCTGCTGCAGCAATGCCGGTCATGGAGGGTAAAGCCGCGCTCTTTAAAAGATTTGCAAACATTGATGCGTGGCCGGTTTGTTTAGACACTCAAGATGTTGATGAGATTGTCCGTACTGTACAGATCATAGCTCCTGTCTACGGGGGCATTAATCTAGAAGATATCTCAGCGCCGCGCTGTTTCGAAATTGAGCGCAGACTCCGTGAAGTTCTCGATATTCCAGTATTCCATGATGATCAACATGGAACAGCAATTGTTGTGACAGCGGCTTTGAAGAATGCGCTTAAGCTAGTCAGAAAAGATATCTCTGAAGTCAGGATTGTTCTCAACGGTGTTGGAGCTGCAGGGACTGCAGTTGCGCAACTGCTCTATCACGCTGGCGCACGTCACATGATTGGTTTTGATATCAATGGCGTTATTCATAAAGGATCTCCGAAGAGCGACGAGATGCGCTCATGGTTCATTGACATCAGTAATAACGAAAATTTCACTGGCTCACTCAGCCAAGCTTTGTCGGGCGCTGATGTATTTATCGGAGTGAGCGTCCCAAATGTCATCAACGAAAGCGACCTCCAGAGCATGGCAACGGATTCAATTGTCTTCGCATTAGCCAACCCCGATCCTGAAATTGACCCAGAAATAGCTCGTCGCCATGCCAAGGTTGTGGCCACTGGACGAAGTGATCAACCCAATCAAATCAATAATGTGCTCGCATTTCCGGGCGTCTTCCGAGGACTCCTCGACATTGGTGCGACCAAAATCACCGATGATGCATTGGTAGCCGCAGCTGATGCGATTGCCAATTGTGTGAGGTCAGAGCAATTAAATGAAAGCTTCATCATTCCAAGCGTCTTTGACCCTGCAGTGACGCCAGCAGTTGCCGCTGCCATCAAAGCCACCTGTCGGTAAACTCATTGCCATGTCACTTGCACCAGTAATCCTTCCTTCCAATCAATTTGATCACTTCTATCGTGGGGGAAATCGAATTGGTGTCCTTCGGAATGGTCCTGGTGGACCGATGCGACCTGAGGAATGGATTGGCGCTACTACCACTAGGTTTGGGGAGCGCGAGATGGGACTCTCCCGGTTACCTGATGGTGAATTTCTCCGTGATGCGATTGCACGCGAACCAGAAAATTGGCTTGGCAAAAATCATGTCGACGCATTTGGCACTAGTACTGAAATCCTTGTGAAGTTACTGGATCCGGATCAACGTCTGCCAGTCCATTTCCATCCAAACAAATCATTTGCTAAGAAACATCTTGCACTCGATCATGGCAAGACTGAGGCATGGATTATCTTGGATGCACCAGAGAACGCCAAAGTTGGTCTTGGCTTCGCAGAAAAAATGAAGAAGGATCAAATCTACTCGATGGTGCAGGCTAAAGATTCAGCAGCGCTATTAGCTTCGTTGAATATGATCGCTGTAAAACCGGGAGATGCAATTCTTGTTCCAGCTGGAACAGCGCACGCTATTGATGCCGGCATCTTCGTTTTAGAGTTACAGGAGCCCACTGACCTCTCCGCGCTTTTAGAGTGGGAAGGTTTTGCCGTTGATGGATTGAAAGATGGCCACCTCGGTCTTGGTTTCGATGTAGTCCTTGACTCGCTTAACTACGCGCCACTAAATCCCGATGAGATTTCGACCTTAGTAAAGAGTTCGCATTTCACGGGAGGAGAAGTTCGCTCCCTGTTCACTAGTAGAGCTGATGGTTACTTCCGTGCCGATGTGATTCCAGGAGATGGCGCAAGCATTGATGCAGGATTTGGCATCTTGCTGCTCTTGGAGGGTGATGGTGTCCTTAGTACTGAAAATAGCGGTGCTATCGCAGTAGGCCATGGTGATGCATTAGTGATTCCACACGCTGTAGGTCGATGGAATCTCACAGGGGCGAGTGGAATTCTCTCCCGCCCACCACTTCCCGCACTTGCCGCGTTGGCGCCATGAGTTCTCTCGAATTTGCCGCGAGTTTTGATGAACGATTCTCGCCAATCGCTCCATTTCTTCTCTACATGTTGGTCTGGGGAATAGTCTTTCTCGAAACGGGAGTCTTACTCGCTTTTTGGCTTCCTGGCGATTCACTTCTCTTTAGCGCTGGATTAGTTACTGCCGCGCGGGATGATATGAATATCCTTGTTCTTGTTGGTGGGATTTTTCTTGCTGCGTTCATTGGTGATCAGGTGGGTTATGTCATAGGACGAAAACTTGGTCGTCCCTATCTAGAAAAATCAAAAAAGCCTCGAGTCGAACGGATGGTGGTCCGTTCCGAAGCTTTCTATCTAAAACATGGTTGGTGGGCGGTTTGCGCTGCACGTTTCTTTCCTTGGTTTAGAACCTTCATTCCGCCCATCGCTGGTATTTCTAAGATGCCTTATTACAAATTCCTCTCTGCAAATGCGGTAGGTGCTTTGGCTTGGGGAGTTGGCATCACTATGGCGGGTTACTACTCAGCAACTATCCCTGTAGTGAAGACTTTCTCCTACGCTATTGCTGCATTCTTTATCGGCGGCTCAATAATCTCAATTATCTGGCGCAGAACTCGTTCGCATTGATCCTTGTTTGCGCAATCCGCCTACTAGAACACCAATATAAGTTATTAAAATTCCAAGAATCAGATTGATGCCAATAGTTACATCTTCTGGTGGTGCTAGAAGATCAAAAATCAATGAGCCAATTAGCTGACCGCCGGTTGCAAAGAGCGTGAAAGAAAGTACCCCAATTTTCGCGACAATCACCGACGATGCTGCAATGTAAAGCACGCCAATAGTTCCACCCCAATAAATCCACCATGGCGAAGTTGGTAGACCGACTATCTCCTCACCTCGTGCTGTATTGATCATCAACAGGATGACAAGTGTTGATGTACCCATAAAAAAATTTAGCCACGTTGTCGAGAAGCTCTGTCCTGACACATCATTGATTTGACCATTAAGAGCGCGCTGCACGCCAATCATAAAGCCACCTACAAAGACAATAATGATGGGAACTATAGAGATATTTGCCAATTGAATCTCTTCCCAAACTGCTACCAGGACAGCAACAATCGTGATTGCTGCTGCTAGAACTCGACGAATGGTGATTGGTTGCTTTCCGCCGCCAGTGATTCCAATTCGATCGACTATCAATGAAGCAAGAGTTTGGCCGGCAATCATGACGACCGATAGCAGCGCAACGCCAATAATCGGCACTGTGAAGGTTTGTATTGCTACAAATATTCCTCCCATGATTCCTGCCGACAGGCGCCATGCAGGAAGCTCACCACTTTTCACTCCAGCAACTATTCGTCGAACACCATGGCGGACTTTTGGATTTGCCAAAGCAATAATGTTGAGTAAGAGAAAACCTGAACCGAACGAATAGACAGCGGCCTCAGTGCTATTGCCAAGAGCTGCAGAAAGCCCTCCATTAACCCTCGATTGAGCAGCGATAAGGATGCCGCTTAATGCAGCAAGGAGATCTAGACGCACGTTATATTTTTATGCTATTTCTTCGCCGAGCCAGGGCCTAATTTTTCTCGTTTATCTGATATCCAATCCATTAGAGCGAACAAGACACCAGATGCAACGAAAGTAAGATGAATTATCACTCGCCAGATTGTGCCTTCACCGACTTCTTTATCTCCAGCAAGTTCAATAAAATCCTTTAAGAGTTCGATGACAGAGATTGCCACGAGTGAACCAATAAGCTTGATCTTCAAACCTGAGAAATCGATTGTGCCCATCCAATGTGGCCGATCATCTGATTCATGGGCGGCATCGATGCGCGAGACAAAGTTCTCATAACCAGCAAGAATGACAATTAATATGAGATTGCCAATCAGAGTTAAATCAAGGAGCGCAAGAAGATCTAGGGTAAATACATGGGGATCTTTCTGCCCAAGATTCTCAATAAGGTGGATGAATTCAAGTACGAATCGATAGATCAGCGCGATAAGCGCAAACACCAATCCCACATATAAAGGCGCCAGTATCCAACGCGCCTGAAAAAGAAGATTCTCTAGATTATGTGCAATTCGCGAGGCTTTCCTAGACATGGCAACAGAATAATCAAAAAGGGGCAATTAAGCCACTA
>CAYQLC010000013.1:18126-27473 GCA_964418325.1 uncultured Bifidobacterium sp.
TAGCGACTAGATGATGGGGAATCTACCTGCTCTACCAAGGGCTATTAGTGCACGCCAGGATAATTTCCTCTGCTTGCCCGCATTGGAGACTAGTCCACTGATAAATCCCTTTAACCACGAGAATAGTGCGCTAAAACTTCGCATTCTGACCAGTGAAATCACCAGCCAAACTGCAAGATAAATAAGTGAGATTGGAAAGGGAAGATTTCGCTTTGCTAACCACACTCTGTTTCGGGCGTTGAGTCGATAGAAATCAGCATGGCGCGTAGGTTGAATGACAGGATGTTTTACTGTGACATCTGCGGCGTACCATGCAATAAATCCGTGGTTGTATACCTGCCAGACTAATTCAATCCCTTCATGTGCGTAAAAAAAGTTTCCTGGCCAGCCACCGATTTCATCGAAGAGGCTTCGCCGCATCATTACAGCGCCCTCCCACAGGGTTGTTGCTGGAGAGCTCGATAAAGGATCGCCGATGCGAAGGCGCGGAATCCATCGCGAAGGGACCATTCCTGCTCCGTCAGGTACTACCCGAGGCTGTATGAGTCCCCAATCACCCTGCTCCTCGAATTTGTTTGTTAAAGCTGCTAGCGCCGTTGGCGAATCGAGGAAGGCATCATCATCAAGAAAGAAGAGATACTCGCCGACTACTTTTGACACACCTGCGTTTCTACCAGCCGGAATTCCAAGATTCTCTGGAAGGTAGAGCGACTTCTCATTTGGATAACTTTGCGCGGGATTCCAACTATTTCCAACTATAACCAAGTCTAGTTCAATACCAATCTGGCTCTTTAAAGAGTTGATTGCTCGAGCTAATTCGGTTGGGCGTCTACCCATGGTAAGAAGGACGGCTCCGACTTTTTTATTCACTCGTTTATTCGCTTGCTCGTAACTTATTTGAGGTAAGGATGCTCACTAAATGACCAACAAAGACAAATAATATGATTGGAATGATCCATTGAAAGATGTTGGCAATGATTTGTACCTTCGTAAAATTCTCCACAACTGAAAGTAAGAAGATTGCGATAGTCATTTCTACTGAGTGGAATGCTCGATGTATTGGGATAAATCGAAAAATACTCTTTGCTATCGCAATAACCGAAACTTGAGATTGGCTAGCAGATTTTCGATCTTCCAATTTAGGTAATCCTGCAAAATAGCGGGACACATGTACAGCGTCGTTGAGCGCCTTGTTAAGAATGATGATTGAGGCGAATGCCGCTCCAATCAGGGGAAAATTACTCGATTCAAGGGATTTGTCAGGCCATCCAGCCAGACGAAGGCCTAACGCAAGCGCAATAGCACTTTCAGTTAGATAGTGGCCGAGTTTGTCGAGAAAAATTCCAGCTGGAGAAAATTGCTTCTTCCATCGAGCAATTTCGCCATCGCAACAATCCCAAAGCATCTGTAGTTGTCCCAATACCAGCGCTAGGGTGACACCAACCAGGCCTGGAATCAGAAGAGAAAAGGCGGCCGATAGTCCAGTAAATATCATTAACCAGGTCACCGCATTTGGTGAGAAGTTCAACCGGAGAAGTATCCGCGTTAAATATGGTGATATCTGACGAAGATATACATCAGCGACCCAATGTTCAGAGTTAGCTCGTCCACGAACTGAATCTGGCTGTGTCACAGCACGTAATTGCGCTATCGAAATTCGCTCGCTCACATCGCCCCCTTGGCCACATTATGCCCGCCTCGAAGGATGATAAGCAGACCAAGGTATATCAGAAGCACTGTAACAATCTCAGTGTCGAAGCCGATTAAATAAGCAATGAAGCAGAGTCCAACGCGCCCTGCGACATGCAATCCGGCTCGACCATATCTCGGAGAACGGTCTTGGAGAGCGTCATAGAGATTGGTGTAATGCCAGAGCGCTACTGAAGTAATCAAAAGGAATTGAAGAGTCGGAGATATCGCGATAGGGATGATTAATAGCGCCAATAATTCACAGGCTCGAAGGAATGAGGGAATTGTCCAGGAAATCTTTGATCCCGATATCTTAAAGGGAATTAAAGTGTCGCGCTGAGCCGTCAAGAACGGTGCAGATACTGATTTGTCGAGCCAGCGTCTGATTCGACGAGCACGGGCAACGATGACAAACATAAACGAGAGAATTCCAAGGAAAAGAATTAAGCGAAGTGAGTCGGCGACTGAAACCACTAAAGGCAGTACTGACAGCAGGAGCCATCTCTCACCAATAGGAAGGTTAACAACTTTTTTAACCCAATAACTAAATCCCGAACGAGAAGATACATTTGTATTGTCTTCGAATAATTTTTGAAGTTTAACGAAATTGTAATCGCTCAAATGTCTAACGGTTTGTAGAACTACTAATGCAATTGCTAACCACCACGTTCTAGTTTCATTGGTGCTATAAGCGAGCGCTCCGATATAAGCAAACTCTTTTACTCTATCGGCAAGGGCATCTAGCCAAGCCCCCAAGGCAGAAAACTGAGACTTATATCGAGCAATCTCACCATCTACGCAATCAAGAACTAAGGAAAAGAGAAAGACCACTCCACTGGTGAAGTACTCTCCGGTCGAAGCTAAGTAAGCTGCCAATAGTCCAACTAATATTGATATAACTGTCACAGTATTTGGTTTGATACGCGTTTCCACTAAAGCATTCGTAAAAGTTCTGGAGACTTTTCGTAAAACAAAGGTGGAGAAGAAGCCATCATCCCCACGTGCTGCCGCACGCAATCGCAGGGATTTATCGCTGATTTCTCGCCGTTGATTCCCCATAGCAGGTACTCTAATACCTGGTCCGGGCATAGAGATGAAGATGTGGTGAAAAATGGCGCAACGAAGGAAGGCACGTAACCCACTTACGCGTCTCTATCGTGTGCTTCGGCGAAAGACTAAGACGCTAAAACGCCTAGTTTTCCCACCTGAGCTTCTTCCATTTAATACCGAAAGCGCACAGGGCCACCGCGTGGCAGCGTTCTTCGCAGACACCCCCTCAAAGATTTACCAAATTGCTCAGTGGATACCGGTATTTGAGAAGGCCCCAGCCCACTTGAGGCCAATGATTATTACACGCCATGCAGCTACTACTGAAGAGTTGCAAAAAATCACATCGCTCTTAGTTGTTCATGCTCGTACCTATGATCTTTTGATGCAATTACTTGAATTATCGAAATTTAAAGCGTTAATTTATGTCAATAATTCTTATCAAAATTTCCAAACTCTTGCTTACCAACAAGCAGCACACATTCACGTAAATCATGGCGAAAGCGATAAGATCTCCATGGTAAGTAACCAATCCAAGGCTTACGATAAAGTTTTCGTCGCTGGTGCGGCCGCTAAAGACCGATATTTATCGGCAGTAGCTTGGTTAGATGAGAAGAAACTTATACCGGTAGGTAGACCACAATTAGATCTTGATACGACACCAATTCTTGAGACGAGTGCATTAAAGACAATAACCTACGCCCCAACGTGGGAAGGTGAAGATGAGGCGAATAATTACACCTCTATGGATTGTTACGGAACTCAAATTATTGATGCGGCTGTTGCTCAAACTAATTGTCGAGTGATTTACAAACCACATCCACGCATCATGGATTCTAAAGATCCACTAATAAATGCTGCGCACAAGTACATAATAAATAAACTATCTCGTGGGGAGCATGAAATTCATCTTGCTGGAGATGTCCTTAGTGTTTTGAAAGAGACCGACTTGCTCATTAGTGATATCTCCAGCGTCACGCTCGATTACCTATATCTAAGGCCGGCAGGTGCAATATTCCTCTCGGATCGGAGAAATAACCGTTCAGAGTTAGAGGCTGAATCGCCGGTAGCCAAGGCGGCATACATAGTCGACCACAGCACAATTGGGGAGTTGTCTGAGTCACTAGCGAAAGCCTTGAGCAAAGATGAGTTGTTCGATAAGCGCCAGGAGGTCTGCCGGTACTATTTCGGAGGACTTGCTGCGGGTGAGAGCACTGCGGCTTTCTATCGGGAATTGGAGCGGTCTATAGCCGAACATGATGTGGCTATTTCGCAGCTCTCTCGATTACGTCGAAGCTCTTAGATTTCCTTTAAGTACTGACCGATTGACTAAGGAGTGAAGTGGTGCAGCAAGTAATAATTCTCGCCGCAGGCATGGGAACCCGACTTGGCAAACCATGGCCAAAACCATTGACTCCTCTAAAAGATGGTCGCACCATCATGGAGCAACAGATGGGCAATATTTCTTCAGCCTTTGGCGAACAAGCCCGGATTGGTGTTGTTGTAGGTTTCAAGATGGAAATGATCATGGAAGCACACCCGCGCGCTGTTTTTATCTACAACGAGGTTTTTGATCAGACCAATACAAGTAAGAGCCTCTGGCGCGCATTGAAGGCAAGTTGCGATGGTGGAGTTTTATGGATGAACGGAGACGTTGTCTTTGATGCCAAAGTTCTAGAAAGAATTAAGCCCTTCATCGAACAAGACCAATCCTTTATTTGTGTCAATACATCAAAGGTTGCAGAAGAGGAAGTTAAATACACTGTTGATGCCAATGGGAACATCAAGGAACTTTCTAAGCAAGTAGTTAATGCTTTAGGAGAAGCTGTGGGCATAAATTTCGTTGCAGCTAAAGATAAGGCAGCGCTCATAAAGCGATTACACGAGGTGGCCGACAATGATTATTTTGAACGGGGAATCGAAGTTTCAATCGAGAAAGACAAGTCTTCTTTCATACCAGTCGATATCTCGGACTTGTTTGCAGTCGAAGTTGACTTTCCAGAAGATTTAGAACGAGCAAATGAAAGTGTGAAATAAATCAGGGAAACAACTAGCTTTTAGTTGTTGCCACCAGATTCAAAATTTACATCTCCTTCTTGCACTGCCTCTTCAACCTCTTCAAACTCTACGTCGCTGAAATCGTCTTCGGTTTCGCTATCTTCGCCAAGGAGAGCCATGGCCTCTTCAATCGACATCTCGCCGTCGATTTCCTCTTCTTCAAGTTCCTCTTCGTCTGATTCTTCCTCTTCAATAAGGAGAATCTCCTCTTCATCTTCGGTGGTGCCAGTCTCTTCAATAATGGCGTCGATTAATTCCTCTTTGCTTAAGCCCTTAAAATCTATGCCAGATTCTCTCGCGATTGCTTGTAACTCCTTGAGTGACATCTCGTCTAATTCATCAGCGGAGTACTCAATTACTTCTTCATTCTCGGCCACGTCATTGTCTATCTCTGTTGATTTTAAAACTGCTTGCGCAGCAGCGGTAGCACCAACGACGGCAGTTGGTTTTTCGAGTACTTCTTCTCTTGCAGATTCATTCTTAATGGTCGCAGCGCGCGAGGAATCGGGAGCTGGCGCTTTTGCTTCTTTGTTACTTAAATTCAAGCGACTCATCTCTGCCCAGGGATTATCTGAGCCTGACTGCTTTCCGGCCATTCCTCTTCCTCTCGCTATCGATTACTGCTGAGGTGCTTGCTCTAGGTCATTCGATGGATCTTGAGGCACGTCATCAAAACTGGTGACTATCTCTACTACTGGTGAAGCACCATCATATGAAGGTGCCTGTGAATGTGAGGCATATGGGAAACCTGAACTATCAGTTTGAACTGACCTCATGAATCCATTGGCATCAGGCAAAGGTGCCTGACGTGAATAGGCCATCACATCGACATAGCCACCTAATGGTACTGATGCATTATTGGCAATCATTGGCATTGGCTGTGGGTAACCATTGGTGTCGATGATTCCTTGAGCGCCACCAAACGGCGGGCCAAAGTCATGTGGTTGCGCTGCTACAAAAGGCATCGGTTGTAGGTAGCCGCCTTGGAATCCGGGTTGGAATCCTGAATCAAAATTCTGCGGAGGCATGAAGGTTGCTGGTGGTTGCCAATTCGGTTGCGGTTGCCAATCAGCAGGCTTGCCAAAATTATTCCACTCTCCAAATTGCTGAGGTTGCTGAAATGCATCTGGTTGAACAGGTGCAATCCATGATCCATTGCCGTTATCTACCCAGTTATTACCTGCATAATCTGGCCGGCCAAAATTATCTCCGCCGAAATTCTGTGGTGGCATGTATGGCATTGGTTGTGGGTAGCCGTTGGTATCGATGATTCCCTGTGCGCCACCAAACTGCGGGCCAAAGTTCTGCGGTTGTGGTGGCATGAAGTTAGCTGGTGGTTGCCAATTCGGTTGCGGTTGCCAATCAGCAGGCTTGCCGTAGTTATTCCACTCACCGTATTGCTGAGGTTGTTGGAATGTATCTGGCTGAACCGGTGCGATCCATGATCCGTTTCCGTTATCTACCCAGTTATTACCTGCATAATCTGGCCGGCCGAAATTATCTGCGCCGAAATTCTGTGGTGGAATAAATGGCATTGGTTGTGGGTAGCCGTTGGTATCGATGATTCCCTGTTCGCCACCAAACTGCGGGCCAAAGTTTTGCGGATGTGGTGGCATGAAGGTTGCTGGTGGTTGCCAATTCTGTTCTGGTTGCCAATCCGCAGGCTTACCGTAATTGTTCCATTCACCAAACTGTTGGTTATCTTCAAATTGTTCTAACTCGCGAAGCTCCTCGGCTTGCGCGAATGCCTCAACCTCTCGGAAGCTCTCGATTAATTCTGGAGCGCTGTCCGGAATAAAACTAAATACCTGACCATCAGGTGTAACGCGTTGCATATTTGCGCCATTTTCATTGAGCGATAACAACGTCTTCTCTCCAGTAGACGAAATTGAAGAGATGCTTACTTGTCCTTCCCCAAAAGTTAAGTCAGATTGAATGCGAGTTCCATCAGCGAGAGTCGTGATCATGCGACCTTCACCCTCGGCACCTGGAATAAGTTGGCGTACCGATCCATCAGGGTAGGTGACATTCAAAGTTCCATCTTGTGACTCTTGAACTCTCAAATCTGAGGGCAGCGGGCGGAGCGAGCCATCTTGTGGTGACATCGACAAAATCATTCGCATCCCAGGGTCATCTAAAGGGCTCGAGGTCGCGCTACGAGCGGGCTCCATGTTCGGCCGCTGCGGATAATTTGTCATCACCACTCCATTTGTTGTCTGTACTGAAGGGTATCGGCCGTGAATTAAAGAGAGCAAGAAAATGGCGAAAACGCATGGGTTATCCCTACAAAATCACATTAATGCCGGGAACAAACGCCCTGGTCAGGTATGGGCTTGAGGCCTCTCGGCGAGTACCCTGACCTCCAGACCAATCCTTTCGAAAGGCATGAATATGAGTACGCCAACTGGTTCCAACCGTTCCTACGGAGCCCAATCTGCGGGTGCAACGGGAAATCCCGCTCAAAAAAATTCATTTCGCCGCAAACTTCGTTATCGATTCGACAACACACTTGCGCGTGGGCCCTTTGTACTAATTGGGTGGTTATTAGTTGCCGCTGCAATTCTCTCTATTCCGTTCTGGCTCTATCTTGAATTAGATCCTGACGGAGTTGGTGGAGCAGAGAACACAAAGCCAGCACCCGAAAACCTCTTCAATTCGTTTTGGGCGGTGCTAGGTAAAGGTGGTTTCAGCCAACTTACTTGGGAAGGTCGCTCATTTAGCATTCTGATTACCATTGCAAGCCTCGTCACTGGTGGTGCGATGTTTGCCTTTATCACCGCCACAACCAGCAAGAAGCTCACCGATCTAAAGCGCGGTAAGGGTCCAGTTGTTGAGAATGGTCATGTGATGATTCTTGGATGGGGACCCCAGGTCTACTCAATTTTGCAACAACTTGATGTCGCAAACGAGAACAACCCTGGAACCGCGGTGATTCTCGCGCCAACTCCGCAAGAAACCATGGTCGATGAAATCAAGAACCGAGTTGGGAAGTTAAAGCACACAAAGATAATTACTCGCTCCGTCGAACCATCTAACCCCAAAGTGCTTGCAGATATGTCCGTTGCTAGCGCAAAGAGCATTATCGTGCTTGGTACTAAAGGAACACCCGGTGCGGTCACTGGAGTTCTCTCAGCGCTTTCAAACCTCGCACCGGATTCCAAAACCACTGTCATCGCCGATGTAAATGACACTTCCGCTGCTAATGCTTTGATGCAAAGTGGTCAGGGACGTGTAGTCACTGTTGAATCTCAAGAGTTAATTGCACAAGTTACTGCTCACGCATGCCGCCAACCTGGCCTAGCTGCAATCTATCTAGATCTGCTTGATTTTGAAGGTAATGAGATGTACTACCAGCCAGCTGGTGAGGCTGCTGGAAAAATGTTTGGTGAAGCGTTGCTTGCTTACCAAAATGCATCACTTATCGGATTGCGTCGTGCTGACGGAGCTGTGTGGCTCTATCCACCAATGAACACTGTAATCAGCAATGATGATTCGGTGATTGCAATTGCAGAAGATGACGATCGAATCGTATGGAGCAACACACGTCCAGAACTTGACGTGTTCGGCCCTCAGACCGCGCTCTTTGCCGCTCCCAAATCAGCTCCTTCACAAACTCTTGTTATTGGTTGGAACTCGATGGCAAAGAAAGTGCTCCGAGAGATTGGTGAGTACGCGACACCAGGATCAGCAGCGCTTGTCATGGCACAAGCCTCACGTGTGACATCAGATGAATTAAAGGACTTGAGCACACAGAATATGCAAGTTATTACTAAGGCTTACGATGGAAGTTTCAATGAACTTGCAGCTGCTCTTCCAGGTTCACAATTCGACCAAGTAATCATCTTTGGTTATCGAGGAAAGACTCAACCGGCAGATGCCGATGCACAAACCCTTCTCTCACTCCTTGCAGTCAACACGCTCAAGCAGTGGGGTGCATTTGGCTATGGCCGCGCTCGTATTATTGCTGAGATTCTCGATAGCAATAACGTTGAGTTAGCTCGAGTTGTTGCAATAGAAGATCTAGTAGTAAGCGATCGACTTACTAGTTTGATGATGACCCAACTCTCACAGTCACCACATCTCTCACCTATATTCCAACAACTCTTTGGCCCTGGTGGGGTGTACCTCAGCGCTAAACCGATTAACTACTACGTAGCCTCGGGTGAAGTAAGTTATGCCGAGCTCGTAGCAGCAGGACGGGCGCGCGGCGAAGTCATCATCGGGTACCGAGATAACGAGGCGGGAACTGGCCTCACCGCTGGAATCCACCTCAACCCATCGAAGGATGCTCGCTTCGTGGCAAAGCCAACCGATCAAGCCATCGTCATTGGGCCGATGGAATAGACCTGAATAGACATAGTCCAAAAAATTCACAGAAAGGCCCTCGAGGGAAAACCCCTCGGGGGCTTTTCCTTATATATAGGTGCGGGAGTATCCTTGAAGCCTCGTGACGTCAGTCATCTCCCCCTGGAGGTCGGAATGAAGCGCTTTCGATCCCTTGCCAATGTAATCGTGGCTCTTGCCATCTCAAGTTTCGGTCTGGTTGCACCAAC
>CAYQLC010000013.1:27573-35812 GCA_964418325.1 uncultured Bifidobacterium sp.
TTGCCAATGTAATCGTGGCTCTTGCCATCTCAAGTTTCGGTCTGGTTGCACCAACAGCTCTGCCAGCTTCGGCTCTTACATGCACGGGTGGTTTCGTTCCCAACCCATCTGGGACTGCATGTATCGCTCCTATCGTCGAAGCTCCGGCCCCTCCCGCAACAGCTCCGGCTACACCGTATGTTCCACCAGCAACTACCACAGGTGCCCAAGCCACATTCAACTGCAACGGCGCGCAAATCCCCGTTGGTTCATTTTGCCCACCAACAACTACCACTGCAACAAACACAAACCCGCAACAGAATCAAAATGCCCAACAGTGTGGTGCGGGAACTTTTTACGATGAAGGTATCAAAGGATGTAAGAGCAGCGCAGCTGTGGGCACAGGAATTGGCACCGCCTTAAATTGCATGAATGGCATGGTGCCTAATCCGCAAGGGACAGCCTGCATTGCACCCGTTGTTGGGACGACTGACGCAAAAGGAAATATCGACTGCACTATTCCTGCCAATCAAGCGACCGTCAATTGTGGTGGTGGCAAAACAACCTCTAGCTCAACAATGATGAATTGCAAAGGTGGCGTCTACCCGGTAGAACAATGCAACAACCCAGCATTTGTTGGCGGCGGTACCGGCGCAAGTAGCAGTCAGATTTTGGATAATTGTGCGACAGCTGGTGGAACATTTAATCAGGCAAAAAACGCATGTGTATTTGGGTCCGACACTATGAACGCAAGTGGCTGCATGAGCGGAATGATTCGCGATGCAAATGGCTCGTGCATTGCTCCGATAGTTTCTAATACTGGTCAGATTGATTGTTCTGCTGCAGCAAATAAGGTCACTACTGCTTGTGGTGGAAATATTGCTGTGCAAGCGCCGGCAACAGCTACGGCTAATGCAAACAATAATTGGATTAATTGTGGCGTTGGATTTTTCTACGATGAGGGAATCAAAGGTTGCAAGAGCACAGGTGCTGCAGGTGGTGTTGTTAACCAAGTAGCAACCATCAAATGTAAAGATGGATCAGTTCGGGTCACTGCTATCGAGTGTGACAATGTAGGTGGTGGCTCTGCAGGGGTTGCCATTACCTGCCCCTCAAACCAAGTTCCTTCACCAAGCGGCACCTACTGCATTTATCCGACCACCGGTGGCACAAATGCAAATGCTGGAACATATCGAGCTGAATGCGCAGCAAATCCACCACCAGCAAGTTGCTTCGGTCAGGCCGTGAATACTTTTGAAGGCAATGCGACGATGGCCAAAGCTGCAAATTTTGTTGCATATGACGAAAAATCAGTCCAGATTAGAAATGGTGTTGCTGTTAATGAAAGTGGTCGAGCTATCGGACAGTTAGCAACTACTTCATCAGGTCAATCATTTGCGATTTCTGAACCTCCTCCACCACCAACTGCCCCTGCTGCCGGCGGTAAAAGACCTGCGCCAGCTCCCAAGAAAAAGGCTTCCACAGCACCAGTGATTCTTCTCAATGTCACCGACTCCAACGGTGAAGAGGTAAAAGATTCCTCTGGTAAAGCTCTAACCACTGCTCCGGTTGTCAAGCAAGGAAACTTCGTCTTCTCTGATCGCAACGGCAAGCCAGTAATGGCCACACCAACTCTTGATCCAAATGGACGTCCTGTGGAGCATCAAGGAAAAGTTCTCTACACCAAGTTGGTAACAATTGGTGGACAGGAAGCTCTGACTGACGCTGATGGAAACGCAATCATGGCTGTGCCACTTCTCGATGAGAGCGGCAAGCCAATACTTGCCAAGAATGGCGAAGTTCTCTACGCGCCACCTCTAACTAACGCGATAGGTGAGACGTTAATCAATAAAAAAACCAATCAACCAATCCTCGCTACACCAATGGCTGATGCCGATGGCAATGCTGCACTTGGTGCAAATAAAAAACCTTTCCTTGGACAACCAATTCTAAATGCCGATAATCAAGTGCTCACTGTGGCAGGTCAACCGGTTTACACAGGAGCTGCTGGGATGCCTGTTACCTCACCAAAACTTGCACAAATCAAGAGCGCTCAAGGTCAAGACCTGCAATTTGGCTTTGGTGGCACTTTGATTGATGAGGGTGGAAATACCGTTCTTGGACCTGATGGTCGCCCAACAATCTTGAGCGTTAATGCAACCCCGTTAATGAGTAATGGGTTACCGCTCGTGGATAAGAATGGCAAAGCCTGCCGTATCAATCCCAATGGACAGATCACTGATTCCTCTGGTCGCGTGATTCTTGGCGTCGATGGAAAGCCTATGGCGCTCGGAAAGTGGGAAACCTTTGAGGCTGTGAGGGTAGGCGCAGCTAAGACGACAGTGAAGGACCCCACCGGTAAAACCGCAGTGCTTGGCCTTAATGCTCAACTCTTCGACTCCAAAGGAAATCCAATTGTTACCGCCAGTGGAGCACCAATTTTCTTTGATGGTCGTACAAAGTCTCTTATAGATAACAAGAACAAGCGAATTCCCGTTGATCGCAGCGGCAGAGTACCAGGCAAGATCGCGACACTCGCTTTCCAAACTGTTACCTTTGCAGCGTAGTTTACGAAGGTTATTTCTTTTTAAACCCTGCTGGACACTTTGGATTAGCACCCGTTACTCGTTTGGTTATCTTTCCCTTTACGCAGCTGATGCTCTTCACTGTGGCCTTTGGCTTTGCGGCAGGAGCTGCTTGAGTAACAGTAGGTGTGCCATCTTTGGTAGGTGGAGCGGAGAGCTTGATTTTGATTTTTGGACTACTGAAAGTAAATCCAATCGCGCTAAACTCATAAAGCCCTGTCGTTGAGTTGAGGGCTCCAGTGACCTTCACGCTGTTATCTAGTGTTCCATCAGTCTTCTGTACTTCAACCGAGACGTTAGGTACGCCATCTTTCAAGCTCCAGACACATTTCGCATAAGCCTCAGTCAAGAGAAGGTCGTAGCGACCTTTAAATGCATCTGCATCGTAATCCTTCCCACCTGGGTTGTAATGCGGAGATGCAACGTCATAACTCATCGTTGATCCATCGTATTTTGGAAGTGCTGCTGAGTATGTCATGGCATTCGAGCTGACAAATCCCTGGAAATCGGAGGTTGCACAACCACTTACACCTGATGGGGTATTTGTCGGATCGAGCACAACTCGCCACACCTGTGCCAAGCGATCAGCAACGTCGTACTCTTTGCCAACTCCCGCTGGTTTTCCATCAGTTTGACGATCTATCGCCACTAATTGGTTAAATGTATTAAAGAAGTTCGGTCCATAAGGGACTATTAATTCCCCGCCAACATCACTGATTTTTTCCCAAGTATATGCGCCTAAATCTTTGATAGCCCCTGCAATTTTTGTCCAAGCGGATTGCTCTGATGCAACCGAGTAGTCATAGCGTTTGGTGAGAATTGGAATAGAGAGATTTGCACCAGAGATAGTGACATCAAATCTCTTTGAAGCATCTGCAGCGCCTATCGCTACTTTTGGCGAAGTAACTCGTCCAGAAATCCAACCTTGAGGTTTCGTGAGTAACTTCATATTCAATTTAAATGTCACTCCAGAATCGCTACTTGCAAATTTCCAACACTTCACATCGTTTGCATTTACATTGAAACAATCAGTTCGTGCCTCTTTGTCATCTAGCGAGACATTCTCTGAATAAACAGGAGCAATAGAGGCAACAATTTTTGGCGCTGATGGCGTTCCATTCACGATGTCTTGAGTGACATGTCCAGTAACAGCATACGAAGAGCCTTTGCTGTGCGAGAGTCCTGTAAAGGTGAAAATCTGTGGCGTTATAGATTCACCCACGTTGAATTTCTCACGACGCGAGAAGGTGAAGTCAGGATCTACCGAACCGCGTGATTCCTTGAATGCACCCTTTACTTCACTGCCATCGCTCTTGATCCACGAAATCGATTCAATACAATTCAAGACTTTTTCATCTGCACAAAGTGGTAAGTAGTTGTACACCTGGAGGGTGCTCGTGGCCGGAGCGCACGCTGGGTCATCCCACAAATCCTCATAATCTCCACCACATGGGGTCTGCTTTGCTCCAACAACCTTGTAAAGGTAGTTACCTGAAATTGGATCGATGTCATCACGGAACTGCATCACCGCATAAGAGTCTGGATCGACCGCAGCCTGTGCAGGTGTTGAAATAGAGACCACCAATGGGGCAATCAAGGTGAAAACACTTAGGAGCCGAATCAGGTTTTTTCGCATGGCTAATTATCGCCACCGCCTTGATGAAAACGGAAGTCTCAAGTCAAGTTTCTATGGATATCCCTACTTTAAAGGCTCCACCGGTTCGAGGACTAGGATTGCGTATGTGGCTACTGATTTCACTGACCTTGAGCGCGCGAACCAAGAGTTCGTGGCTAATTTCGTTCCTGAGGGGTTAAGTGGACTGGCAGCTAAGGGCCTAGCCATCGTCACCTGTATGGATTCTCGAATAGCGCCGCTGGCTATCGTTGGCATGAAACCTGGGGATGCCAAGATCCTACGAAATGCCGGTGCGCGAGTCACTAATGATGTTCTCCGCACCCTGGTTCTTGCTACTCACCTTCTCGGAGTAAAAAGAGTCTTAGTAATGCCACATACCGACTGCAAGATGGCAACAGGTAATGAAGCTGAAATTCATCAGGCAATATTTGATGCCTCAGGCGTTGATACTCGGAGCATGGAAATTCGCACAGTTACTGATCAACGTGCTGCACTTGAGTTAGACATCACCCGATTGAAAACCTATCCGCTACTTCCACAAGAGTTGAGCGTTGCTGGTGGTTTCTACGATGTGAAAACTGGCCATCTCACTTTAATCTGATAGCGCTGATTTTTTATTGAGGCGGGGGAGTTACCCCTGCAGCTGCACGTGTTCCTTAAACTGCGAACCGCCTCAATACCGTCTCCGGAAGGACACTCATATCTTCACCCCTTTCGTTGTGAACTCCCTGTGAAATAGGATTGATCCACTTAAGAAACCAATAGAGAGTCGGACAAAATGGCCAATCGAAGCATGACCAACCTCTTTGATATGACCGGACAAGTAGCAATCGTCACGGGTGGGGGGACTCATCTAGGTACCGCATTTACAGAGGCCATGAGTGAGTTGGGGGCTCATGTATATATCGCCTCACGTAGAGCTGAATTGTGCGAACAGACTGCTCAAGAATTACGTTCCCGAAATCTCAAAGTCACCGCACTTACTTGCGATGTCACGGATGAAGCGAGTGTCGATGCCCTTGTCGATCAAGTTGTAAGCAAAGAAGGACGCCTTGATGTCTTGGTCGCAAATGCTGGCGGTAGCAACACAACTGCACATGCACCCCATGGAAATGTCGATGAATTTCGTTGGACTTTAGAGAAAAACCTGACCTCTACCTTCATTTGTGCGCAAGCAGCCGGGCGCGTCATGATTCCACAAAAAAGGGGTTCGATTATTACTCTTGGTTCCATAGCTTCACGCCTTGCTAGTGATCCACGAATTTATAATGACCAATTCAAGCGCTCTGGTGCTCCATATATGGCTGCAAAAGCTGGTGTGCTTGTTCTCACGAAGGCGCTCGCAGCTGAGTACTCACCTCATGGGGTACGAGTCAATTGCATTTGCCCCGGACAAATTCCTAATGACCTCACCAATAAAGAACAGGTCGAGAAATTCCGGACTATGAACGCCTTTCACCGCACTGGATTGGCAGAAGACATCAAAGGGGCGTGTGCACTTTTAGCCTCTGATGCAGGTAAGTGGATTACCGGCACCGATATCTTGGTAGATGGCGGTTGGTCAATCTGGTAATCGCTGGAAATTATTTCCAGGAGGAGTGCAGTGGCCGTCCTTCTGCATATCCAGCGGCAGATTGAATTCCTACGACTGCTTTCTCAGCAAAGTCCGCAAGATTCTTTGCGCCTGCATATGTACACGATGATCGCAATCCAGAAATGATGTTGTCGACCAAGTCCTCAACGCCGGGGCGCTCAGGATCGAGGTACATCCTTGATGTGGAGATACCCTCTTCAAAGAGCGCTTTACGCGCACGATCAAATGCATCCTCGTGAGAGGTTCGCGCACGAACCGCACGCGCAGATGCCATACCGAAAGATTCTTTGAACAATCGCCCGTTACTATCGCGCTGTAAATCTCCAGGTGATTCGTATGTCCCAGCGAACCAAGAACCGATCATTACTTGAGATGCTCCTGCGGCGAGCGCCAGAGCGACATCGCGAGGATGCCTGACTCCACCATCGGCCCAAATATGTTTGCCGAACTTTTTCGCCTCAGCGGCACACTCAAAAACTGCTGAAAATTGTGGTCTGCCAACCCCAGTCTGCATACGGGTAGTACACATCGCTCCTGGACCAACGCCCACTTTGATGATGTCAGCGCCTGCTTCAATCAAATCCCGAACGCCCTCAGCTGTTACTACATTGCCCGCAACCACAGGAACTTTTGGATTAATTGCACGAATGGCGCGCAGCGCCTCGATCATCTTCTCTTGATGGCCGTGGGCAGTATCGACTACTAAGCAATCTGAGCCCATCTCGATGAGTTGCGCTGCGCGATCGGCAACATCATTGTTGATACCTACAGCGGTTGCGATACGAAGTTTGCCATTCTTGTCGACTGCTGGGGCATAAAGTGTGGCTCGGAGCGCGCCGACTCTCGTCAAAATTCCAACTAGTCGCCCATCGCGAGCAACGACCGGCGCAAGACGGCGACGATTTTCCGTTAAGAAATCAAATGCTGCTCGCGGTTGTACATCATCAGCCAAAGTTACAAGATCTTTACTCATCACCTGGTGTAGTTGCGTAAAGCGATCTACGCCTTCGCAATCCTCTTCCGTAACAATTCCAACTGGCTTACCATCTTCAACCACAACAACTGCGCCATGAGCGCGTTTGTGAATGAGTGAAAGGGCTTGTGCAGTAGTAGAGCTCTTATCCAATGTAATAGCAGTATCAAAAAATAAATGGCGTGATTTCACATACTCGATGACATCTTTGACGATTGATAATGGAATATCTTGTGGAATGACCGCAAGCCCACCGCGACGAGCAATTGTCTCTGACATACGACGCCCAGAGATTGCTGTCATATTGGCGACCACTATCGGGAGTGTGGTTCCAGTTCCGTCGGGTGGAGTGAGGTCAACTTCCATTCGACTGGATATTCCCGAACGACTTGGGACCATGAAAACATCGTCATAGGTGAGGTCGAAAGATTGGTCTACTTGAGGATTAGTGAGAAAACGCACTTACCTAACTATAGACCTTATTGAGCAGGTCGGCGCTCCCGCCCTGTAGCCCCTGGCTTTTTCCTACCCTTGAATGATTGCTGCCCACCTTGTCGGCGGTGCGCACCATTTCGCGCTCCAGGACGCTTAGACCGCTGGTTGCCACGCTCGCTTACCTCTGGTTTGGTGATTACTGCGATCCCCGAAGGTTCAATCGCTCCGGTGATGCTGACGAGATTTGCATCCATAGGTCGAACCTTAGATTCCTTCAACGTGACTCCTGCCTTAGCAGTCATGCCATGGATACCACGTCGCTGCCCAGCAGTAGCAAGAGTGACGACGACTCCTTCGGCGCCTGCACGAGCAGTGCGACCTGCACGGTGCAAATAATCCTTTGGATTCTCAGGAGAATCGACATGAACAACGAGCGAGACATCATCGACATGAATTCCGCGTGCTGCTACATCGGTTGCAATCAAAGCTCGCGTAGATCCTGATTTGAAGGCCTCAAGAATTCGTGTTCGCTGATTCTGTGATTTACCGCCATGAAGGGCTCCTGCAGCAACACCAACGCGCAACATCTTTTCAACAAGTCGATCGGCACCATGCTTAGTTCTGACAAAAAATATAGTGCGACCAGCACGTGCTGCAATCTGGGTTGAGATCTTATCTTTATCACTTGGATCCATGACTAAGACGTGATGAGTCATTTTGCCCTCGTTCTTAGCAACATTTGCGACCGAGTGTGTTTTTGGATTCTTTAAGAACCTTTTTACTAGGGCATCAACATCACGATCTAAAGTTGCGCTAAATAGCATCCTTTGGCCATCGCTCTTTGTTTGACTAAGAATTTCTTTAACTACAGGTAGGAAGCCCATATCTGACATTTGGTCAGCCTCATCAAGCACGGTGATCTCTACGCTATCAAGACGTAAACCCTCTTTTTTGATCAGATCCAATAGCCGCCCTGGAGTTGCAACAAGAATTGGTACACCTCGACGTAACCCTTGAATCTGTCGCGAATAGCCAAG
>CAYQLC010000013.1:35912-49239 GCA_964418325.1 uncultured Bifidobacterium sp.
GCAGCGTGAACACCAAGATTTTTAAATGACATATACATTTCCCATCGAAACATGATGCGTGTCTCGATGGATATTAGAGATTAAGACTCGCAAGGTAATTACCAAGTGTAATTACTGGATTTCTGGTTTAACGGGATAAGTGTACCAGCAAAAATTGGAGTCAAATACCAAGTCTAGCTGCGGGAGTTACTTGTATTCGGCTAGCGTCGCTTTGACCATAGCTTGAAGTAAAGAACTGTCCACTTTCCAATCAAGTGGCACCGCAAATGTTTTTCTATTGACGACGAACTCTTGTAGTCGCGGTCGAAATCTATCTAGAACTTCGACACTCCATGGAGCCAATAAAATATGCTTTTTAGCGACCGAAAGTCCGAAGACATATCTCTTTTCTGCACGAAGCATAGGCTGATTCCACGCGACAACTAATTCTAGATGTGGGTATTTAACCCTGATTTCCTTGAATATTTTTTTGGCAGTCTTTGCCGCCACTGCGTCAAGAGAGTCGAAGTAATCCTTTGGCTTTTCAAATCGTTTCGAACTTTTAGACCCCCGAACGTACATCACTACTGCATTCGCGTGAGCTTGGGAAAATCCATAATTCTCGCGCAAATGCGCTATTTGTTCAGGGTACTTAGCATCGCCTAATTTCTTGAGTTGGGTAATCCAATACGAGATTTTCTCACCGTATTTCTTTTCAATAGCAGGGAAGTGTGCCTCGCGATCTCCCGATTTGGTGACCATTAATTCAGCCAACGATTTTTGATGCGATGAAATACAAGAATGGGATTCCCACTATCAAATTGAAGGGAAAGGTAACGCCTAAACTCGCTGTGATAGAGAGAGATGGGTTCGCCTCAGGCAATGCGACCTGTACTGCTGCCGGCGCAGCGATATAAGAGGCACTTGCACACAAAACTCCAAGAACCATGGCGCCACCAACTGACAGCCCAGCCAAGGCGCCACCAAACACGCCAATGCTCCCCGCAACCAGCGGAAAGAGAATTGCAAAGATAAATAATCCAACACCAACTTCTTTGAGAGCTTTGATCTGTGACCCCGCAAGGTAACCGAGATGCATCAGAAATAGCGCGAGTACTCCGGGTAGCAAATCAACGAAAAATGGAGTCACTTTATTGTAACCGGCAGATCCTGAGATGGCACCGACTACCAATCCGCCTATTAGGAGGATAATAGTTTTACCAAATATTATTTCGCGTAACGAAGTTGACCATGCAACTTTTCGGTTGATATGACGTGTTGCTAGAAAAATACCGATGACAATTCCAGGAATTTCCATGGCTGCAAGCAAAGTTGTTACAAAACCTTCATATGATTTATTCAAATTTTCCAGTAAGACTAAGGCTGCTGTGAAAGTCACAAGAGAAGTTGACCCGTAGTGCGCAGCAATAGCGCCACGATTTATTTCTGAGAGTCTCTTAACACGCGAAAGGGCCGCGAACGCGAGAACTGGAATCAAACATCCAAGCAATAAAGTGACAATTAATGGGCGCACGATGCTGTTGATGTTCGAACTACTGAGCGATACCCCTCCTTTTAAGCCAATTCCAAAGAGTAAATACACGGATATCACTTGATAGACCGCGTCTGGTATCCGAATATCACTCTTGAATCGAGCGGCTAGGAAACCAAGAGCAAAAACTAAGACCGAAACTGAAGTCAGATTGCTCCAGGCGATATCCAGCGAATTACTCAATTTTTACTCGCTCTCACATGTCCAGTGGTGAGAGTCTAGCCGCTCGCCTACGATTCACTAGGAGATGTGCGTGTATGTCTGATACCGGGTGGGAAAAAGTGCGAAAAGTAGGGCTCACAACCAAGCATGGAAAAGAGTTGCTTTTAAAGGATCTGCTCTTACCGCTTGATTTTGACTTGGTTGCTGTTGAATACGACACTGATGAACTTGGCACATTTAGCGGTGAAATTTCCCGTTCACTCTCGCAGCAAGATACAGCCATCAAGAAAGCTCAACTTGCGATAGAGCTAGGTGGCGTTTCAATTGGGTTGGGTTCTGAAGGGAGCATTGGAAGCGATTCTGCGGTTCCATTTTTAAATTCAGATATTGAAACATTGGCCTGGATAGACAAAGAGCTTGACTATCAACTGGTTGTTTCTCATAAAAGTTTTGAAATATTTGCTCGCCAGAAATCAGTTAATAGAAATACAAATATTGATGATTTACAGGAATTTTTTGATTTACCCAGACATTCGGTAATTGTAAAAACTTCAAATTACGCATTTGTGCGCAAAGGCATTTCGTCGGCAGAAGAGTTGGAATTAGTAGTTACCCAAGGTCTCGCAAAGCATCAAGAATTATCTATAGAAACAGATTGCAGAGCCCAGCTCTCTCCTAGTCGACAGCAGATAATCAAAGAATGTGGGAATAAATTGATCGCCGCCCTCAACTCGTCATGTCCAGAGTGTTCCAATCCGGGCTGGTCGGTAACCGGTTTTGAGTACGGCCTGCCCTGCGAGATCTGCGGGCAAGAGGTTCGAAAAGTAGCCCGAACGGAGTTGTATACCTGCCCTAAATGCCCATATACCCAGTACAAGGCACTAAACCTGCAGGTGGCAGACCCTGCTTTATGTGACCGGTGTAATCCATAGGTTAAATTTGACCGGAAATATATTTCAGGTAATAATGTACTTATGACGCTACAAACTAACGCACCTGTTCCATTAACTGTCATTCCTGGGGATGGCATCGGTCCAGAAGTGATGGCCGCCACCATCGGATTAATGGAAGAGGCTGGGGCTCAGATTGCGCCCGAATTTGCTGAAGCAGGTGAAAAGGTCTTTTCCCGTGGTGTTGCAAGTGGTGTTCCCAGTGAAACCATTGACTCGATATCCAGAACAGCGCTGGTCCTCAAGGGTCCCCTAGCTACTCCGATTGGACATGGTGGTAAAAGCGCAAATGTAACGCTACGAAAATTCTTTGAGACTTTTGCCAACATTCGGCCAGCGCGAGAAATTCCTGGAGTGCCTACGCCGTTTGCCGGACGAGGGATTGATCTTGTAATTGTTCGGGAGAATGTTGAAGATCTGTACGCTGGAATTGAACATATGCAAACTCCAAGCGTGGCGCAGTGCTTAAAAATTATGTCCAAACTCGGATGTCAACGTATTAGCCATGCCGCCTTTGCTTACGCAAAGTCTGCAGGTTACAAGTCAGTCACAGTCTCAACCAAAGCCAATATTATGAAATTAACCGAGGGAATGTTCAAGCACGAATTTGAGGAAGCGTCGAAGAAATACCCAGAAATTCAAGCAAGTCACATGTTGATTGATAATTGTGCTCATCAATTGGTCATGAAGCCGGAGCAATTCGAAGTCATTCTCACAAGTAATATGAATGGTGACATCATTAGTGACTTAGCAAGTGGATTAGTTGGAGGTCTAGGTTTTGCTCCTTCGGCGAATTTGGGTTATGACGTAGCAATGTTTGAACCCGTTCATGGAACGGCCCCAGATATTGTTGGCAAAAATCTTGCTAATCCGACAGCGATGATTCTCTCGTCTGTCATGCTGCTGCGTCATATTGGCCAATTTGCTCCAGCACGTTTGTTGGAACAGGCATTGTTCAAAACGCTGGAAGATGGGATCCACACATCAGATATAAAGACATCAGTTGGCGTAGATACAAAAGTTTTTGTTGAAAGCATCAAGACCAGAATAGGAACTCAATCTTCTGTCAATTCTAGAGTTCAAGAGCGAATGCAACTGGAGCAGATAACACTTAAGGAGAGCGACACCCATCCTGGTTCCCGCAAGAAAATCGGAGTAGATGTATTCATCGAATCTGATGAAGTGCCTAGCGTGGTAGGAGAGAAGCTCAATCGACTAACTGAGGGCACGCCGTACGCACTTAAGATGATTTCAAATCGAGGCACCCAAGTCTGGCCTGCGACAGGCGCAATGCCCTCGTGCGTAGATCACTATCGATGCCGATTTACTATCCAAGATTTCTCGATATGGACGCCGGAATCTGTTCTGGATATTCTTGGTCGCATAGGGCGTGTATATCGGTGGATGCATGTCGAAAAACTGGAGCAACTCGATGGCAAAGACGGCTTCACCAAAGCACAGGGAGAGAACTAAAGTGCGCAAAGATGATGAAGGCGCATGGACATTATTAACTAATCACGGGCGAATCTTGTTGCTGATTGCTAAAGAACCGGAAATTCGAATTCGTGATTTGGCTGAAGCTGCGGAGTTAACTGAAAGACGAGCACAAGCAATTGTCACAGACCTTGAGCACGCGGGATACATCAAGAAAATAAAGGATGGTCGCCGGAACATCTACTCAGTTAATGGTCAACGGCCATTTCGCCATGCTGCAGAGTCTGGCCACAAGGTAAGCGAACTCATCAAATTATTTGCCTGAGTACCTCTCCAATGTGCGCCCGAAGGGACTCGAACCCCCAACCCTCTGATCCGAAGTCAGATGCTCTATCCGTTGAGCTACGGGCGCTGGCTACGCGTTAGACGTATCACCCGAATAATAGCCCGAACCCGCTGCAAGTTCCTAAAGCACTTTCGCGGAGCGCTTGGCTATCTCCAGTGTGGCAGCCGCTCCAAGAACAATCATCAAGGCGATGATAAGAAAACTTATTGAACCTGGGAAATCAACATAGGGATGCCCAAATGCGTCAAAGATGGATAGTCGAACTACCCAGTTGGGCCAGCTTAGATATGGGGCCATGAATCCAACAAGCCAAGCCGCACCGACATATATGGAGACTATCTGTGTTGCATTCTTTCCACGAAGAACTGCAACAAGCAGTGCGTTAATTGCAGTGAAGGCAATTATAAAAAGCGAAAGCATTGTAAGAACACGGAGTATCCCGCTAGCGCTAACCGCAATATCTTGAATATAGCCGCCAGTAACAACTGCAGACACCGACGATATGAGTATTAACTCAGCACCAATAGCCGTTGCTAAAACACGACGCAAAATCAGCCCACTCCATGAAAGTGGAGTTGAGAGAAAAAGTTGTACTCGACCCTCAACAAGGTCATTTGTCCACCTCGAACTTTGAAAAATGACGAATGCCGCTAAAAAGGGAGGAAGTATTTCAAAGACCATTGCAAGATACTGCTCTTCAGGAGTGGAACCGAAACCACTTGACGTAAATTGCTCTAGAAAAGAAAACTCACGCCAGATATCAATGACCCCACTCATCATCGATATGAATACAGCTATAAAGGCTGTCGTTGTGACGATCCACGCTGCCAATCCATAGCGTTGCCGCCAAAGAATATCTCCAACAATATTCTTTGGGATAACCTTGGTGAATCTTTTGCCTTTTTTCGCCCTGTGGAACCTAGTCACGAAAACGGCATCGACATCTCGTCGCTCGAATAAGTTGACAGCTACTGAAATGAAAAGCCCACCAACGAGCAACATAAAGGCCCAGGAAAAATAATCAGAACCAAATCCCGGAATTAGCGGCCTGGTGAGATTCGCATAGTGAAATGGTGAGAAGTACGTGAACCACTCTAACCAACTGTATTTCCCGCTGATGTTATCTAAAACATAAATTACGGTGACAAAGACCGAAGTGACGCCAGCCGCAGTACGTGCGGAAATTGAGAATTGCGAAATCAACAATCCAAGACCAAAGAAGGGAAAGATGCATATACCTCCAGCTAGCAGGGTGACTATCGATCCGCTCGTGTTTGCTGAATCGGAACTAGCCATTGCGATAGCAGTACCTACTCCAAGACCCAAGGAGATAATCAACTGTGAGATGAGGTAAGCAGTCGAACGCAAAGTTATGATCCGAGTCCGAGATAGCCCAGTTGCAAGGTAGAACTCTGCACCTTTCTTTTCTTCAAGGTGTCGAAAAAGTCGTGCGCCTTGAACAGCGGCAAATATCGCCAAAAAGAAATTGAAAAGCACGACATTGTGATATGCAAGATATCCGCCCAAAGTATCAAGGCGATCAGCCGGCCATCTGATGATTCGCATTCCTTCGATGGTTGGGTAGATCGATTGCGCCAAAACCTCTGCGCCGCCAGGAAAGTCGCGTAACTCTACTGCGATTGCTAGAGCTTCGAAATACATAGCGAGAGCGCCACCAATAGTCCATGCAACTATGGTTCCTCGCTTCTCCCGCAGCGAACTAAGAATTAGGGCAATGTTCTTATCCCTGACCGATAACCTCAGAGAAGAACACCTCCTCCAGTGAGAGTTCGCGACTATCGAATTCCACAACTTGGTAATCAGCAAGAGTTTTGAGAACTGAATCGAATGAACCACGAATTTGAAAGCTTAAAAGTTCGCCATCAATATTGATGTTTTCCGCATGGTTCCGCGCTAACTCATCTTTGTGTGGAACTTTCCCTTTGATCAGAGCTATCACCTTATGAATGCGTGTACTCCGAAGCTCATCGAGTGTACCCATCCTAACAATTCTTCCTTCATTTATTAGACTAATACGATGGCAAATTGATTCAACCTCACTTAAAACGTGTGAGGAGAGAATTACCGTATTTCCGTTAGCTACGTAATCTTCAATCATTCGTTGCAACTCGCGCTGAATGACGGGATCCAGACCAAGAGTTGGTTCATCTAAGATCAGAATTCTCGGATTGTGCATAAAAGCTTGCACGAGGCCAACTTTCTGTTTATTGCCATGCGATAAATCTTGAAATCTCCGCGTAATGTCTAATTGTAGACTTTCACTAATTTTGTACATAGGACTTTTGTCATCAATCCCACGAAGGTTAAGTAAAAGCGTAAGAATGTACTCGACTGTGACTCCAGGAAATTGCATTAATTCTCCTGGCAAATAACCAATCATTCTCTTTAATTCAAGTGAATCAATCTGAGTATCTTTACTAAATATCTGTGCACTTCCAGATGTAGGCTTGATTAAATCCATCAAAAGTTTAATCAACGTGCTTTTACCAGCGCCATTAGGCCCTATTAGACCGAAAATCTCGCCATGATTGATAGTCAAATTACAATCAAAGAGACCATTATTTGAACCGTAATCTTTAGTCAATCCCATACAAGCTACTGCGAAGGTACTCATAGAACGAAGTTAGGCGGTTAGCCATCATGAATTGCTCTCAAAGAACTCACTAAATGTACGCGAGTTCTTTAAATCAATATATAGAGAGTTGATACTCCAAGTAAAATTCCGAGAGCTATTATGATCATCAATGGTCTTCGCAGTCTTTGGCGACGAAATTGACGGCGAACCTCGCGCATGCTCTCTTCCGTATAACCTGAATATCCGCCGAAATTTCTCTCCCACTCAGTTAAGTCAGGTTCGCTAATGTTACTTACGCTGGTGGTTCCCTCGGTTTCAGTGCCTGAAAGCGCTTTATGCAACTTTGGCGTATACCCACATCGTGAACACTTTAGGCTCTCGAGACTTCTCTCACTTCCGCATTTAGGACATACGTTTTTGGCCACTTGAATCTCCTTCATCAAGAGCTACTGGCTAAGTTCTTCTTGATTCATAAATTTAACATCTGCATATATTGCGCGCCCGAAGGGATTCGAACCCCTAACCTTCTGATCCGTAGTCAGATGCTCTATCCGTTGAGCTACGGGCGCATTCTTACTTATTGGAGCGTTGCAGAGCCTACTAGGTGCCCTTGGCCCCTCCCAAACTCAGTAGTTCCGACCAGGAAACAACCTTGCGACGAGGTCGACCGACCGCCTCGCCAGCAGAAAGTTCAAGCGAGTTTATTGCGCTCCAGCCGCTATGCGAGACGATTTTTTCGTCATTTAAATGTTCCGATATTTCGCCCGTTCCCTTGGGAGTTGCCGGTAATTCAGAAATGATTCTCTTTACAACCTCGCTGGAATCACTTTTGTTGGTGCCAATGACCCCTGAGGGCCCGCGCTTTGCCCAACCTACGACATAGACACCTTCGCGGACCTTGCCATTCTCATTGGCAACCCGGCCCCGTTCATTAGCCACCCCGGGAATATCAAGAGCTTGATAACCAATTGCAGTTATCAACAAATCGCAGGGCAATTCAATAACGTCATCAGTCGCAACTACTTTATCGTCCACCACTTTATTGATAGCAAACTTGACCCGCTCAACGTGGTTATTTCCAAGCACCTCTAACGGAGTGAGTAAGAATGCTAAGGAGAGTTTTCGTTCATTACCACGATGTTCAGCAGCTGAGATCTCTCGCATCGCCTCTAAATTAGAACGAAGATCTTTTTCATTCTCCATCCGGGAACTCACTCGGGTAATTGCCGCATTGATTTGCTCTGATTGGATAAAGACATCTGTTTCGGTGAGTTTAGGCAACTCACGTAACTCTGGTGAGGTGAAAGCAGCATGCTCCGGACCGCGCCGCCCGATAATTGTCACATCTCTTATTTCACTCTGATGAAAGACTTCGAGGGCATGATCTGCAATATCCGTTGACGATAATTCATGGGGAACAAGGGCCAACATTCGCCCGCAATCCATGGCGACATTTCCGGCCCCAATAACAATGGCATATCTTCCAGTTAATGGTGGATTAACATTCACATAATCCGGATGTCCGTTGTACCAAGGCACAAAATCTGCTGCAGAAATTACACCAGGGAGATCCTCTCCTGGAATTCCCAATTTCTTACCTAGAGACGTTCCAGTTGCAAGCACAACAACATCGTAAAGTTTCTCTAAATCCGAAATATGAATATCACGACCGAGTTCGACATTCCCAAAAAAACGATAATTTGGTTCTGCAGCTATCTTTTCAAAAACTTTCGTTACCGTTCTAATTTTTGGATGATCTGGTGCAACACCACTGCGCACTAATCCCCAAGGTGTTGGTAAACGATCGAACATATCAATAAGAAAAGTGCGCTCGTTATCGCATGAATTATTCAGTGCTTGCGCTGTGAAATACCCGGCAGGCCCAGCACCCACTATTGCAACGCGATACGTGGTCATAAGCACAGTCTACTACCTCACTAACTAATCACTTTAACTGCGCATTGACAGGAAGTGAAAATAAATTGAGATTGGTGTGATTGATACTTGAGCGAAAATCGCTTCTCTTTCTAGAGAAACAATATAAATTTCTACTTGAGTCACCCAGATCACTTCGGTGATTTAGGTAAAACTAAATCACTGGGGGAAGTCAGGACTCCAAAGAGCAAAGTGGTGGGGAACTCCCACCTAACTTGGAGTAAGACCGAAAGTTAACGTTCGAGAGCTGCTCGCTCGAGTTAACGGGTAGGTCACTTGGTTTGTATGAATTGCAGGCTAAGAGGGGTGAAGATCAAGCCACATCCGGCTTTGTGGGTGGCTCGCCCGAAGGTCGTTGGTCTCTATCAATGGTAGAGGCCAACGATCATCTATCCGTCGAACAATCAAGGAGAAATTATGTCTAAAGCGCTTGAGAAGCGAGACTCATCCAGAATGGTCTGGCCTAGTCTCGCTAGTTTCTTCCCCGACATGAAGTCATGGTCAGTTGGATTCGAAAAAGAGTGGGACATGCTGGAAGACCTACAAGATTCATTCTCTCGAGGACTTCCGGCCTATCCCCCATACAACATCAAGAAGATCAAAAACAACGAGTATGAGATCGAAGTAGCTGTTGCAGGTTTTGATCGTCAAGATCTCGAAGTTGAAGTATCTGACAATCAGATAATCATTGAAGGTAACAAAGGATTTAAGAACGAGTCTTCAGATATCGATTACATATATAAAGGAATCGCCTCTCGACACTTCCGTCAATCATTTGCGCTAGCTGATCATCTTGAGGTGAATAGCGCAGAATTCAAAGATGGAATCCTTCGCATAAACCTCAAAGGTGAAATGATTGAGCGACCAAAAATGCATAAGATCGCAATACACTAATACCTAGCGGGTAATCCCCCGTGTGCCCGCTACAAGTGAAAGCGCTGCAAGTGCCGCGTCATATCCTTTATCTTCTTTGCTTCCAGGAGCTCCAGATCGAGCATGAGCTTGTTCTAAGTTATCGCACATCAATACTCCAAAGCCGATTGGTTTAGAGAATTTCAGTTGCACCTCCATCACCCCTTGAGTGACACCCTGACATACATAATCAAAATGAGGTGTCTCACCACGAAGTACTAATCCAAGGACTACCACCGCATCAAAACCCTCTTCAAAGGCGCGCTGAGCCGCAAGCGGAAGCTCGAAAGATCCAGGCACATAAGACTCAAAAATGTTCACAATTTCTGCTTGCTTACAAGCCTTACGAGCACCCGCGACCAATTGCCCACAAATTTCCGCATGCCAAGAAGCGGAAATGATGGCAACTTTTGCCTCCGGAAGTTTGGGGATTGATAGTTGCGGAGATGCACCAGCCATTATTCGACCTTTCGTAAGTGTCCAAGACGTTCCGCTTTAGTTTGCAGATAACGTTTGTTTGCAGCGTTGATTGTCACTTCTATCGGTTCGATCTCGACTGAGAAACCCGCTTCGATTAAATGAGCTGCTTTCTCGGGGTTATTCGTCAGTAAAGTAAAATCGTGTACTTCTAGAGCCTTCAAGATGTCGATTGCATCCGCCCATTCCCGACCATCAATGGGCAAGCCAAGAGAGAGATTAGCTTCGACTGTATCAAGTCCCTTATCTTGCAATTGATAAGCCTGTAGCTTCTTATCTAGACCGATTGCTCGACCTTCGTGGTCGCGAAGATAAACAAGATAACCACTTCCATGTTCCTTGATTATTCTGCGTGAAATTTCTAATTGCTCGCCACAGTCACAGCGCTGAGAACCTAGAACATCTCCGGTAAAACACTCCGAATGAATTCGAATCTTCGGGTTTATTCCAGATCCATATTTTAGAATTACATGCTCGCGATACTTTAGCGCGTCAAATGTCGCAATCTGCCAGTTCCCATCATGTGCTGGAAGTTCTGTCCAACTAATTACTGGGTTCTCCGCAGGGGCTTTCACACCATCTTCGCGCGTATGTTCGACCAACTCTTCCACTGAAATCATGGGGATACGATGTGCTTCTGCGAACTCTCTTAATTCACGGCCACGAGTCATAGTGCCATCATCATTAACGAGCTCGGCCAAGACTGCGAAGGCTGGAGCTTTCGTGAGTAGTGAAAGCACGACACCGGCTTCAGTGTGACCCTTTCGCCCTTCAAGTAAATCTCGGTGCGCAATCAAAGGGAAAATATGACCTGGTCTAGCAAAGGTTTTCGGGGTTGAACTCTCGTCGGCTAAGGCATGAATTGTTTGGGTCCGTTCAAGCGCACTAACGCCTGTAGTTATGCCCTCTCTCAAATCGACCGACACGGTAAAGGCAGTTGCACGTTGATCTTCATTTCGTTCAAGCATTCGCGGCAAATCCAGATAGCGAGCGCTCGATTCAGTCATGGCTACGCAGAGAATACCCGTGGTGTGACGGACCATAAATGCAGTCTGCTCAGGAGTAATCAGATCTGCCCGCACGATTAAATCACCTTCATTCTCCCGTGATTCATCATCAGTCACGATAAGTAGGCCACCGGAACGGTAGTGCTCGAGAGCTAGTAGCAAATTTGCCTTCTTATCCACCGCTCACCGCCTTACCTAAAAGTCGTTGTACATATTTCGCAAGGACATCTACTTCAATGTTGATACTGTCACCAATTCTTTTATGTGAAAGATTGGTCTTCGCTAGAGTTTCGGGAATTAGCCAGACAGTTACAGCGCTGGTGCTGTCATTAATTTCTCCAACAGTTAGTGAAACTCCATCAAGGGCAATGGACCCCTGATTGACTATAAAAGAGGTAAGGTGCTTGGGAATTCTGACGACAAATTTCTCCCACTTTTCACCAGGGGAGCGTTCGATCACTTCGCCAATTCCATCCACGTGGCCCTGCACTATGTGGCCACCCATCAATGAATCTAACCGGGCTGAAAGTTCTACATTCACTGGTGAGCCTTCTGTTAAATCTCCTAGATTTGTCATTCGCAAAGTTTGTACCATCACATCCGCGACAAAACTTTCGTTCACTATCTCGATTGCAGTCAAACAAACGCCATTGATAGCAATTGAATCGCCTTTCGAAATATTGGGCGCACTTCGCGGAGCATGGATAGTTATCACCGCCGAGGTTTCACTTCGGTTGATATCGGTTACTCTTCCAAGCTCCTGAATTAATCCGGTAAACATCACTTACCCGCCCGTCTGTAGTGAGTTTTCACATCAGGGCCAATTTGATAAGTTCCAAGATGCTCCCACTCCATAGCCTCAGCGAGTGAGTTAATCCCAAGATTTTCGATCCATCTCTTGCCACTACCTAGAAGCTTTGGCGCTTGATAAATCACTAATTCATCAATGAGATCAGCCCGCATTAGTGCAGAAAGGAAAACTCCACCTGCCTCTATAAGTGCGTGATTAATCCCCTCTTTGTTGAGGAGTGTGAGCAACTCGTTGACATCGCGTGATGCAATATGGGTGAACCCTGGAGCTTGCACAGACCGGTTCCCCATCACAATTCGATGTGGAGTTGGTGCACCCTCTAATCGTGGTAGTAATGAAGGTTGGTCAGTCAAGAATGTTTCTGTACTAGTGATGATTGCGCCCATTTGAGCACGTAACTGCTGAACGTCTTGTCGTGACTCTTCACTAGTAATCCATCGAGATGTACCATCAAATGCAGCAATGTAGCCATCGAGGGTTATAGCGACTTTTGCAGTAATGAGCGGTCTACCGTTAGAGATGCGGTGTAACCAACCGCGTTGTTCAAACTCTAAAACTTCGCTGCGTTCGTAAATGACCTCAATGCCAGCGTCACGAAGCGCTTGAGATCCACCGCTTGCTATTGGGTTTGGATCAGATACGGCATAGACAACTTTCTTGATACCACTAGTTTTGATGGCCTCAGTACATGGACCAGTCACTCCGCTGTGATTGCAAGGTTCAAGCGACACATACATGGTGCCACCTTGGGCTTTCACTCCTGCTGCGTTTAGGGCAACTATTTCAGCATGATCGTTAGAGAGCTTCTTTCTATGTGTTCCCGAAGCAACAAATTGATCATTCGCATCGTAAATAGCCGCTGCCACATTGGGGTTATGAACGCACCAGCCCGCTGCGTCGCGTGCGAGCAGAGCAAGGTCGTCGAAGACCTTGTTAGTGGATTTCACTGTGCACCCCCTGGCTTAAACGGCAAGCGTTTTCGGGGTGCGAAAAAGAAAACTAGAGCGAACGCCAATTCAAAAATACAAGCAGCGTTCACTACATTCGTTATCTCTCATCCGGACTTTAACCGTCGGTCTCAGAATTTCACTGAGTCCACCGCCCACTGGCTGTGTGCGGGTCGCAGACTTTAACTGCCGGTTCGGAATTACACCGACCCCGATAAC
>CAYQLC010000014.1:0-20696 GCA_964418325.1 uncultured Bifidobacterium sp.
TTGTCTGTGGCGCTCGCTAGGGTACTTATTCGAACATTTGTTCGAATAAGTAGCTATGACTGGAGGGGTACCGCTAATGCCGCGCCTGCACTTTACCCACCTTCACTGTGCCAGCGGGTACTCCTTTAAATATGGAACCGCTCTTCCGGAGGCGCTTGTTGCTCGCGCACACGAACTTCAGATGCCAGCCCTTGCTCTCACCGATCGCGCAGAGCTTGGTGGACTTGCTGGTGCAATTCGTTTTACGCAAGCCTGCAGTAAAGCAAATATCGCACCGATTCTTGGTAGCGATTTTCTCATCGCGCCACCAGTGATCATCCGCTCACCTCAAACAACGCCAGCAAAGGGCGGTGCGCAGGTAGAGCGAAAATATCCACGCGCCACTCTTCTTGCTACTCCGGCAGGATGGCGAAATTTAATCCGACTCATCTCTGCCACTGAAGAGGGGTTACTTACCCGCGAGAATCTCTCTCGTTATGGCAAAGGGTTGATTCTCTTACTTGGCCCTGATTCCGATGTCGGTCGACACATCACAGCCAATCGCGCCGACTTAGCAGAGCAAGCGCTGAATGAATGGAGCGAATATTTCCCACGTGACTTGATTACTATCGAAGCGGTCTCACATCGAGTTCCAGGGGTAGATAAGTGGTCAACACATAACGCTGGCAAGATGGTTCTCTTTGCCCGAATGATGAAATCTCCGGTCATCCTGAGTAACAACGTCCGGATGCTTCACGCTAGCGATGCGCCAGTAGCCGATGTGCTTGATGCAATCCGCAAACTTGTCCCACTTTCACAACGCCATATCGAAAATAAAACCAACCAGGCCTACCTAAAAAGTAGCGAAGAGATGTTTCAGATTGCTAAAGAGATAGCAGCAAGCGCTAGCGAGAAGAATGAATATCAATTACTCGCCACCACAGATGAGTGGGCGCAGCGATGCGCGCTCTCACCAACACGAGATATCGGCTTAGGGGGAGTGCATCTCCCTGAACCAGCGGTTGTTGGCCTTACCTCGTATAACCAGATGGCGCAGCATCTGAAGGTGCGCTGTGAGGTGCGATTAACATCGCGATATTCCGGTGAGAAGTTGCAAGTTGCCACTGAGCGGTTACATCAAGAGCTTCAGACTGTTAACTCTTTGGGCTATGAGGCATATTTCCTTGCCGTTGCCGATATCGTCGATAGCGCTCGCCGCTCTGGTATTCGCGTCGCTGCACGCGGCAGTGGCGCTGGTTCGCTCATCTGCCATCTTCTTGGCATCTCTGGAGTTGATCCACTCGATCACGGATTACTCATGGAGCGATTCTGTTCCACGCTCCGCACTGATTTGCCTGATATCGATATCGATGTCGAATCTGCTCGGAGATTAGAGATTTACAATCAAGTCTTCACCCGTTACAACCCCGCAGCCTCGTGGCCACACGGCCCTGCGCAAACGACGACAGTAGCTATGGTTGAAACCTATCGAGCTCGCCATGCAATTCGTGATGTCGGGGCAGCGTTAGCGCTACCTCATGAAGAGATCGACACCTTGGCAAAATCTCTGCCCCATATCCGAGCCAAGAACATCGCTAACGCGCTTCGCGATTTACCAGAGCTGCGCCATCTCACCATCAATAAGCCAATGGAAAAGGCAATTGCTCTTGCCCAGCAACTTGATAAGTTGCCGCGCCATCTTTCGATGCACCCTTGTGCGGTAATACTTGCCGATAGCGCACTTCTTGATCGAATGCCTAGCCAGATGGGCGCCTCTGGTTATCCGATGTCACAGTGGGATAAGGATGATGTCGAGAGCGTCGGACTTCTCAAACTCGACATTCTTGGAGTGCGAATGCAATCAGCAATGGCACATGCATTAAGCGAGATTCGTCGAGTCGACAAGAAAGATATTCCACTCGATGAGATTCCTCTCGATGATGCAAAGACATTTACTTTGATTCGTTCGACAAAGACCCTCGGTATCTTTCAGATTGAAAGCCCTGGGCAGCGTGAGTTAATCGGTAAGTTTGCTCCTGAAGTCTTTAACGATCTCATCATCGATATCTCACTCTTTCGCCCCGGCCCAGTGAAGAGCGACATGATTACCCCCTTCCTTCGAGCTAGGCAAGGATGGAGCGCACCACGCCTTATCCATCCCTCGCTCTATGAGATCCTCGCTGAGACCGAAGGCGTTGTCGTATTTCATGAACAGGTAATCCGGATTATCGCCACTATCGCTGGAATCTCACTCGCTGAGGCTGAGTCGTATCGTCGCATCCTTAACGACCCTGAGCGAAGCGTCGAGTTTTATCCCTGGTTTATCAATCGCGGGTGCGAGCGCGGATATCCGATGAGCGTCGTCGAAGAGGTCAATGATGTCCTTCGCGCTTTTGCATCTTTCGGTTTCTGCAAAGCACATGCTGCCGCTTTTGCGCTACCTACCTATCAATCAGCATGGCTAAAGACACATTACCCAGCACATTTCATTGCCGGCTTACTTACTCATGACCCTGGCATGTATCCCAAGCGATTACTTCTCGATGAGGCGCGACAGATGGGAGTGCTTTTGCTCCCACTAGATATTAATAAATCAGGAAGTGATTACCTCGTTGAAGAAGCACGTGGTAATTATGGAATCCGAGTAGCGCTTGCTGATATCTCTGGCATTAACGAGAGCGAGATGCACGAAATCATCTCCGGTCGTCCATTTATCGATTGCGCTGACTTCACCTATCGCGCTCGAGTATCCAAACCTACTGTCGAGAACCTCATTCTCCTTGGTGCATTCGATCAACTCCACCCTGATATCAATAGACGAGAACTTCTTCTGCATTACCGAGAGCTAGATCGATGGAGCGCTCCCTCCTCTGATCAGATGGCTTTGCTCTTTGATGATCACGATACTTCGCTCACCTCAAGTGGATTACCTGCATTGACCGAGAGCGAGAAAGTCCGAAACGAAGTTGCCCTTCTTGGCCTTGATGTCAGCCATCATCTCATCGCTTTTTACCATCACTTCTTGACTGCTCTTGGCGTAGTTCGCGCAACCGATCTTCTTAGATATCGCTCACGCACCCCACTTCTCGTCGCCGGCGTCAAAGTCGCGCTCCAGAGCCCACCAGTTCGCTCTGGTCGTCGAGTTATCTTCATTACCCTCGATGATGGCACTGGGTGTAGCGATGCAACTTTCTTCGAGGATACTCAGCTCCACTCCGGACGAGTTCTCTATCACTCGAAGCTCCTTTTAGTGCATGGCACTTTGCGCCGAACCGGTCCTCGCGGAGTCTCCATCCTTGCTCACTGTGGATGGGATCTCGCAGAGCTCTACTCGCTCTGGCGGGAGAGCGGCGATATCTCGGTTGTGAGAGCGCAGATGGATACCCTTATTAATGTGGCACGAGAAAAGAACGCCAGTGCTTGAGGTAACCCCTGAGCGTAAACCGAGCACCATCCTCCATGTTGATATGGATGCCTTTTTCGCTTCAGTTGAAGAGGCCGATGATCCCACGCTTAAAGGGAAGGCAGTAGTTGTCGGCGCGGGTCCGCGCGCTGTAGTCACCTCAGCAAATTATCTCGCGCGCACCTTTGGCATTCGAGCAGCGATGCCGGTTGCACAGGCGCGCAGATTGGCACCTCACGCAATCTTCTTACCCAATAGACATCATCGTTATGGTGAAGTCTCTGCGGAAGTCATGAAAATCTTTCACGATTTTTCACCAAGGGTCGAACCACTCTCCCTAGATGAAGCTTTTCTCGATGTCTCTGGTGCAACGAAATTGATAGGAAGCGCGCGAGAAATCGGAAATAAAATCCGTTCCCGCATCGAGGAAGAATTAAAAATTACCTGTTCGGTGGGAATCTCAACGACTAAGTTGATTGCAAAACTCGCATCAGGGCGATGTAAGCCCAATGGACTTTTGGAGATTCCTAGCGATCGAGTATTAGATTTCTTACACCCACTACCAGTTCGGGAGTTATGGGGAGTTGGACCAAAGACGGCAGATGCGCTCACGCAACTGGGCCTGCACACCATCGGCGATATCGCGCGCACGCCGCGAAATACTCTTGTTCGCGCATTGGGCGAGAGCCAGGGAGTGAGTTTGTATGAGTTGGCCTGGGGTCGTGATTTTCGAGGGGTCGAAGAGAGCGTGGTCGATAAGAGCATTGGCGCTGAAGAGACTTTTGCCCAAGATATCGATGACAACGAGGAGTTGCTTGCCGAACTACTTCGGGTGACCGAGCGAGTTGCCCACCGATTGCGCGACCAAGAACTTGCCACGCGAACAATTTCCATAAAAATACGATTTAGTGATTTCACCACAATTACACGATCGAAGACTATTGACCTTCCCACCGATAGCACCCAAGAGATCTATGAACAGGTTCGACGCTTATTCCGTGCTCTGGGCTTGGTTCGTGCACGTGTCCGGCTTGTGGGAGTTCGATTAGAGAACCTTGAGAGTGAGTCTGGATTGGTGGAGCAGCTCACCCTTGGTTCACGAGAGAAGGGGTGGCGCCAGGTCGACAAAGCCCTAGATAGGGCCCGTCGGCGCTTTGGCGGCGGGGCGCTCAAGCCCGCCCGCCTCATAGAGACTGAGAGCCAGTCGGACTCAACCGAGAGTGAGCCATAAGAGGCCACCTGGGCTAAGATTTTTGGTACGCGGTTACTGAAGGGAGCGCGAAAAGACGATGCCACTATCTGAACATGAAGAGCGCTTACTTGCCGAAATGGAAGCTGCGCTTTCACAAGAGGATCCAAAATTAGTTTCAGCCTTGTCGCAGAAGAAGAGCAAACGCTCTCCGCTATTAAGTCTGACGCTCATCGCTCTTGGATTTATCACCCTCTTTGTGGGTCTGGTTTCGCAAGTGGTCATCGCAGGCGTTGCTGGTTTCATCATTGCACTTGCTGGCGTCTATCGACTGATTACCACCTCACGCTCGGCCATGCAGGGGATGAAAGCGCCGCGGGAGAAGCGCAGGTCTCGCTTCAACAGCATGTTGGAAGAGCGCTGGGAGCGCCGTCAGTTTGGCGACGACCAACAATAAGTTTCGCTCTTATCTCCATCAACGAAATCCGCAGGGAAACAAATACACCTCTGGTCGCTTATTAGTTGATGCTGGCTCCACTCGTTTTCCCGGAGCTGCCGTCTTAACAGTGGGTGGAGCGCGGCGCGGAGGAGCTGGATATATCAGTTATCTTTCGCGCGAAAATTTGCCAACAGAACTTGTTTTGCGCGCTTATCCCGATGTCGTGCCTGTCACTTCATGTGAGTCAGAACAGGTCGATGCGATTGTTATTGGACCTGGTTCACCAAATATCGCTCTCATACCGAGAATCAGTCGCATGATTATCGATGGTGGAGCTCTTGCTCTGATCTCACAACCAGCGCCCGATGATCAGCTATGGATTCTTACCCCACACGAGGGTGAGATCTCACGGATGGGTTTTGATCCCAGCAATCGAGAATCTTGCGCCCTCAAAGCTGCGCAGGAGCTCAATGCCATCGTGCTGCTCAAGGGGCGCCACTCCATTGTTGCTACGCCTGCAGGAATTTCCTTTATTGACCAGGTTGGAGGAACCGAACTCTCCACTGCTGGCACCGGCGATGTACTTGCCGGATTGATTGGCTCGATGATCGCCGCCCATCGCCCTACTCTGCTGCGTGAAGCAGCCGAGGTAGTTGCCCACTCAGTAGAGATATTTGCTGCAGCGGCCCACGCTTCGATGAGAAAGCGAACGCCACTTGTCGCGACCGATGTGATGGAAGAGATCCCTAGGCTGTTGGCCCAGGAAGGAACTTCCCTCTAAAGAAAGTTAATGGCTGTGCAATGCCATCGGTAAACGAGAGAACTTCTCCAACAATAATGATGTGATCTCCAGCTTCATATTGAGCTGTTGTCCGCGCGGTAAAGAATGTTTTCGCATCAGCGAGAGCGAGCGCTGGATGTTCACTTGATGGCTCCACTACAGCCAATCCAGCAAAACGATCAGTTCCATGAGCAGTGAATCGATGAACGAGCTCTTCTTGGCTCGCATCGACGAAATTCACCGACCAGTGAGCGGCCTTTTTCCAGAGCGGGAAGGAGGCAATCTTCTTATCTACACACCACGAGACCAGAACGGGCTCCAGCGAGACCGAGGTGAGTGAGTTACAGACAATTCCGACTCGTTCTCCCTCGACCTCTGTCGTGACGATAGCGATTCCAGTGATCCACCCGCTCATGAGGGAACGGAAGGTCCGGGGATCAAGGGTGGCCATTGCTTAACGGTAGACCCTTTCCCAGCGTTGAAAGAGCAGCGCAAGAGTGGGGCAATCAATGGGGAGGCGAGGGGCAATCAGGGGAGGCGAGGGGAGATTGAGGGGGGAGGGTGGTTGACTGTGGGGTTAAGTGGAGTAAAGTGGGGGATTACAACCTTGGGGAAGGGGGTCTAGTACCGCATGTTTCTTGGTACCTACGAGCCTCGCCTCGATGAAAAAGGGCGGCTCATTCTTCCCGCCAGATTCCGCGATGATCTCGCCGCAGGTCTGGTGATCACCAAAGGGCAAGAGCGATGCCTTTATGTCTGGCCAGCACAAGAGTTTGCAACTCTCACTGAATCAATGCGACAAGCGCCGGTAACTGCAAAATCTGCTCGCGATTACATGCGTGTGATGTTCGCAGGCGCCCACGATGAGATTCCAGATAAGCAAGGTCGCGTCACCATTCCAGGTTCATTGCGCAGTTATGCCGGACTTGAAAAAGAGTGCGTTGTCATCGGCGCAAATACTCGTGTGGAAATTTGGGATCTCCAAGCGTGGGAGAGCTACCTCGCAGATCGTGAAAAGAGTTTTGCCGAAGTATCCGAGGAGGTTTTCCCTGGTCTTTTTTAGCCCCTGATTTTCGGTCACTGCCGCACCGAGTATCGACGCCCCTTCCCCGGCGCCGATCGATCCGTCCGGCGGCGGTGTCCAAAGGTCAGGGCAAGACCAGCAAGACCAGCAAGACCAGCAAGAGAGGGGAAGGTGCGAATGAGTAACGAACATATTCCGGTTGCGCTCGAGCGCACTGTGGAGTTGCTGACTCCAGCTCTTTCAGGGAGTGCACCTGCTCTCATTGATGCCACTCTCGGATTAGGTGGACATTCTGAGTATCTACTTGAGAAGTTTGCCGCGTTGCAAATAATCGGAATCGATCGCGATAAGAGCGCCCTGGAAAAGGCCAATGCACGTCTAGCTCGATTCGGCAAGCGCGTGACTTTGGTGCACGCTGTTTATGATCACATCGGTGAAGTAGCTCGTCATCAGGGGCTTGAAAGCGTTCAGGGAATTCTCTTCGATTTGGGCGTCTCCTCGATGCAATTAGATTCTTCGGATCGCGGCTTTGCCTACTCCCATGATGCACCTCTTGATATGCGCATGGATCAATCGCAGGGAATCAGCGCTGGTGATGTCGTAAACACGTACTCGCATGAGGAGCTGACTCGAATTCTTCGCGTATATGGCGAGGAGAAATTCGCAAGCCGGATTGCTGCGAAGATCATTGATGCGCGCAAAGGTGCGCCACTCTCTTCCACCGTTGCGTTGGCGAATTTGGTAAAGGAGAGCATCCCGGCGGCAACTCGTCGTATCGGTGGCAACCCAGCTAAGCGCACTTTCCAAGCGTTGCGCATCTATGTAAATAATGAATTGGAAGTTCTTGAGCGAGCAATTCCAGCCGCCTTGGAGTTGTTGGCGATCAATGGCCGCATGGTCGTTCTTTCATATCACTCTCTTGAAGATCGAATTGTTAAGCGCGCTTTTGCTGAAGTTAGCACTAGCGAAGTACCGCACGGATTACCGGTGGAACCAATGCCCACTCGATTCCAGTTACTCACACGAGCAAGCGAGAGCGCCAGCGACGAAGAGATCTTGGTAAATCCGCGCTCACAGTCGGTGCGCATTCGAGCAATTGAGAGAAGGGCTGCGTAATGGCATTGGCAGCTCGCAAGCTCAACATAACAAAATCCCTTCCAACGGCACGAACTCCAGAGCCACTGCTACGAATAGTGCAAGAGCTACGGGTTAATGATGGAAAGCCAGTGACGACAACAGCATTTGTTTCACTCGTATTTGGCGCTTTGATTACAAGCATCTTCTTGGTGATGGCTTTGAATATGGCTCTAAATCAAGATTCAATCAAACTTCATCGTCTTAAAGCGCAAGCACAGGCTATTGCCGATCAAGAAGAGGCAATTACGGCGCAAGTGGCGCGATATGCCTCACCACATATGTTGGCTAAGCGCGCGCGAGTATTAGGAATGGTGCCCAGTGGCACTCCGGAATTTCTTGATCTACGCCCGCAGGTGACGCAGAAGAATGGTGTGAAGCCATGAGCCCACTTCGATTGGCTCAGGGTCGGCTACGAGTGGCGCTACTCCTCGTGGGAGTGCTCTTTTTGGCCTTCTTTGTACGTTTGATTGACGTGCAAGCGGTCAACGCTAAAGCTTATGCCGAGCGCGCCACCAGAGAACTCACGCGAACGGCTCACCTTCCGGCGCCTCGAGGTGAAATTACAGATCGCAATGGAAATGTCTTAGCTCGAAGCGTTGAATCCTTAGATTTGGTAGTAGATCAGACGCTTGTGAATCGACCCGAGCGAGCAGCCGAAATCATCGCGCCAATCATCGGTAAGAGCGCCTCATATATCGAATCACGATTAACCGGAAAACGTAAGTTCGTTTATGTTGCGCGAGATATCACTCCAGCACAGTGGAGCAAACTTAAAAGCGCCATCGCAGAAGAAAATAAGGCAGGGAAACTCTCCGAGCGAATTGGCGGATTCTTTAGCGAACGAGGTTTTCGACGCGATTATCCAGAAAAGTATCTTGCAGCCTCCCTTTTGGGTTTTGTGAATTCTGCTGGCGTTGGCGGCGGGGGCATGGAGGCATCGCTTAACCACATCTTGGCAGGCAAAGATGGCATCTTTAATTATGAGAATGGCGGTGGACCATCAATTCCTTCCTCACGCCAGACGCTCATTCCACCTCAGCCAGGCAAATCCGTTCGTTTGACCATTGATCGAGATTTACAGTGGGCCGCTGAGGATGCCATCAATGCTTTGGCAAAACAGACCAAGGCAACGTCGGTGAGCGCTGTCATTATGGATCCACAAACAGGTGAGATTCTTGCCCTAGCAACTGCTCCTAGTTTCGACCCAAATAATTTCTCGCAAACTAAAGCCTCGTTATTACAAGTGCCTTCGGTACAAGAGGTTTACGAACCAGGATCAACTGGAAAAGTCATGACGATGGCAGCTGCACTTGAGGAGAAAGTGGTCACTCCAACAACTGTCTTCAAAACTCCCGATAAGTTAAAGCGCGCTGGAAAAGCATTTAAAGATCATGAGAAACATCCCGTGTGGAAATTGACTGCAACTGGAATCATCGCCAAATCCAGCAATGTGGGAACAATCAAAATTGCAGAACGGATGAGTGAAAATACTCTTTATTCCTACCTCCGTAAATTTGGCATTGGCGAGGGTATTGACCTGGGCTTACCAGCAGAAACTGCCGGAATCTTGCATCCGGTTGAGAAGTGGTCACGAACGACTTTCCCAACGGTCTCATTTGGACAAGGTTATTCAGTAAATACAATCCAAGCGACAAGCGTTTTTGCGACAATAGCGAATTCTGGAGTACGAGTGACTCCGAAACTTGTTGCGGGCACGAGCGATGCCTCTGGTCACTACACGGCGTCAACTCGTTCAGAGGCTCGGCGCGTTATTTCCTCCCCAGTTGCTAAAGATTTGAGCACCATGCTCGAGAGTGTGACGCAAGAGGGTGGAACGGCTACGAAAGCTGCAATACCTGGCTACCGCGTTGCTGGAAAGACCGGAACTGCTCAGCGTTATGACAGCAAGTGCGGTTGTTACCGCGGCTACACCGCATCGTTCATTGGATTTGCACCTGCAGATAAACCACGTTTTGTCATGAGCGTCACTGTGCAAAATCCTGTTGGCATCCACTGGGGCGGTTATCTAGGTGGGCCAGTTTTCAAATCAGTAATCTCCTATGCTTTGAAGAACTATCGCGTTCCTCCTACAGGAGATGAATTAGTTGCATATCCGCTTGATAAAGCGGGAGTCATCAAGCAGGAAAAGCTGCGTAAAGAAGAGGAAGAAAAGTCCGCAGCAGCATCAGAAAAGAGTTGAGCATGCGAGATCTCTTGCAATACGAATATTCGCGAACCCTCAATCAAATCTCAGATTTTCTGGAAATATCTCATGCTGCCAATAATCCCTTGATTCGGGGGCTTACCTTAAATTCGAAAGAGGTCAGAGCTGGTGATCTATTCGTTGCCCTACAAGGAATCCATACACACGGTATATCTTTTCTAGACGAAGTGATTCGTGCTGGTGCGGTAGCGGTTCTCACTGATCACAACGGATACGAATCTGCCATTAAGACTCATTCCAATCAAAGCGATGCTCTTCCAATTCTTGCCGCTCGAGATGTGCGCGGGGCGCTGGGACCATTGGCATCCTGGTTTTATGGAGTTCCCTCACACGATTTGCGTCTATACGGAGTCACAGGAACTAATGGAAAAACAACGGTCTCCTATCTACTAGATCACATTTGGCGTGAGAATCGTCGGGAGTCTGGGTTGATGGGCACCGTTGAGGTAAAAATCGCTGGCGATCGATATCCAAGTACGCGTACTACCCTTGAAGCACCAGATCTACAGGCGCTGCTTGCAACATTTAGTGAACGACATATTAGAAATGTAGTAATGGAAGTTTCGAGCCACGCCTTAGCACTCCACCGAGTGGATGGTGCGCGCTTTGCCACAGTTGCATTCACTAATCTCTCACAGGATCATTTGGATTTTCATGGTGACATGGAGAGTTATTTCAAAGCCAAGAAAAGACTATTTACTCTCTCGTTTGCTGAGAGCGCCATTATCAATGTTGATACCGAGTGGGGCCGTCGTCTCTACCACGAAGCTTCGATTCCAGCTCTAGACCTCTCTCTCACTAATCGAAAAGCGGGCTGGCATTTGATTGAGCGAATGCCGCACGGAGCAGGAGGGATGCAGTTTGCGGTTCGTGGGCCAAATGGAGTGCTGCTGGATGTGCGTACTCCACTTGTCGGCGAATACAACATAGCTAATGCCATGATGGCAATAGCCTTGGCAGTAGATAGTGGGATTGATCCTTTAGCTGCCGCAGATGCCTTATCAAATGCGAATGGCGCCCCCGGTCGACTAGAGCGAATCGATCATCCTGATGGAGTGAGCGTTCTTATCGATTACGCACACTCTCCAGATGCAGTCGAACGAGTGATTTCAGCAGTTAAGGCAAACACCCCCGGGCGAGTCATCGGCATTCTTGGTTGTGGCGGTAATCGAGATTCAAGTAAGCGACCATTGATGGGGGCTGCATTAGCTACAGGTTGTGATCTCGCGATTTTTACGAGTGATAACCCCCGAGGCGAATCCGCAGAGGCAATCATTGCAGAGATGGGTCCCGATAGATTTTCAAATGTCGAGGTAGAAATCGATCGGCGCAAGGCGATTGAACGTGGATTAGCGTTGGCAATAAAAGGAGATGTCCTTCTAATTCTTGGAAAGGGACATGAATCGGGTCAGGAGATTAAAGGGGTAATTCATCCCTTTAACGATCGTGATGTGGCGCGAGAATTAATAGGTAAAGGCAGATGATTACACTCTCGGTTGGTGAAGTTGCAGAAATAGTTGGTGGTGTCGCATATGGGGATCACGCCGCGCTTATCACCAGAGAGCCATTCTTCGATTCACGAAAGCCAATCTCGGGTGGTTTATTTCTAGCGCTCAAGGGAGAACAAGTCGATGGTCATGATTTTGCCCAAGAAGCTATTGCGGGTGGTGCGACTACAGCGCTAACTACTCGTGCGATAGATGGTCCATGCATTGTCGTAGCGGATGTCTTGGTTGCGATTAGCGAGCTAGCAGCGGAAGTTCGCAGGAGACTTCCTGAGATGAGGGTGGTCGGTATAACCGGCTCACAAGGAAAGACCACGACGAAAGATATTACTCGGCATGTTCTTGCACTTGTTGGCGAGACGATTGCTCCAGAGCAATCATTCAATAACGACTTAGGTGTGCCATTAACACTCTTGCGGGCAAGTGCGACGACAAAATTCTGCGTTCTGGAGATGGGCGCCAGACATGTAGGGGATATAGCGCGCTTAGTGAAGATGGCGCAACCAAATGTTGGAGTGGTCCTGGTTGTGGGGAGTGCACACATCGGGGAGTTTGGTTCTCGAGAGAAGATTGCTCAGACGAAATCTGAGATCGTGTCAAATTTATCTACAGATTCGATAGCGATACTTGGAACTTATGATGAATTCACTCCAAATATGTCTAAAGTTACTGGAGCAAAAGTCATGTACTTCGGTGAGAAGTCCATGTGTAACGTGCGAGCAGCTGATGTGGAGATTCGCGAGGGCTGTGCACATTTTGATTTGGTCACCAGCGCCGGACGCGAGCCAGTAGCACTTCGCCTTATCGGTCGCCATCAGATACCCAATGCACTGGCTGCCGCAGCTATCGCAACGGCATTTCAGATTCCGTTAGACAAAATTGCCAGTGGGCTTTCTACCGCCGAGATTGCGAGTAAGTGGCGGATGGAGTTATCAGAGGTGGGTTCGATTTTGCTCATCAATGATTCATACAATGCCAATCCCGAGAGCATGAAGGCTGCCCTAGAAACACTTCGCTATTTCGCCCAAGAGCGTGGCGGTCGCGCCTGGGCATTTATTGGTCGAATGCATGAGCTAGGGGAGAGCTCTGCTGCTGATCATGAGGCAATTGTCGCGCACGCTGCTCACCTAGAGATTGATCATGTGATTTCAATCGGTACTCCGGAATACCTGGATCGCGGTGGAGATTTGGTTCAACATGTAACTTCCTTCGAGGAAGCACTGGTAATTTCCAAGGAAATTAGCTCGGGAGATGTGATACTAGTCAAGGGTTCACGTGCCGAAGGGTTAGATAAATTAAGTGAGATGCTTAAGGAATCCTTAGAGCGCGAGATCTCACCAGAAGATGAGAATGGGTAGGTAGGGCAGCGATGCGAGGGATACTTTCCGCCGGGGCCTTAGCTTTCCTTTTCGCATTTTTTGGAACCCCTGCTGCCATCAAACTTTTGGTCAAACGTGGGTATGGCCAATTTATTCGGGATGATGGCCCGACCTCGCACCACACAAAACGAGGAACCCCAACAATGGGCGGCACGGTGATTATCGCTTCGGTAATTGCCAGTTATTTCCTCACGCATTTAATCACCCAGCGCGCCGTCACTGTCTCGGCTTTACTTGTGCTCGGTTTGATGACGGGTCTGGGTTTTGTCGGATTTCTTGATGATTGGTTAAAAGTATCCAAACAGCGCTCACTAGGTTTACGTGCGCGAACAAAAATGCTTGGCCAGAGCGTTGTAGCTATCGCCTTCGCTGTGGCTGGTCTTAACTTCCCCGATGAGCGGGGATTAACCCCAGTATCGCTCAACCTTTCTACTGTTCGCGATACCTCCATTAAATTAGGTGTCGTTCTAGTTGTTATCTGGGTTTTCCTGATGATTACTGCAACGAGCAATGGCGTAAACCTAACCGATGGTTTAGATGGCTTAGCCACCGGAGCGGCGGTGATGAGTTTTGGAGCCTTCATTCTTATCGGAGTTTGGGAGTTTGGACAGAGTTGTGCAATCGCGGCTGGCCCCAAATGTTACGAAGTTCGTGATCCGCTCGATCTTGCAGTTCTCGCCGCCGCTTTAAGTGGCGCATGCTTTGCTTTCTTATGGTGGAATGCAAGTCCGGCAAAGATATTCATGGGTGATACGGGATCACTTGCCCTAGGCGGTGCGCTTGCTGGGCTAGCAATCACTTTGCGAACTCAGTTATTGCTAGTGCTCCTTGGCGGCTTATTTGCTGTGATTACACTTTCAGTGATCTTGCAAGTCGTTTATTTCAAAGTCTCGGGTGGTAAACGAATATTTCGCATGGCCCCCCTCCAACATCATTTCGAGTTACTCGGTTGGGGCGAGGTGACCATCGTGATTCGATTTTGGATTATCGCTGGCATATTAGTTGCTGCTGGTTTAGGCCTGTTTTATGGCGCGTGGGTCTCAGGTTAGGCACCTTTATTAACATGTCGAAGATTTTGGTTGCCGGTCTTGGTGTAACTGGCGAAGCAACCGCGCGCTCGCTTAAAAAACTCGGCCATCAAGTCACCGTATATGAGGAACGCGACGATCAACGTCATCGAGAGCTGGCCAGTGAACTAGCCAGTATCGGAATCAACGTAACCTTCAAGAGTCCAGAAGAATTTCCCTCTCTAGTGATTACCTCTCCTGGCTGGCGTCCTGACCATCCGCTTTTAGTTGAGGCGCAAACTCAAGGAGTTCGGGTAGTAGGGGAGATTGAATTCGCATTCCTCCATGACCGAATGGAATTCCTCGAGGCAGCAGGAAAGCGAAAAAAACGAAAATGGATTGGCATTACTGGAACCAACGGCAAGACAACGACCGTGGGGATGACTGAAGCAATTTTCAAAGCAGCCGGGCTCTCCGCGATTGCTTGTGGCAATGTAGGAACTCCTGCAATTGAGATAGTAACCGGGAGTGAATTTTACGAGTACTTGATCGTAGAGCTCTCATCTTTTCAATTGCATTGGAGTTCTGCGCTAGAACTTGATGCTGCGGCTTTATTGAATATCGACGATGACCATCTAGATTGGCACGGTAACTTTTCAGCTTACCTTGACGCAAAAATGAAAATCTTCGATGGTGCATCTCACGCTCTCATCAATGCCGATGATCCTAAACTCCACGATTCCTTGAACGCTCTACTGGCTAAGCGCGAGGTCACTACATTCACCCTGCAAGTTCCTCAATTCGGCCAATTAGGTTTGGTCGAGGATTTACTCATTGATAGAGCCTTTACTGGATCTCAAAGTACTGCGATGGAGTTGGCCGAACTGGCAGATATCAATCCACCGGCGCCACATAATGTCTCGAATGCGCTTGCATCAGCAGGTCTTGCACGAGTCTTCGATATTTCAGCCGATGCAATCCAGCAGGGATTACGGAACTTCACTCCTGGGCACCATCGAATCGAGATGATTGCAGTCTCTAATTCACATGGTGTGAAGTGGGTGAATGATTCCAAAGCAACTAACCCTCATGCGACCAATGCATCGTTAGCCGCCTTTGACTCAGTGGTTTGGATTGCCGGGGGATTAGCCAAAGGGGCAGATATGTCTACCCTCGTGCGGCGAAGAGCTAGCCAGATTCGAGCTGCTGTGTTGATTGGAACTGATCGTGATCTGATCGCATCTGCGCTCATGGAGTACGCACCCTCGGCGAAAATTATTCTCGTCGATGAAGATATAACCCTCGATGGCGAAGAGCGTTCGCGACAGTTGATGCGTGATGCAGTCCTTGCCGCCGGCAAGGTGGCAGAGCCAGGAGACACTGTGCTTCTCGCCCCAGCATGTGCCTCGATGGATCAATTCCAGTCCTATGCGCAACGAGGAGAGTTCTTTACCGAGGCCGTTCAAGAATTGCTTGGTGAGTAATGTGACGGAAAATCGTAAATCGTTACTCACTCACCCCACCGCACCGTTCTACATTCTCCTCTCAGGCATGGGAGTGCTCATCTTTATGGGCTTGCTCATGGTGCTCTCAGCCTCCGGCGTAAGGGCATACGCTAACTCTGGTTCCTCATTTGCAATTGTAGGCAGACAGCTGATGTGGTTTACGGCTGGATTAGCAATGGGCTACATCGCCTTTCGAATGCCGACTAAAGGTTGGCGCAGAATTTCACCGATGTTGGTTATCGCATCGGTAGCCATGTTAGCTCTGGTCTTCGTTGATGGTATCGGACTTGAGATAAATGGAAACCGGAACTGGATTCATCTTGGTCCAATCACCATTCAACCCAGCGAATTCTCCAAAATGGCATTGATTGTTTGGGGCGCATTTATCCTCGCTCGAGTCGAGCGCGGTGAGTTTTTGCGTAACCAAGGCACCGGCGCGCTGTTATGTGGTTTTGGTTTTATCTCCCTCTTAATTTTGGCTGGAAAAGATATCGGAACGGTCATGGTGCTCGCGTTGATTCTTCTGGGAATGCTCTTCGTATCTGGCGAGCGAGTTACTCGCCTACTGGTCATCGGAGGAGTCTGTCTCTCCGCAATTCTTGCCCTTGCCTTGTTGCGTCCAGCGCTGCTTAGCCGACTTACCGCATTTTTAGATCCCTTTTCAGCGGCGAACTATCTGGGCCTAGGTTGGCAACCAGCGCATTCACGAATGGCGTTGGCCACTGGTGGAATTTTTGGCGTTGGTCTCGGTGGCAGCAGGCAGAAGTGGGGCAACCTTGGACCAGAAGCCCATACCGATTTTATCTTCGCGGTGATTGGGGAGGAGATTGGCCTCCTAGGTACGACGATAGTTCTATTAGCTTTCTTCATGATTGCATGGGCTGGGATCAAAATCGCAATCACTACGCGTGATCCTTTCTCACGTTATGCAGTTGCTGGAGTGACCATTTGGATCATCGCGCAAGCATCAATCAATATCGGCTCAGTCACGGGCGTTTTCCCAGTGGTGGGTTTGCCAATGCCACTTGTTTCTTACGGCGGTTCTGCGTTGATCACTTCTATGGTTGGACTGGCTTTCATTCTTGGGGTAGCAAGGCGCGAGCCGCAGGCGAAAGAAATTTTCGATTCACGACAAAAGATTCTTGAGTGGCGCAAACGATGAGCGAACAGAAGAGAGAAATTTCAGTGCTATTCGCTGGTGGCGGGACTGCTGGACATCTGCTCCCTGCGCTAGCAGTTGAGGCCGAACTTAAGCGACTCTTAGCTGCGAACCCAGGATTGCACCTCGCAACGCATTTTTTAGCTACTACTCAAGGAGCTGAGCGAAAAATCCTTGAGGAGCAAGGAGCCAGTTACCACATCGTTCCTAAGACCGACTTTCCGCGAGGTCTGGGTATTCGAACGCTGACATTTATCCCGCGCCTTCTGCTGGCAATTATTCGCACCATTCCATTGGCTCGAAAGGTGGATGTTGTCATCGGTTTTGGTGGTTATGTAGCCCTGCCGGCATATATCGCTGCGTTCATCGTCAGAAAACCATTGATCGTCCATGAAGCAAATGCTGTTCCTGGATTAGCCAATCGGTTGGGTAGATTTCTTGCCACCATCACCCTCACTAATTTCGCCATTCCGGAGTGGACTGATTCCAGAGCAATTGGACTTCCTATTCGCGAGGAAATTTGGAGAATTGGGTCGATGAATAGCGCTGAACGCGAATCAGCACAAGTACATGCCCGAGAAAGTTTTCACTTGGAGAGAAAGCGGAAAACTATTCTTATTTTTGGTGGCTCTCTGGGCGCTGCAAAACTCAATTCCACAATAGTGCAGGCGCTCGATGAACTACTCGAACGCGGATTCCAAGTACTTCATGGAACTGGCCCAGCAAAGAATAATAACTCTCACCACACGCGCGCTGGATACCATCCCGTCGCTTATATTTCTGAGATGGATTTAGCCTATCTCGCCGCAGATATCGTGATTGCACGTAGCGGTGCAGGAACGTGTGCTGAGATTGCAGCCACGGGTATTCCAGCGCTTCTAGTTCCGTTGCCCATCGGCAATGGTGAACAAAGTAAGAACGCCGCACAATTGCTAAATCGCGGCAACCTGCAGATGATTGAGAATGAGAAACTCACCCCAGCCCTTCTGATTAGCGCGGTAGATGAGTTATCACAGAGAGGAATGCTTCCTCATCGAGAGAGTCATTCGTCAGCTGAAGAGATTGCAAAAATTATCCTTCAATCCAGTGGAGTGCGATGAATAGCCTCCAGCCTCCCATTCACTTTATAGGTATCGGCGGTGCAGGAATGAGTGGCATCGCGCGCATCTGCATAGATCGCGGTCTTGCGGTTTCGGGGTCAGATGCAAAAGATTCGATGGCGGTGCGCGCTTTAGCTTTGCAGGGCGCCACCACTCATATTGGACACGACAAGGCGAATCTCGCCAACGCCACGACTGTCGTGATCTCGAGCGCCATTCGTGAGAGTAATGTCGAATTAAGCGAAGCGCGTGCCCGCGGAATCACCGTGATGAGTCGGGCTCAAGCCCTTGCGACTCTATTAGAGGGTTATACCTCGATTGCGGTCGCTGGAACTCATGGCAAGACGACTACGACATCGATGCTGACCATCACTCTGCAAGGCCTTGGCATGGACCCCTCGTTCGCTATCGGCGGCACCCCTCATGATTCTGGAGCAAATTCACACCACGGCTCCGGATCGATATTCATCGTCGAAGCAGATGAATCGGATGGGTCATTTATCGAGTATCACCCAGACTTTGCCATTATCACCAATGTGGAAGTTGACCATGTCGATCACTTTGCCGACGAGAGCGCTATCAACCAGGCCTTTGAAATGCTGATCGGTACGGCGCAAAAGGGAGTCATCCTCTGTGCAGACGATCCGGGAAGCGCACGACTTGCCTCTTTTGCACGCGCGCAAGGATTAGATACCTATTTATATGGTCAAGCTGCTGAGGCGGATCTAAGAATTTCGCATGTGAATTGCGGAGCCGAGCGATCTCACTACCGCGCCACTTGGTTAGGGAAAGTCCTTGGCGAAGTCACAATCGCAATTCCAGGATTCCACAACGTTCATAACTCTGCGGCAGCACTGGCCATGGCACTTGTGGTCAATGCACCAGCTAGCGAAGTAATCAAATATTTAGGTTCCTTCACTGGAGTCGGCAGGCGCTTTGAACTACGGGGCGACGCTCGTGGAATTCGCGTTTTTGATGATTACGCACATCATCCGACAGAGGTTGCGGCCACCATTGCAACCGCTCGCCTAGTCGCGAAATCTGGGCGAGTAATCGTGATCTTTCAACCGCATCGCTACTCGCGAACTGCCGCATTTAGCCAACAGTTTGCCGAGGAGCTCAAGGCTGCTGATTACGCTCTTTTGCTGGATATATATGGTGCCGGGGAACAACCTTTACCAGGTGCAAGCAGCGCAGCGATCTCGGCGAGAATTAATGAACTCGGGGGCAGGAGCGATTTTCAACCTAATTTGATGAAAGCAATCGACCAGGCCATCCAATTCGCCGAGCCCGAAGACATCATTCTAACAATGGGTGCCGGAGATGTGACCTCTCTGGCGCCCCAGATTCTTGCAGCGATAAATGAACGTCAACAGTAAACGAATACTCATATCGCTTCTCACCGTCGGACTTTTAGGGTACCTCCTTGGTTGGTCGAGTCTCTTAGAGGTTCGAGAAATTCGAGTAACAGGTATCGAAGGGTCAAAGACTCTTACCGATAAGAAAGTTATTAAAGGCAGCGGTGTGCAACTGGGGGATAAGCTGGCGCGAATTAATTCTGGTGATGTGGCGCGGTCGCTGCGAAAGTATCCGGAAATCGCTCGTGTGGAAGTCAATCGAAAACCATTGCACGCTATTGAAATTTCCGTGACTTTACGATCTATTGATCTTGCGATCACCACAAACACGGGAAAGTTTCTCTTGGGTGATGCAAGTGGGGTGACATTCGTTGAAGTATCAAAAGCTCCTCGAGGCATCCCAATCATCACCGGTGATCGTCGTTTCCTTGAAGAGGGGATGGGTATCTACTACTCGTTACCAAAGAAGATCAGGGCCCGAGTAGACACGATTTCTCTTCCCAGTCGAGCCTCGATTGCCTTTTCGCTTCGTGGTGGTTTGACGATTCTTTGGGGCAGCGCCACAGAACTTGAGGCAAAACTCACCGTTCTCGATGCGCTCCTGCAAGCGCCAGAGAATAAAAAGGCACGATTTATTGATATTGCGACTCCGCTCACACCAACGGTCCGATAATTCGACTAACGACGTGGCGACACAGCGAAAAAAAATTGCGTTGGTATTTGTAGCGCGACCTTTTTGCCTCTACCTTCTCGCCACGTTATGAGTAAGCGCTCACTCTCAAGTAGAGAATGAGGGTTAGCTCCAGTCGAAAGGCGCAACTGTGGTAACCCCGCAAAATTATCTCGCAGTGATAAAAGTTGTTGGCATTGGTGGCGGAGGGGTTAATGCCGTCAATCGAATGATTGATGTCGGATTAAAAGGTGTCGAGTTCATCGCTATCAATACCGACGCGCAAGCGTTACTCATGAGTGATGCTGATGTGAAATTGGATATTGGTCGAGCAGTCACTCGTGGTTTAGGTGCAGGTGCATCTCCAGATGTTGGACGACAAGCTGCATCAGATCACGAAGAAGAAATTCGTGAAGTTCTTCGCGGAGCTGACATGGTGTTTGTCACTGCAGGAGAAGGTGGCGGAACAGGTACTGGAGGCGCACCGATTGTTGCGCGCATCGCTCGCGAATTAGGCGCACTCACTGTTGGCGTAGTGACCCGACCTTTTACTTTCGAAGGCAAACGTCGCGCTGCCCAAGCGGAAGAGGGAATCTCAGCACTTCGCAAAGAAGTGGATACGCTGATTGTCATTCCCAATGATCGTTTGTTATCTATCTCGGATCGAACAATTACTGCGCTGGAAGCATTCAAGAGCGCTGATCAAGTCTTGCTTGCTGGCGTTCAAGGCATCACCGATCTCATCACGACACCTGGCCTGATCAATCTTGACTTTGCTGATGTGCGCTCGGTGATGTACGGCGCTGGTTCGGCGCTAATGGGTATCGGTTCGGCACG
>CAYQLC010000014.1:20796-26897 GCA_964418325.1 uncultured Bifidobacterium sp.
ATTGCGGCTGGTTTTGAAAGTGGTGAACCGACAAAGATTGATGTTCCTGTCATCGATACTCCCATCGCTACCCCTCGCGAGAAGAGTGACCCACTAGAGGTTGCGGCATCGGTTCCTGCAGGCAGTTCTCTAGGTGGTGGCGCGACTCGTAAACGGATCATCTTCGAAGAAGATGGTTCAGTTGACGAGCTCGATGTGCCTGATTTTCTCAAGTAACCCACGATAGGAGTCCGCCTGCGGTGGAGAGTAGAGCAATCTTCACCTCCCGACGTGGTGGCCAGAGCCGGCTTCCATACAACGAGCGAAATCTTGCGCTCCATGTCGGTGATGATGCTGAGGTAGTGCGTGGTAATCGACGCGAATTAGCCTCCGAAATGACAATAGCTTCGGAACGCCTTTTTTTCATGGAGCAGAGCCATGGCATTGAAGTCGTTCTGATAGATGAGCGAAGTGATAACTCAGAATTGTTTCGATGCGATGCTCTAATCACCAAAACTCCAGGCACCGCCCTAGCGGTCTTGGTCGCAGATTGCGCACCGGTGCTTTTACAGGGCGAGAAAACATCTGCAGCGATACATGTCGGATGGCGAGGACTTTTTGGCGGAATAGTGGAGAAAGTTATCGAGATAATGTCGAACGAGAAGTTTTCGGCAATCATTGGTCCCACGATTTGTGGCAACTGCTATGAAGTTGGCGATGACTTACTGACTCACGCTCGGCAACGCCAGTTCGTCACAGGTGTGAATACCTTGGACATTCCAGGTTCAATCCTCAAGATTCTGACCGAAAGCGCTGGATCCTCGCTCATCGAATCCAGTTGGGACAATGTCTGCACCTTCGAAAGTAGTGAGCACTACTCCTATCGTCGAGATGGCGTCACAGGTCGTCAAGCGGGGGTGGTGATTCATGGATCGTAAGTCAGAGATAAGTGCCAATATCGAACGAGTCGAAGCTGAGATTGCACGCGCTCTTGAACTCTCAGGCCGCAGCCGCTCTGAGATAACGCTCATTGCAGTGACCAAGAATTTTCCGATAACCGATATCGAAATCTTGTATCAATTGGGTATCAGAGAGTTTGGCGAGAATCGAGATCAAGAGGCGCGGGAAAAGGTCCAAGCGCTTGCTGAGCGGTTAGGTGCTGCACACCCTGAGGTTCGTTGGCATTTTCAGGGTCAATTGCAGCGGAATAAATTGGCATCGATCAGTTCGTGGGCAGATATGGTTCATTCGGTTGATCACTCCAAATACCTCAAAGGCCTCTCGGAGGGGGCGGTGCGGCGAGGTCGGAATATCCAACTCCTGATTCAACTCTCGCTCGACGAAAACCCCGCCCCTGCGCGAGGTGGAACAGATATTGCTGGGGCTCGCGAAATCCTCTCGCTCTACACCCGCGAAAAAAGTGAATTCCCAGGCATAACTCTCGCGGGCGTTATGGGGGTAGCGCCGCTTGATATCGACCCTGCGCGCGCCTTCGCCAGGCTCGCCGAGAACTACAGCGAATTAAGGGCAGAGTATCCATCGCTGCAGATTCTCTCGGCAGGGATGAGCGGGGATTTCTTTGAGGCGATAGTGGCTGGCGCGACACATCTGCGCATTGGCTCGTCAATACTCGGTTCTCGCCTCTGAGCCCGGTAACTTTATACATTATGTCTAGCCCACTTCGTAAAGTTGCGCTCTACCTTGGCCTTGTCGATGACGGGATAGACGACTCCACTCCCGCGGAGCACTCTTCATCTCCTCGAAGTTCTGTGGCGCCGGTAGCCAACGTTTCGACTCCAGCTCCCAAGAGTGGCGCCAGTCGATTCTTCTCACGATCTACCAATGAGGATTCCCCTGCGGTGCGAACTCTCTCTGAACCTTCTCAACGTTTTCGTCCGGTAGAGAGCGTCACCCCTGTCTATCGTGAAGAGCCAGTCGTCGATCGCATCATCACGCTCCATCCGCATAGTTATAACGATGCGCGAATGATTGGCGAGCACTATCGCGATCACACTCCAGTGATTATGAACCTCACAGATATGGACGATGCCGACGCTAAGCGCCTCGTAGATTTTGCAGCGGGGTTGGTCTTCGGACATCGCGGCTCAATCGAGCGGGTAACAGCGAAAGTCTTCTTGCTCTCTCCACCTAATGTGAAAGTAAGCGCTGAGGATAAGTTTGCCGCTGCGGAGGCAAGTTTCTTCAATCAGAGTTAATATGGCGCTATGAGCGTCATCGGGTCGCTGTTAGCCACAATTCTCCAACTATTCATCTACATTCTCATTGGCCGTCTTATCTTTGATTACGTACGAATGTTTGCGCGTAACTGGCGACCGCGCGGGATTATGTTGGCGTTGGTCGAGTTAATCTATGCCATCACTGATCCGCCGCTCAATTTTGCAAGGAGATTTATTCCTCCTATTCGGATGGGTGCTGTGAGTTTCGATCTTGCCTACATTGCAGTTTTTCTCGTTGCCTCGCTACTAATTCCATTTGTGAGATTGCTCTAATCAAACCTTCTGTAGTTTCACGGCAAATGCGAGCTCATCATCGGCACCATCTCCTTGCGGAAGCGGAAGGTGGGGATCGTGGGCGATCTCAATTGCTAAGACCTCTTGGGATATGAGCGCGCTGCTGACTTGGAAAGCCTTTGCCACTTCGCTATCACCATTCCACTGTACGTGGATTCGATCTGACACGTGGAAGCCACTGCGTTTGCGCTCTTCTTGGATGACGCGAATAACTTCACGCACATATCCTTCAGTGACAAGTTCTGGTGTGAGCGTGAGGTCAAGGGCAACCGATTCGCCATCATGAGTGGCAACAGCCCATCCTGTTTTTGGGGTCTCAGTGATGACAAGATCCTCGGCTGAGATTTCGAAGGCATCTGATAACGTAGTTTTTCCTGCGCCACTTCGAATAGCGCGAACCAAATCACCGGGATTCGCTGATGCGATTAACTTCGCTACCTCTTGGACTGATGCACCATATCTTGCGCCAAGGGTTCGGAAATTGGCTTTCACAGCGTAGGTGACTAAATCGCCTCCAACTCGAGAGATATCCTCGATTCGGTGCACATTCAGCTCCTCAGAGATTTGATCCTGTAACTCTCTATCAAGGAGCGAATATCCAGCAACAAGAGCCCTGCCGAGGGGTTGCCTGATTTTTACCTGCGATGTCGCGCGAGCTGCCCTCCCCAATTCAACAATTCGACGCGTGGTGGCAACTTTCTCCATGAGGGAAGAGTCAATACGCGTGGCATCAACTTGAGGGAAATCAGCAAGATGTACCGATTCGGGTAGTGAGCTATCAACTGGACGAAGCACCTGTTGCCACACCTGTTCGGTGATGAAAGGAACCATCGGCGCCATCAAGAGCGTTAATTTTTCTACGCAATGATGAAGCGTTTCCAGTGCGGCTACCTCACCATCCCAGAAGCGCCGACGGGAGCGACGCACGTACCAATTTGATAAATCATCGATGAATGCGGCAAGGGCGCGTCCAGCATCTTGTGAATCAAAATTAGTGAGCGCGCCATCCACGACTTTGATTGTCTGGTTGAGTTGAGCGATGATCCAACGATCCAACGAGTGTTCGAGGGTGAGATTGCCGGTGGGGGCAAAGTTAGCCACACTGCCATAGAGCGTCAGGAACGAGACGGTATTCCAATAGGTAAGAAGTGATTTGCGGATGACCTCACTAATCGCATCGTGTCCAACTCGGCGAGCGGACCACGGGGAGCCTGCGGCAAGCATGAACCAGCGAACCGCATCTGCGCCATGGCGATCCATCAAAGGAATTGGCTCCAAAACATTTCCCAAGTGCTTGCTCATTTTTCGTCCATCTTTATCAAGGATGTGTCCAAGGCAGAGCACTGTTTTGTATGAGGATTGATCAAAAACCAAAGTCCCAATGGTCATCAAGGTGTAGAACCAACCACGAGTCTGGTCGATAGCTTCACAGATAAAATCTGCAGGATATGTCTCGGCAAACTCATCAACGGAGCCAGGCTTATGCGGGTAACCAAGTTGAGCAAAGGGCATTGCACCAGAGTCGTACCAACAATCGATTACTTCCGGAACTCGTCGCATTGTGGCTGAGCATTGTGGACAGGTAAGAGTGACATCATCCACAAATGGACGGTGTGGATCCAAAGTCGAATAATCCTTACCTGCTAATTTCGAGAGTTCGGCGAGAGATTCGATACAGATCATGTTCTCTGGGTGATCGTTCTCGCACCGCCAAATCGGTAGCGGTGTGCCCCAATATCTATTTCGAGAGAGCGCCCAATCGATGTTATTTTCCAGCCAATCTCCATATCGCCCACTCTTTATTGTTGCTGGGTGCCAATCGGTCTTCGCATTCTCACGAAGCAGCGCTTCCTTTATTGCTGTGGTGCGGATGTACCACGACGGTTGGGCGTAGTACATCAGGGGCGTGTGACAGCGCCAGCAGTGTGGGTAGGAGTGGTCGTAGCTTTGTTGTTTGAAGAGCACGCCTTGGGATTTCAACTCTTTTACTAGAGGCTTATCGGCATCTTTGAAGAACATGCCGGCGACAAGTGGCACTGATGTATCAAATTTTCCATCGCCGAGAATCGGATTAACAACGGGCAGGTTGTACTTGCGACACACTTGTAAATCGTCTGCGCCGAAGGCGGGGGATTGGTGAACGAGCCCTGTTCCATCTGTGGTGGTGACATACTCTGCCAAAACCACAAAATGCGCGTTGGGAATCTCAAGCCAGTCAAAGGGACGCTGGTAAGTGGTGTGCTCTAGGTCGCGTCCCATAAATTTTTTAGTGACGGTAAATCCATCTCCAAGTGTTGAGAGGAGATCTTCGGCAACGACAAGTTTCTGGCCCTCTTCGTTCTCGGCGAGAATGTAACTAACATCAGGATGAACGGCGATTGCCGTATTCGATACCAAGGTCCATGGAGTCGTCGTCCATACCAAAAAGGATGCGCCGGCATCTTTGAGCGGTCCAGAAGTGATCGGGAACTTCACATAGACCGATGGATCAGAGATGTTTTCGTAACCTTGGGCAAGTTCGTGGTCAGAGAGACCGGTTCCGCAGCGGGGACAGTATGGTGCGACTCGATGATCCTGAACTAACAAACCTTTCTTCCAGATTTGAGCAAGTGACCACCATACGCTCTCCACATATTCACTCGACATCGTCCAATATGCTTGATCGAAGTCGACCCAAAAACCCATCCGCTCCGTCATTTCAGTGAAAGCATCAACATGGCGCAAGACTGACTCGCGACATTTCTGATTGAAGGCAGCAACGCCATACTTCTCGATATCTTGTTTACCCGTGAAGCCAAGTTCTTTCTCGACAGCTAGTTCAACAGGTAGGCCATGACAATCCCAACCAGCTCTGCGCGGGACATATCTGCCTTTCATCGTATGAAAACGGGGGAAGACATCCTTAAAAACCCGAGCTTCAATGTGATGAGTTCCGGGTAAACCGTTTGCAGTGGGTGGACCCTCATAGAAAGTCCATGGCTCGGCGCCGCTTCGGGCGGCAATGCTCTTGTCGAAGATTCGAGTGGAATTCCAGAAGGCGAGAATCTCCCGCTCCATCGCAGGTAAATCAACGTGCGTAGGAAGAGCGCGGTAAGTTCGCTGCGGTGAATGGTCGGTCATTGGCGGTTCTGCTCCTGGCTTTCGTTAACGTTCGACAATCAGCCAGCAGGACGGCGCACTCGGGTGAGCGGGCCGCGGTACCACCTGCCTTATCGAACCCCGTAACTTGCGCCACGAAGTGCGATCTCTTCTCGACATAACTCGGTTCTAGTCAGGAGGAGTACAACCCATCCCTTTCTTCCGATCTGCTCTCGAGGTGATGGCCTCGATCCTGGCGCAGTGACTCAACATCCTTTATGTCATAGGGCGTTGAGCGCTCTCAGTTTAACCTGCTCTGGTCTTCATTTGAGAGCAAAAGGAGCGAAAAAAGGAGGAAAAGGGGCTACCCTTCTCGCCCATGGCACCTGCTAAGAAAAAAGCTCAGTCGAAAAGTAGCAAAGTAGCGAGCAACTCTCGTAAACCAGCCCAAAAATCAGCGCAGAAGCCAGCGAAAAAGGCTCCCGCTAAGAAGCTAGCCCAGAAACCTGCCCA
>CAYQLC010000014.1:26997-35936 GCA_964418325.1 uncultured Bifidobacterium sp.
GAAGGCTCCAGCTAAGAAGGCTCCAGCTAAGAAGGCTCCAGCTAAGAAGGCTCCAACCAAGAGTTCAGTTGCAGCGCCTAAGGGTCGACCATTCCCCAAGAAAGCTGCGCCCGCGCCGGCAGCACCGACGAGTAAGGCTGCGAAGGAGGGCAAGGATAATAGGGAGAATAAGGAGAGCAAAGAGCCAAAGGGCAGTAGCGCAGGTAAGTCATCGTCAAGCTCTTTAGCAAGCAGCTCTGCTAGCGCCGCCAATGATGGTTTCCAACGCCGCTTACTTCTGCCTCCGCCGCCCAAAGTGGAACGTAAGAGCAAGCATGCCTTGAAGCCCTTGCGTGATATTCCTACCCCGTTGGTGGTCGCGGGTACTGAGAATCCATGGAGCAAAGATGAGCTCAAAGAGATGAAGGCGCGGCTGACTAAAGACCTTGCTACTTATAAGCAAGAACTTGCCGCTGCTGAAGCCCAGGCGGCAGAGCTGTTGCAGGACTCTAGTGATGGTGCTGGTGATGATCAGGCTGATGCCGGTACGAAGACCTTTGAGCGTGAACATGAATTGTCGTTGGTATACAACGCGCAAGATTTAGTTCTTCAAACGGAACTAGCGTTGGCACGAATAGCAGCGGGAACGTACACCAAGTGCGAGCTCTGTGGAAACCCGATTGGCAAAGCTCGCCTTCAGGTATTCCCGCGCGCAACGTTATGCATGCTCTGCAAACAGAAAGAGGAGCGTCGCTAATTCGCACATCACATTGGCGGATTATCCTCAGCGTTGCGCTCGCCGTTTATCTTCTCGACCTAGTAACGAAAATCTGGGCGGTTGCCTCCCTCGAGGGTAGGCCGACTCAATATGTACTAGGAAAGTTTCTGCGATGGGAGTTTGCGCGAAATCCTGGAGCTGCATTCAGTTCTTTCACTGGAGCCACCTTTGCGCTCACTCTCATCAGTATCGCGGTGTTGTTATACCTTTCTATTAGGACGCCACAGGTTTCTGTCCGTGCATGGAGCTACCCATGGGGCGCTCTTGCCGGAGGCGTGCTTGGAAATCTCACCGATCGAATTTTCCGGGACCCTGCCCCATTTCGAGGTCACGTCGTTGATTGGATTGGAGTGCCAAATTGGGCGCTCTTCAACATTGCTGATTCTGCAATCGTGCTCTCTGTGCTGACGATGGCCATTCTCTCGTGGCGAGGCGGTACTTATCGAGGGAATCCTGCGTGATTGAAAGTAGCGAGAGCAAGCAGTTTCGGAGCCTTGAGATTCCCGAAGGTCTTGATGGCGAGCGAGTTGATGTTGCGCTCGCGCGCGCTCTTGGTTTCTCTCGCACCATGATTGCCACCGCGGCTGAAAATGGAGGCATCACTGTTAATGGGAAACAAGTGGACAAGTCAGCTCGTTTAACAGCCGGTGATGTGATTGAAATTGAAATAGTCCAACAACCTGTGCGCGGTCCAAATATTGAAGTTTCCGATCTCGAAGAGTTGAGCATCGTCTATTCTGATGATGACATCATCGTCATTGATAAACCATTAGGTGTTGCAGCGCACCCAAGTATCGGTTGGAGCGGCCCTACTGTGGTGGGAATTCTGATGGCTCGCGGCATCACACTCTCGAAATTAGCGCCACCGGAGCGAGCTGGAATTGTTCATCGTTTGGATGTAGGGACATCCGGTTTGATGGTGGTTGCAAAGTCTGATCGTGCGTATCAATCTCTCAAGGAGCAATTTCGTTCGCGCACTGTAAGAAAGATCTATCATGCAATCGTGCAAGGCCACCCAGATCCCACTCGAGGAACGATTGATGCTCCGATTGACCGGCATCCACGAGATGAGTTTAAGTTCGCTGTGGTCGCAGACGGAAAGCCAAGTATCACTCACTATCAAACGCTGGAGAGTTTTGCTGGTGCGACATTGGTAGAAGTGGAGTTGGAAACCGGGCGCACGCATCAGATCCGAGTTCACTTTGCCGCGCTCCGACATCCTTTGATAGGCGATCTCATGTACGGAGCCGATCCGGTCTTTGCCAAGTCACTGGGCATCACCCGCCAGTGGCTACACGCCCATCGTTTGGCCTTTAGCCATCCTGCTGATGGCCAAGAGCGGAGCTTTTCCAGCGCCTATCCAGCCGATTTGGCAGCGGCTCTAGCCAGCCTACGTAACCAGTCTTAAGCAAAGCGCTAAATTTCCCACCCGTGAGCACCCCCGATTTCGTCCACCTCCACGTCCACACCGAGTACTCGATGCTCGATGGTGCGGCGCGAGTCAAGGAGTTAGTCGGCGAGGTCGCCAAGGTTGAGAATCCAGATGCGCGAGCAATCGCCATCACCGACCATGGCAATTTATTTGGTGCATACGAGTTCTATAAGAGCGCCAAAGCTGTCGGCGTCAAACCGATTATCGGAATTGAGGCGTACATTGCTCCAGGTTCACGCCATGACAGAAAGCGCGTTAAGTGGGCCGAGGGTGGCGAGGACGATGTCTCTGGTGGTGGCGCTTATACCCATATGACCATCCTTGCGAGCAATAACACGGGGATGAACAATCTTTTCAAACTCTCTTCATTAGCCTCACTCGAGGGTTATTACTACAAACCTCGGATGGATCGAGAGTTGTTAGTGCAGTACTCCGCAGGTTTGATTGCGACGACGGGATGTCCTGGTGGTGAGATTCAGACGAGATTACGAATGGGTGACTACCCCGGGGCTCGGAAAGCCGCTGCTGACTATCAAGATATCTTCGGTAAAGAGAATTACTTCTTGGAGTTAATGGAACACGGTATCGAAATTGAGAAAAGAACCAGAGTTGATTTACTAAAGCTCGCCAAAGACCTTAATTTACCGCTGCTTGCAACTAACGACCTGCACTATACGAAAAAAGAAGATGAACAGGCGCATGCTGCACTTCTCTGCATTCAGTCTGGATCCCTTCTTGCTGACCCGAAGAGATTTAAATTCGATAGTGATGAGTTCTACCTGAAATCTGCGCTGCAGATGCGCGAACTCTTTAGCGAAATCCCTGAGGCTTGCGATAACACCTTACTGATTGCGCAACGATGTGAAGTCTCATTCCGTGAGGGGGAGAATTTACTGCCACAGTTTCCAGTGCCCGCGGGCGAGAGCGAAGAATCATGGTTGGAGAAAGAGGTGGCCCGCGGTTTGGCGCACCGCTTTCCTGATGGAGTGCCGGAAGAGCACCTCAAGCGCGCTGCTTATGAAGTGCAAGTTATCTGTCAGATGGGCTTTCCCGGCTACTTCCTCGTGGTTGCAGATTTGGTGAATTACGCCCGCCAGCGAGGTATTCGAGTAGGTCCAGGTCGAGGCTCGGCAGCAGGCGCCGTCGTTTCGTATGCGCTGGGAATTACTGGGCTCGATCCGATTAAGCATGGCTTGCTCTTTGAACGCTTTCTCAACCCAGAGCGAATCTCCATGCCTGATATTGATTTGGATTTTGATGAGCGCCACCGCGGAGAGATGATCCAATACGCCACCTCACGATACGGCGAAGAGCGAGTTGCACAAATCATTACCTACGGCACAATCAAAGCAAAACAAGCAGTGAAAGATGCCACGAGAGTACTGGGCTTGCCTTATCTTGTGGGGGAGAAAATAAATAAATCTCTACCACCATCAGTAATGGGTAAAGACATCTCGCTTTCAGGGATTTTCAATCCTGATGATGAGCGGTATATCGAAGCAGGCGAGGTACGCGCTCTCTACGATAGCGATGTTGATGCGAAACGAGTCATCGATACTGCACGTGGCCTTGAAGGGCTAAAGCGGCAGTGGGGTGTACATGCTGCAGGAGTCATTCTTAGCAAAGAGCCACTTTTAGATGTAATCCCCATTCAGCGTCGCGAGGCAGATGGATCAATCATTACCCAGTTCGACATGGGTGCCTGCGAAGCTCTCGGCTTATTGAAGATGGACTTCCTTGGTCTGCGAAATCTCACCGTCCTCGATGATTGTCTGGCAAATATCAAGAGCAATCAAGGAATTACCTTCACGCTCGAGGAGCTCGCTCTCGATGACAAGAAAACTTATGAATTACTCTCACGCGGTGAAACCCTCGGAGTCTTTCAGCTAGATGGTGGACCCATGCGTTCACTATTGCGCTCGCTGGCACCAGACTCCTTTGAGGATATCTCCGCAGTAATCGCCTTGTACCGACCCGGACCCATGGGCGCTAATGCCCACAATGATTACGCAGATCGAAAGAATGGAAGAAAACCGGTAATCCCGATCCATCGGGAATTAGCGGAGCCGCTTGCTGAAATTCTTGGTGATACCTATGGATTAATCGTTTATCAAGAGCAAGTTATGGCGATAGCGCAGAAGCTTGCCGGCTTCTCCCTTGGTGGTGCAGATCTTTTGCGGCGCGCAATGGGCAAGAAGAAGAAGGAGATTCTCGATAAGGAATACATCCCTTTTCAAGCGGGAATGCGTGAGCGGGGCTATTCGGATAATGCAATTTCTATGCTTTGGGAAATTCTTGTCCCGTTCTCAGATTACGCTTTTAATCGAGCACATAGCGCCGGCTACGGCATGGTCTCATATTGGACTGCGTATCTGAAAGCGAATTATCCAACGGAGTACATGGCTGCGCTTCTGACCAGTGTTCGAGACGATAAGGACAAGAGCGCTCTCTATTTGAGCGAATGTCGGCGTATGGGAATCAAGGTTCTGCCACCAGATGTCAACGAGTCGGAATCTGATTACACCCCCAGAGGAAAGGACATCAGATTCGGTCTTGCTGCAATTCGAAATGTCGGCGAGGGCGCAGTTGAACTCATCAAAAAAGCTCGCGAAAGTAAAGACGCATTCACCTCCTTTGGAGATTTCTTGGCAAAGGTCGATGCACAAGTCTGTAATAAGAAAACTCTTGAATCGCTCATAAAAGGTGGCGCCTTTGACTCGCTTGGACATTCTCGTCGTGGCTTAATGACCATTTATCTTGAAGCACTCGATAGTATTTCTGAGACAAAACGTGCAGAAGCTATCGGACAATTCGATTTATTCGGCGCCGCCAACGACAATCAGATTACGCAAATGGACTTGGACTATCCCGTCGACGAGTGGGATAAACGAACTCTCCTTGCGCATGAACGCGAGATGCTAGGACTTTACGTCTCAGATCACCCCCTGCTTGGCGTTGAATCACTACTTGCTTCACTGTCCGATAAGCCAATCAGTGCAATTTCTGGTGAGGAGAATTCGAGTTCACACAATGACGAGATTGTCACCATCGCTGGGTTGATCACGGGAATTCAGCGGAAAGTCACGCGGCAAGGTGCAGCTTGGGCGATTCTTACGATTGAGGATCTCACCGGTGCAATTGATGTAATGGCCTTCTCAAACACTTACAACCAATATGCAACCATGATGGGTGAAGATGTAATTGTGCTTGTGAAGGGGAGAGTGGACCGGAGAGAAGAGGTTCCAAAGTTCGTCCTGATGGAGATGAGCCTTCCCGATTTGCATCAAGAGCGTAAGGGCCCACTAGTCATCACCTTGCCGCTGGCGCGTTGTACACCCCCCGTTGTAGAGCGGATGAAGGAGGTACTTCGCTCCCATCCGGGAACTACTGATGTCCACCTTCGACTTGAAAGCGCAACGGAGAACACCCTGCTCACCATCGACGAAGGATTGAAAGTTAGCGCAACTGCGAGCTTAAGCGCAGACCTGAAGGCGCTGCTTGGCCCTAATTGTCTTGCATAATGGCGCTGTATTCATCCCTCATCCGTAATGGCTCTTGAGTAGAATGAGCAAGTGAATTCCCCGCTAATTCGTGAGATTGATCTGAGTTCGGTCATTACCTCATCGACTACCCGCGATGAGATCCGCGCATTAGTGCCGCGAGCCGCACTCGATGTTGCTGGTGCAATGAAAGATGTGCAAGCCATCATCGAGCAGGTGCGTACTGAAGGAGTTCAGGCTCTCATTGATTTGGGGGAGCGTTTTGATGGAATAAGACCGCAATCACTTCGAGTACCGGCAGCCGAACTTCAGAACGCGCTCTCTCTTCTTGATTCCACTGTCCGTAGCGCCCTCATCGATTCGATAGAGCGAATCCGCACCGTTCATCAGCAACAGGTACGAAGCGATAAGAACGTCACCGTAATCACAGGGGGAACCGTTCGTGAGCGCTGGGTTCCAGTCGATCGCGTTGGTCTTTATGTTCCTGGAGGGCGAGCGGTCTATCCAAGTAGCGTGATGATGAACGTGATCCCTGCGCAAATCGCGGGAGTTCGATCATTGGCAGTTGCCTCACCACCGCAACGTGAATTTGGGGGTTTGCCACATCCAACAATTTTGGCAACGTGCGCACTGTTAGGAATCGATGAGGTTTACGCCGTTGGCGGCGCGCAGGCCATTGCCATGTTTGCTTATGGGGTTGGTTGCGAAGCCGTTGATATGATCACAGGGCCTGGCAATGTCTACGTTGCTGCGGCAAAACGAGCATTACGAGGTGTCATTGGTATTGACTCGGAAGCAGGACCAACTGAGATCATCATTCTCGCCGACGATTCTGCAAACCCCGATTTCGTTGCGGCCGATCTCATTAGCCAAGCTGAACACGACACCATTGCTGCCGCTGTTTTGGTAACTACTAGTAAGAATTTCGCAGCTGCTGTGCAAGATCGACTTCGCGAACGAGTGGGTAGAACTAAGCATCGCGAACGAATTGCCGCCGCGCTGGCTGGAATTCAGTCTGCAATAGTGACGGTTAACGATATAGAGCAAGGACTTCATGTTCTCAACGCTTACGCTGGTGAGCACGTCCAGATTCATACGAGAAATGCAGAGCATGATGCTGAGAAGGTTCGCAGTGGCGGAGCAATATTCGTTGGGTCGTTCGCCCCAGTCTCACTCGGAGATTATTCGGCTGGCTCAAATCACGTCCTTCCCACAGGGGGATGTGCCTGTCACTCAAGCGGTTTATCGGTACAGACTTTTCTCAAGGGATTGCATTTAGTCAATTACACAGAGGCTGCTCTTCGTGAAGTGGCCGATGTTGTGATCACTCTTGCAAATGCTGAAGATTTGCCGGCCCACGGTGAAGCGATTAAGGCGCGGTTCGAGTAATGATCAACGAGCGTAATGAAAAAAGCGCGACTAGTCGGTGGCCAGATTGGCTACCGCTTCGCGCTGACTTGCGCGACCAAACTCCATATGGTGCACCACAATTGGATGTGGCAACTCGATTAAACACCAACGAAAATCCCTTTGGACCCAGTAAAGCTTTAGTGAAGGATTTAGAGCGGGCGTTGAGCGATATTGGTGGAGGTTTGAATCGCTACCCTGATCGCGATGCCATCGAGCTTCGACGAGCCCTCGCCCAATACATTAATCAACGCTCTGACACTACATTGTCAGAGTCAAATATCTGGGTGGCAAATGGCAGCAATGAAATCATCCAGAGCATCTTTTTAGCTTTTGGTGGAGCGACGAGAAGCGCTCTTGGGTTTGAACCTTCCTATTCCATGCATCAGAACATTTCGCGCGCAACAGGAACCACCTGGCTATCAGCGGCTCGATCAGTTGACTTCACGTTGAATGGTGAGAATGCTCGCCATTTTGTAGATCAAAATAAACCTCATTTGGTATTTCTTACCACTCCCAATAACCCAACGGGAACAATTACGCCCCTTGATGAGATTGTGAAACTGGCCCAAGAGTGTGCAGAGGTTGGCGCGCTGCTAGTTGTCGATGAGGCGTACCAAGAATTTTCAGAAGAACCCAGCGCCGTTACGCTCATAGACAAACTTCCCAATATTGTTATCTGTCGAACTATGAGTAAGGCTTTCGCGTTTGCGGGAGCACGGGTTGGCTATCTCGTCGCACATCCATCCGTTATCGATGCCATGCTTTTGGTGCGACTGCCTTATCACTTGAGTAGTGCAACTCAAGCCTTGGCAATTGTTGCCCTCTCGTACTCCAGAGAACTGCTTGCAAATGTCGCCTTGCTGACTAAGGAACGAGTGCGCATGCGCAGGGAGCTGGAGCGACTTGGGGTGGCCTCGATGCCAAGTGGAGCGAATTTCTTCCTTTTTCAAGCCGGTGATCCGCGCGCTTTGTGGCAAGAGTTGCTCCACCATGGAATCTTGGTTCGCGATGTTGGTTTACCTGATTATCTAAGGGTCACTGTTGGGTCCCCCGAGGAGAACGACAGGTTCATCACTGCGCTGGGCAAGGCGCTAGGCCAGAGCCCTGCAGGGTAAAATCCACCGGTAGTTATCGAGATCAAGGGGGCACGATGAGTCGTCGAGCAGTCGTTAATCGGACTACCAAAGAGTCGTCGGTCCATATCGATCTGGAACTAGATGGCAGTGGCGAGATCTCCATCGACACGCAAGTTCCATTCTTCGATCACATGCTGAGCCAACTTGGTAAGCATGCTGGCTTCAATTTGGTCGTAAAGACCTCAGGTGATGTCGAAGTAGATTCTCACCACACCGTGGAGGACACCTCGCTAGCCCTGGGACAGGCGCTGCGTGAAGCGCTCGGAGATAAATCCGGAATTCGACGCTTCGGTGATGCAACGGTCCCGCTGGACGAAGTCCTTGTGCAAGCAGCGGTAGATCTCTCTGGGCGCCCTTACCTAATTCACAGACAACCAGAGATTGTTGAACTTATTGGAACCTACGACACCACCCTCACGCGACACATTTGGGAATCGCTCATAGCGGAGGCGCGCATTGCACTCCATGTTCGAGTTCTTGAAGGACGTAATGCGCACCACGTTATGGAGGCACAATTCAAAGCGGTTGCCCGAGCACTTCGAGATGCTGTTTCACGAGATGGAGTTGCTGGAATTCCCTCCACTAAAGGCACCCTTTGATAGCCATTCTTGATTATGGATTTGGCAACGTCAGATCTGCGCAGCGAGCTTTTGCCCGCCATGGGCTTGATGCAGTCATCACCGCAGATAAAAAAAGCTGCATAA
>CAYQLC010000014.1:36036-40340 GCA_964418325.1 uncultured Bifidobacterium sp.
TTTGCCCGCCATGGGCTTGATGCAGTCATCACCGCAGATAAAAAAAGCTGCATAAATGCAAGTGGTCTAGTGATTCCCGGGGTAGGTGCGTTTTCCGCATGCATGGATGGACTAGATCGCGTCGATGCAGCTGCCATCATCGATACTCGACTGTTAGCCAATCGACCAGTTCTTGGGATTTGCGTGGGAATGCAAGTTCTCTTTGCATTAGGCGTCGAGCACGGTGTCGAGCGGGCAGGTCTTGGGCAATGGCCCGGGAAAGTTGAGCAGCTGCGAGCAGAAATACTTCCACATATGGGATGGAGTGAGGTTGAGAGCGCTGTTGACTCAAACCTTTTCACAGGAGTCGAGCGTGAGCGCTTTTATTTCGTCCATTCCTATGCGGCTCAGGAGTGGGAGTTGCCACCTTCGGAGAGTTTGATGCCAGCGAATGTCAGTTGGAGTGAATACGGTGGTAGGTTCATAGCAGCTGTTGAAAATGGACCTCTGAGCGCGACTCAATTTCATCCAGAGAAATCTGGGGAGGCCGGAGCCACTCTTATAGAGAATTGGATTAAGCAATGTCGTTAATTCTGCTCCCAGCGGTTGATGTTAAGGATGGAAAGGCCGTCCGTTTGGTTCAGGGTGAACTGGCACGAGAAACTTCTTATGGTGCACCTCTTGATGCTGCGCTTGATTTTCAGAATTCTGGGGCAGAGTGGCTACACCTTGTTGATCTTGATGCCGCCTTCGGGATAGGTAGTAATCATGAGATTCTTGCCGAAGTGGTCGGCAAACTGGACATTAAAGTGGAGCTTTCTGGAGGCATTAGAGATGATGCTTCGCTCGAACGGGCACTCGCTACTGGTTGTGCGCGAATCAATCTTGGTACCGCGGCCCTAGAAAATCCCGAATGGACCTCCCAAGTCATTGGAAAATTCGGCGAACGGATTGCCGTCGGGCTCGATGTACGTGGACACACGCTTGCCGCGCGTGGCTGGACTAAAGAGGGCGGAGATCTTTTTGAAACCCTTGCCCGTCTTGATCGTGATGGATGTGCCCGTTATGTAGTCACAGATGTGGCAAAAGATGGAACGATGCAAGGTCCGAATCTTGGGCTGCTGCGCGAAGTAGCTAGCGCCACAAAAGCGCCAATCATTGCTAGCGGCGGTGTATCTACTCTCGAAGATATCCGTGCCTTGCGCGCCCTTACCACTATCGGCATCGAGGGATCAATCGTCGGTAAAGCTCTTTATGCAGGCGCATTTACCCTCCAAGAAGCGCTTGAAGCTGCTCGGTGATTTCACGATGAGCAAGAGACCGGCAATTCGGATCATTCCTTGTCTTGATGTGACAGAAGGTCGAGTAGTTAAGGGTGTGAACTTCACCAACCTGATTGATGCAGGGGATCCAGTAGAGATGGCGCGAATATATAACCAAGAGGGGGCTGACGAACTTACTTTCTTGGATATCACTGCTAGCAGTTCTGCGCGTTCAACAATGTATGAGGTAGTGAGCCGTTGCGCCGAAGAGGTTTTCATTCCGCTTACGGTAGGAGGTGGCGTGCGAAGCGTGGATGATGTTGATCGCTTATTGCGTGCTGGAGCAGATAAAGTTTCCATCAATACCGCAGCACTCATGCGCCCCGAACTCATCAACGAGATCAGTCATCGCTTTGGATCTCAAGTACTCGTACTCTCGGTCGATGCAAGGCGCGCAAATACCTCCAGTGGCTTTGAGGTGACTACGCATGGAGGACGAGAGAGCGCAGGAATTGACGCGATGGCATGGATCGAGGAGGGATGTCGACGAGGTATCGGCGAGGTGCTTCTCAATTCGATGGATGCCGATGGCACGCGCTCTGGTTATGACATCGAGATGATCTCCCAGGCGCGAGCGGTGGCGAGCGTTCCTCTCATAGCCAGCGGTGGCGCGGGTGCACTGGCAGATTTTGACCTTGCCATCAAAGCCGGAGCCGATGCGCTCTTGGCAGCGTCAGTCTTTCATTTTGGGATTTTTCGCATCGCCGCAATCAAGGAATACCTGCGAGGTCGTGGCCACCTCATCCGCTGAAGATAGGGGAGAATAGCGCCATGGGTGATCGATTTTCTCTTCCAGCCGAGCTTGATGGACGCTTGTCAGATCCATCATCTCTCGTTCCTGTCATCGTCCAGCAAATCGAGAGTAACGAAGTCCTGATGCTAGCGTGGATGAATCGACAAGCCCTGCTTGCCACCATTGAAAGTGGAGAGGCGACCTACTGGAGTCGAAGTCGAAATGAACTATGGATCAAGGGTCAGAGTTCAGGGAACAGGCAGAGAGTGCATTCAATAGATCACGATTGTGATAGCGATGCGCTCCTATTGAAGGTTGATCAAACGGGAGTCGCTTGCCATACCGGAGCCCGGACATGTTTTGGGTATCGGATTCACTAATGCGACTCGAGGAATTCCGTACCTTCGCCAAGACGCACACCGTCATCCCAGTAACCCGTAAATTTGTCGCTGATAATGAGACGCCGCTCAGTCTTTACAGCAAGTTAGCGAAAGAACAGACTGGAACTTTCCTCCTTGAGTCGGCCGAGAATGGCAGGACTTGGTCGCGCTATTCGTTTATTGGCGTGCGCAGTCAGGCCACTCTCACCGAAAGAAACTCGTTGGCAACCTGGAGTGGCATTAAGCCGGCTGGCGCGCCTGAAGGCATCGATCCGATTGCCGCATTAGAGATTACCTCTCGACATCTAAAGAGCGTTGCACTGCCAGATCTGCCACCGCTCACCAGTGGGCTTGTAGGTTTTCTCGGGTACGACGCGGTCCGAAGAATGGAGCGCTTACCAAATATAGCTACAGATGATTTACAGATTCCAGAATTGTCGTTCATGCTCATCTCGGATCTTGCAATCTTTGACCATGCCACGAGCGTAGTTACTTTGATTGCCAATGCCATCAACTGGGATGGAAGCGATGATCGAGTGGATGAAGCTTTCGCTGACGCGAACGCTCGATTAGATCGCATGGAGAGCGATTTGTTAGCCTCGGTGCAAACAGAGCAGGGAGCGCTCTCGTTTTTAGATCAGCGCACCGAGCCCGAATTTCATAGAGCGACAAGCTCTGCAGACTATTGCGCAGCAGTCGGGAAGATTAAAGAGGAAATACTTGCGGGGGAGGCCTTTCAGGTAGTTCTTTCGCAACGTTTCTCGACGACTGTTAGCGCAAGTGCCCTCGAGGTCTATCGAATGCTGCGCCGGTACAACCCAAGCCCTTACATGTATTTATTGCGATTTGATGACGGACTCGACGTGGTTGGCTCCAGTCCTGAAGCGCTAGTAAAGATTTCGGATCGCAAAGCAATGGTGCACCCGATTGCCGGGACACGTCGACGGGGCAAGGACAGCGCTGAAGATGACCAACTGGCTGCCGAACTGTTGGCTGACGTGAAGGAACGCGCTGAACATTTAATGCTGGTTGATTTAGGTCGCAATGACCTTGGTCGAGTCTGTAAAGCAGGAAGTGTTGAGGTTGTTGAATTTATGAATATCGAAAGGTATTCACATGTGATGCACATTGTCTCCACTGTAACGGGTCATTTGAATGACGAAGTCTCGGTAGTCGAAGCGCTCTGCGCAGTTTTTCCTGCAGGCACACTTTCAGGGGCTCCAAAACCTAGAGCTATGGAGATTATTGAAGAGTTAGAACCTACCCGTCGCGGCTTATATGGCGGAATCGTCGGCTACATCGACTTTAGAGGAAACCTTGACTCTGCAATTGCGATTCGCACTGCACTGATTAAAGAGGGAACCGCATACGTTCAGGCTGGCGCTGGAGTAGTAGCTGATTCAATTCCTGAGAGTGAAGATCAAGAATGCGTCAATAAAGCTGCGGCTGTACTCACCGCAATTGCGACAGCCAACGCATTGCAGCGAGATCGAGTATGAAATCTCTCAAGGTTCTGATTGCGATAGCGCTAGCTATCTCTGGAGTGTTTATTGCTGCTCAATCTTTGAGTCAGGCTCTAGAAGCGTGGGCGCTGGTGCTACTTGCGCTATCGCTGACGACTCTACTTCTAGCATTCTTGGCACCACTATTTATCAAGCGCTCGCGCGGAGGAGGAAAGCGTTCGGGTCTGCCAAGCCGTTATGAACGAGAGAAGGATCCATGGCGTGCTCTATCTGCTGGCGAGGACCCCACCGAGCGGTAAGAGGAGGAAAACTAGGATAAAATTCCGACATCAAGAGGTGCTTGAGCGAGCCATAAGAGGGGAAAATCAATGTCCGTAAACAATCACGGAAAAACTCCTGCCGCGTGGGCGACGACATTTATCGTCAT
>CAYQLC010000014.1:40440-43331 GCA_964418325.1 uncultured Bifidobacterium sp.
GCCAGAGCTGCAGCGCCCGCGCTCGACATCAGAGAGAATTTTACTGAGGGAAAATTTGGAGTTATCGCTGAAGTAAAACGTTCCTCACCAAGTAAAGGCGCTTTGGCAACAATCACTGATCCGGCAGCGCTGGCAAAAAGTTACCAAGATGGTGGTGCGTGCGCAGTGAGCGTCTTAACCGAGGCTCGTCGATTCAAGGGATCGCTTGCAGATCTCGCTGAGGTAAGAGCAGCGGTCTCAATTCCTGTTTTACGCAAGGAATTTATTGTCGATGAGTATCAAATATTTGAAGCGCGAGCATACGGGGCTGACATCATTTTGTTGATTGTCGCGGCGTTGACTGATTCCGAGCTCATACAATTTTCACATCTCACACATTCTCTGGGTATGTGCACTTTGATTGAAATTCACGACCAAGATGAGTTGGACCGTGTGATGCGTCTCTCAAGTCAGAGTTCCCTCGCTGTAGATTTGCTGGGAATCAATGCACGGAATCTCAAGACTCTCGAGATTAATCCTCAAATATTTCCCACTTTGGCACCACAGGTGGGTAGCGAAATTCCGCTTATTGCCGAATCGGGCATTAGCAGCGCTGATGAGGTCGCAGCTTTGGCCAAAGTGGGGGCCGATGGAGTCTTGGTGGGTGAGGCGCTAGTTAAAGATGGCCAACCAGCCGAGGTGATTCACACTTTTTTACAGCGCGCACAAGGCGCCAGAGTCCGTAGGCTTAGCTCATGACCGCCACCGTGGATACCGGCCTTTTCGGCCCCTATGGGGGTCGCTATGTACCCGAGGCGTTGATTGCAGCCCTCGATGAGTTGGCTCAGATGCACCAAGCGCTCAAGAGTGACCCGAGTTTTGCCGCTGAATTACATCACCTTCATAAGACTTATTCGGGTCGACCCAGCATCCTCACCGAAGCGAATCGATTTGCGGATTATTGTGGTGGCGCTCGGATACTTCTGAAACGTGAAGATCTTAATCACACCGGTTCACACAAGATTAACAATGTACTTGGGCAGGCTTTGATGACTAAGCGCATGGGTAAGAAACGAGTGATCGCGGAGACTGGTGCTGGACAACATGGAGTCGCCTCAGCTACCGCAGCAGCTCTGCTCGGACTCGAATGCGTCGTGTACATGGGTGAAGAAGATACAAAGCGACAGGCTCTTAATGTTGCGCGAATGCGATTACTTGGGGCAACAGTGGTTCCCGTTACTGCAGGCTCGAGAACCTTAAAAGATGCTATCAATGAAGCGATGCGCGATTGGGTAACCAATGTTGAAAGTACACATTACATTCTTGGCACCGTAGCAGGACCGCATCCATTCCCGGTCATGGTAAGAGATTTTCACCGAATCATTGGTGATGAAGCTCGAGCGCAAGTTCTTGAGTTAACTGGGGCGTTGCCCACAGCGGTGCTTGCATGTGTCGGTGGCGGTTCCAATGCAATCGGCATCTTCTATCCATTTATCGAAGATCTCTCCGTGCGATTGATTGGACTCGAGGCAGGAGGTGATGGTCTCGAGACTGGACGCCATGCATCGGCAATCTCAGGTGGTCGCCCCGGGGTCTTGCATGGCGCGCGCTCCTATATGTTGCAAGATGATGATGGTCAAACAATCGAGTCGCACTCGATTTCAGCTGGCCTTGACTATCCCGGTGTTGGTCCAGAACACGCACATCTTCACGACATTGGACGCGCTGAGTATTGGCCCATCACCGATAAAGAGGCTATGGAGGCATTTAGTCTGCTCTGTCGAACTGAGGGAATCATTCCGGCAATCGAGACTGCACATGCGCTTGCAGGTGCTATGAAATTGGGCAAGGAATTGGGCCCTAATTCGGTACTTCTTATTAATCTCAGTGGTCGTGGCGATAAAGATGTTCAGACTGCGGCTGAATACTTTGGAATGGTCTGATAATGCAGGCAACTAGCGCAAAACCAACTTCGTTAGAACTAGTTTTAAGTAAGGCACGAGCCGAGAATCGTGCTGCCCTTATTGGATATATTCCCGCAGGCTTTCCCACTATCGATGGATGCAAAGCAGCAATTGATGTATTGATTGAATCGGGTTTTGATGCAGTGGAAATTGGGTATCCGTATAGCGATCCGGTGATGGATGGACCCATCATTCAAGAGGCGGCAGACCAAGCGCTGCGAAATGGAGTTAAGGCAAAAGATGTCCTGACAACGCTGGAGCACGCTACCGCTCGGGGCGCTGCGGCAGTTGTGATGACCTACTGGAATCCCATCGAGCAATTTGGTTCTGATGCCTTTGCGCAAGCAATAGCTGACGTTGGAGGATCTGGCGTCATCACTCCCGATCTCTCCTTTGAGCAAGCGCAACCATGGAATGACAGTGCAACAAAGGCGGGAATCAACACGATTTATGTCGTTGCGCCCAGCACGACCGATGAACGACTTCAGAAAGTGACTGGCATAACCTCTGGTTTTATTTACGCGGCAAGTTTGATGGGCGTTACGGGAACGCGGAATTCAATCTCGAATTCAGCCAGAGAGTTAGTAGCACGCATTCGCAAAGTATCGAATCTTCCGGTAGCTGTGGGATTAGGGGTTTCTACTCCAGAGCAAGCAAGCGAAGTTGCAACGTATGCAGATGGTGTCATCATCGGTAGCGCGCTTATCAAGGAATTACTCGGGAAAGATCTCGAGAGTGGTTTAGCGGGATTACGCACCCTTGCGCGTTCGCTGTCAGCAGCGACTAAATCGGCGCACCGAGCCCCTCAAGGAGTCAAATGAGCCAGATCAATAATGAAAATAGCGCACTTGAGCAATCTGAAAAATCTCACCCTTCGCATCGACGCGAGGAATTACTTGATTGGCTGGGATTATTCGCACGACTTGCGTTAGGTGGTGTGATTTTTGT
>CAYQLC010000015.1:0-7602 GCA_964418325.1 uncultured Bifidobacterium sp.
GTGTAGCCGCGCATCTCGAGTTCTTTGACTCTCTCAACGACTTTTCCTACAAGTTCACGATCAGCGCTGACATCGATACCCATCTCTTGGCTCTTCAGCTCTACCGAAGCGCGACCAGCCATATCAGAGACGAGCATCCGGCGATCGTTACCAACATACTCTGGTTCGGTATGTTGATAGAGCGCAGGATCCACTTTGATTGCCGATGCATGGAGCCCTGCCTTATGTGCGAAAGCTGAAATGCCAACATACGGTTGGCGTGGACTCGGTGCGATGTTGGTCACCTCAGCAACTGCATGAGATATGCGGAAGGCTTCCCTTAAATGCCCTTCAGGCAAAACAGCTTTCTTATATTTAAGTTCTAGGTTTGCAATGATTGAAACAAGATCAGCGTTGCCAGTTCGCTCACCATATCCATTGAGCGTTCCCTGAACGTGAGTCGCACCAGCATCAATCGCCGCTAACGAGTTGGCGATCGCACATCCGGTGTCGTTATGGCAATGGATTCCCACGCGCGCGCCTGTGACTGCAAGGGCATCAGCAACAACATCAGCAATCTCAGTCGGAAGCATTCCGCCATTTGTGTCGCAGAGCGCTGCAACATCGGCGCCCGCCTCCATCGCTACCCGGACTACCTCAAGGGCGTATGCCTTATTTGCGCGATAACCGTCGAAGAAGTGCTCCGCATCGAGGAAGACTCGACGACCCTCTTTGACCATCAGAGCAATCGTCTCGCGCACCATCGCAAGGTTCTCATCGAGTGAAGTCTTCAACGCGAGGTCAACGTGGCGATCGTGAGACTTCGCAACCACTGTGATGATGGGCGCTTGTGAATCAAGGAGCGCGCGCACCTGCTCATCATCGGCTGCCTTGACATTAGGTCGCCGAGTCGCACCGAAAGCAACAAACTGCGCATTCTTAAATTTCATCTCTTTTGCCACGCGCGCAAAGAACTCAGTGTCGCGAGGGTTAGCTCCCGGCCAACCGCCCTCGATAAAGCCCACCCCAAGATCATCGAGATGCTTGGCGATGGTCATCTTGTCGTGGACGGAGAGGTTTAAACCCTCTTGCTGAGCGCCATCGCGCAGGGTGGTGTCGTAGATATGAAAGGCATCGCCTTGAGGCTGAGTAGCCATTAGAGCACGCGCTTCATCCAACCGTGCTTATCAGCAACAGTTCCATGTTGAATTCCCAAAAGGTGTTCGCGCAATTTCATCGTAATCGCACCAGGCTTACCGTCACCAATGGTGAAGTTTCCTTGCGCACTCTTTGCTTCACCAATTCCTGAAATAACCGCAGCAGTTCCACAGGCAAAAACTTCGGTGATCTCGCCGCTAGCAACTCCCGCGCGCCACTGATCAACTGAAATCATTCCCTCTTCAACCTTGTAGCCGAGATCTTTTGCGACGGTAAGAAGTGAATAACGCGTAATGCCCGGAAGTAATGTGCCGGTCAGCGATGGAGTGAAGATCGTAGCTTTGTCACCCGAACCCTTAACGAAGAAGAGGTTCATGCCACCCATCTCTTCTACCCACTTGCGCTCGACAGCATCGAGCCAGACCACTTGATCACAACCCTCTTTAGCAGCTGCTTTTTGTGCAACGAGCGATGCTGCGTAATTGCCACCGCACTTTGCCTCGCCGGTGCCACCAGGAGCAGCGCGGACATATTCAGTGGAGATCCAGACCGAGACAGGTTTTGCCGCATTGAAATATGCAGCAGCAGGCGTGGCTATGAGTAAGTACATCGCGGCGTTACTTGGTCGTACGCCAAGTCCTACTTCAGAGGCAATCATGAACGGGCGAATGTAGAGCGACTCACCTGGATTATTCGGCACCCATCCCGCATCTTGTTTTACTAACGCCTCAACGGTTGCGACAAAATCTTCAACGGGAAGCTCAGGCAGCGCCATTCGCTTAGCGCTACGAGCAAAACGCGCACCGTTCTCTTCAGGACGAAAAAGTGAGACGCCACCGTCAGCTTGGCGATATGCCTTCAAGCCTTCGAAGATCTCTTGCCCGTAGTGAAAGACTGCCGTTGCAGGATCGAGCGTAATCGGCGCGTACGGAACTAATTGTGCATCGCTCCATCCAGTCGCTTCACTCCAATTCGCAATGACCATGTTGTCGGTGTAGTACTTGCCAAAGCCAGGTGCAGCCACTCGCTCTGCGCGCAAGGCATCAGGGACTGGTGTGGCACTTGGCTTTAGTTCGATCTTCATGGTCTTTCCTTTTGGATTAGATAAGAGCTGCTATTGCAGAGCCGATATCGGTAGTGGAGCGTCCTGGCTTACGTGTTGCCAGATCCTGCGCAACAGCCGCGTTGACATCAGCTGCTGCTTTCGGATGACCGAGATGATCGAGCAGCATGGCAAGGGAGAGCACAGTCGCTGTTGGATCAGCGATGTTCTTTCCTGCGATATCAGGAGCTGAACCATGAACTGGCTCGAACATCGATGGGAAATTTGGATTTGGGCTGATATTGCCTGAGCAGGCAAGGCCGATTCCACCAGTAATTGCCGCCGAAATATCGGTAAGGATATCTCCAAAGAGATTGTCAGTGACGACAACATCAAATCGCGCTGGATCGGTAACAAAGAACATCGCTGCAGCATCGACGTGGAAATAATCAGTTGGGATATTTGGATAATCCTTTTTGACCTCTTCGAAAGTTCGCTTCCAGAGCGCACCCGAGTGCAACATGATGTTGTCTTTATGAACCATTGTGACCTTCTTACGGCCACGGGCAATGCACAGTTCAAATGCGTAACGAATCACGCGCTCAACACCCGAACGGGTATTGATGCTCTCTTCAGTAGCAACTTCGCGTGGCGTACCGACTGCGAGAGTTCCACCGGCTCCCGAGTATGGACCTTCGGTACCTTCACGAACTACGAGAAAATCAATCGGATCTTTGGTTGCAAGTGGTGAAGTGACTCCTGGATATAACTTCGCCGGGCGAAGGTTGACGTACTGATCGAATGCAAAACGCATCTTGAGCAATAAACCGCGCTCGAGAACACCGCTTTGCACTGTTGGGTCGCCAACTGCGCCAAGGAAAATGGCATCGTGCTTTGCAATCTCCGCCATGGTGGAGTCATGGAGTACCTCACCAGTTTTGTGATAGTGCGCTGCACCCAAATTAAAATCAGTCGTTTCGAATTTCAGGCCATGCTTCTTTGCGACGACATCTAGGACTTTTAGCCCCTCACGAATGACATCTGGACCAATTCCATCGCCACCGACAACTGCAATCTTCTGTACATTGGCCATAGTTACACCAACGTCACAAATCGAGCAGTTGCGGAAGTTTCCTTCGCAACCTTGGCAAGAACATCGGCTGGAATAGCCGAATCGACAGTAAGGACCATGAGTGCTTCTCCTCCACGTTGGTTACGGGCAACTTGCATACCTGCGATATTGATTCCTAAAGCTCCTAACGCATTACCTACAGCCCCAACAACACCAGGTCGATCGGTATAGCGAAGGAAAAGTAAGTGATCAGATAGTGCGACATCGACATCAAGTCCATCGAGTTCGACAATTTTCTCCACTCGCTTGATTCCCATCAGAGTTCCCGCAACTGAGACTCGCTCGCCACTTGCTAGCGCCCCAGAGAGAAAAACCATATTGCGATGATCTGGGCTATCGCCGGTGGTTGTTACTGAGGCGACCAAGCCACGCTCTTGCGAGAGCGATGGCGCGTTGACGTAAGTAACGTCATTGACGCCAGATGCGCTCAAAATGCCACGAAGCGCGCTCGTTGCAAGGACTGAGCAATCTTCGTTTGCAATTTCACCACGAACTTCTACATCAACTGAGACTGGCGACTCCCCCGCGATTGCAAAGAGCACTTGCGCCAATTTCTCAACAAGCGGTAACGCTGGTCGAACATCTTCAGCAATTGCCCCACCTTTGACGTTGACTGCATCGGGAACCAACTCACCAGCTAGCGCCTTGCGAACCGAGACGGCAACGGCGATTCCCGCCCGTTCTTGCGCCTCATCCGTTGAAGCACCTAGGTGCGGAGTGGCCACCACATTATCTAGAGAAAAGAGTGGTGAATCAGTGCATGGTTCAGTGGCAAAGACATCAAGTCCTGCTCCTGCTACTCGACCTGAAGTGAGAGCTTCATAGAGCGCCTCTTCATCAAGAACGCCACCACGAGCGGCGTTGATGATTCGAACCGTTGGCTTAACTTTCTTCAACGCTTCGGTACCAATGAGATTTGCCGTCTCTTTGGTCTTAGGAAGATGGATCGTGATGAAATCACTCTCTGCCAACAAGGTATCGAGATCTACGAGACGGACATCAAGTTGCGCAGCACGCGCAGGTTGTAAGTAAGGATCATATGCGATGACCTTCATACCAAATGCCTGCATTCGATGAGCGACGAGCTGCCCAATCCGACCGAAGCCGACGATGCCTAATGTCTTTTCAAAAAGTTCCGCGCCGGTGTACTTAGATCGCGCCCACTTTCCGATTCGAAGCGCAGCATGAGCCGGTGAAATAAAGCGAGCGCTGGCAAGAATGAGGGCAATAGCCAACTCTGCAGCGCTGACGATATTCGATGTTGGAGCGTTGACGACCATGACGCCAGCGGCAGTAGCAGCAGGAACATCAACATTGTCGAGTCCGACCCCAGCGCGAGCGATTACCTTCAAGCCCTTCGCTGCAGCAATTGCTTCGCTATCCATCTTGGTCGCTGAGCGAATCAAAACTGCAGAGACTCCTTTTGCCAGTTCGGCAAGGAGCTCGCCGCGATCAGCACCGTTGCAATTGCGCACCTCAAAGTCAGGTCCAAGCGCTTCAAGGGTCGCCGGACTTAACTCTTCAGCGATGAGGACTACTGGTTTGCTCATTAGCGCGCAGCAGTTCCCTCGGTGTAGTCATCCTTGGTCTTAACCCAGGACATCATCGCACGAAGATCGCGACCTACTTGCTCGATGGGATGTTGTTCACCCTTTGCGCGTAGCGCTTTAAACTCTGGCGCACCGGCATCTTGGTCTGCGATGAATCGAGCAGCGAATGAGCCGTTCTGTACATCTTTGAGGACTGCACGCATATTGTCCTTGACGCGCTCATCAAGCACGCGTGGACCGGAGATGTAGTCACCATATTCAGCGGTGTCAGAGACTGACCAACGCTGCTTGGCGATGCCACCTTCGTACATCAAGTCAACAATCAACTTCAATTCATGGAGGCACTCGAAGTATGCAACTTCCGGTTGGTAACCAGCCTCAAGAAGAACTTCGTAGCCCATCTGGACAAGTCGCGATGCGCCTCCGCAGAGAACGGCTTGCTCACCAAAGAGATCGGTCTCGCACTCCTCGGTAAAGGTTGTGAGAATTCCACCAGCGCGAAGTCCGCCAATTGCTTTCGCATAGGAGAGAGTCAAAGGCCATGCATTGCCAGTTGCATCTTGCTCGACGGCGACGATGACTGGAACGCCACGACCTGCAACATATTCACGTCGAACCAAGTGTCCTGGTCCCTTTGGCGCGACCATACATACATCAACATTTGCCGGTGGCTTAATGTAGCCAAAGCGGATATTGAAACCATGACCGAAGAAGAGCGCTGCACCGGGCTTCAAGTTAGGTTCGATCGATTCCTTATAGATGCCGCGCTGGAAGTGATCTGGAGCAAGGAGCATGACCACATCTGCTTCCTTGACGGCGTCAGCGACGCTGAGGACTCGAAGACCTTCCGACTCAGCTTTCGCCTGTGACTTAGAACCTGGCTTGAGGCCAACGCGAACATCGACTCCGCTATCACGAAGGCTCAACGCATGTGCGTGACCTTGTGAGCCGTACCCAATGACGGCAACCTTCTTGTTTTGGATGATGGAGAGATCGGCATCTTCATCGTGATAGAGAGTGGCCACGGGTTTTGCTCCTTTGTTCATCGGTGAAACGGCTTGGTCAGGAAAATTAAGAAGTAATCGTACGCCCCATCGCGACTACTCCGGACTGGGTCAATTCCATAATCCCGAACGGGGTGAGCTCGCTAATGAGCGCCTCGATCTCGGCTGGTTTAGCGGTCTGCTGGATGGTGAGCGAGGTGGCTGTGCTCTCAACCACGTGCGCCCCATGTTTTTCCAGAACAGCCTCGATCTTTTTCTGGTCACTGGCGCCGTTGGCTAAAGCCACACGGACGAGAATCAGTTCCACCTGGTGAGATGTGCTCGCAGGTAGCTCGATGATGTCGATGACATTGACCAACTTATCTAGTTGTTGAATGACCTGGTCGAGCGCATGCCCTTCGACATTGACCGAGATAGTGATTCGAGAGATCTCAGGATTTTGCGTTGGCCCAACCGAGAGCGCTTCGATGTTGTAACCACGGCGCGAGAAGAGTGATGAAACGCGTGCAAGTACGCCGGCTTGGTTCTCCACCAACACTGAAAGGGTATGAGTTTTCATTAGAGCTCCTGTGAATCCCAGTCAGGCGCTAATTCACGCGCAATCATGATGTCGTCATTTGATGTTCCTGCCGCAACCATTGGCCAAACCATCGCATCGCGAAAGACATTGAAGTCAACTACTACTGGTTGGTCGTTAATTGCCATCGCAGCTTCGATTGTCTTGTCGACATCTTCTGGTCGCTCGCAGCGAAGTCCGATGCACCCCATCGCATCGGCAAGTTTTGCAAAATCTGGAACGCGCTTGGAGTGCAAGTCAGTATTTGAATACCGTTGGTTGTAGAAGAGAGTCTGCCATTGGCGAACCATTCCCAAGCTCTCATTGTTAATCAGCGCAACTTTGATGGGGATGTTGTTGATGGCACAAGTGACGAGCTCTTGATTTGTCATCTGGAAACATCCATCTCCATCAATTGCCCACACTGTTGTGTCGGGCGCGCCAACTTTTGCACCCATCGCTGCAGGAACTGCATATCCCATCGTGCCAAGACCACCAGAGTTGAGCCACGTTCGTGGCTTCTCATAGCTGATGAATTGCGACGCCCACATCTGATGTTGACCTACGCCTGCGGTGTAAATCGTGTCGGGATCGGAAATTTTGCCAAGTCGCTCGATCACATATTGCGGTGAGAGCGAACCATCTGAGGGCACGTCGTATCCAACCGGATAGGTGGTGCGCCATCCCTCGACTTGCTTCCACCATGGCGTGAGGTCGGGCTGGCTTTTTGCGAATTCTGCCTTTACTGCAGGAAGTAATTGCGCCATCGTCAATCGAACATCACCGATTACCGGAACATCTGCATGGCGATTCTTGCCAATTTCAGCTGGATCGATATCGGCATGAATGACTTTTGCACCAGGGGCGAATGTTGAAAGCTTTCCAGTTACTCGATCATCAAAACGCGCACCAAGCGTGATGAGCAGATCGGCTTTTTGCAACGAGGTAACAGCAGCCACGCTGCCATGCATTCCAGGCATTCCAACGTGTAGTTGATGGCTATCCGGGAAGGCACCCCGCGCCATCAGAGTTGTCACAACTGGTGCACCAACTAATTCGGCGAGCGCACGAAGTTCTTTGTGCGCATTTGCCTTAATAACTCCGCCGCCAACATAGAGAACTGGTCGCACTGATTGTGCGATGAGCGCAGCTGCATCTCGAATTGATTGTGGAACTGGCTG
>CAYQLC010000015.1:7702-16414 GCA_964418325.1 uncultured Bifidobacterium sp.
GAGGCCGATCCGACCAGTTTGCTGTACTTGGCCAAGACGCCCCGCGTATATCGGTGTGAGAGCGGCTGCCACCCTTTCTTCCGTTCGGCAAGCTCGCCCTCTGAGACGAGTAGATCCAATTGACGAGTTTTGGTGTTGATTCGAATGATGTCGCCATCTCGCACGAATGCAATCGGGCCACCATCGACCGCTTCAGGCGCGATGTGGCCAACACATAATCCAGTTGAGCCACCGGAGAAGCGACCATCGGTGAGCAGCATCGTGCTCTTGCCAAGGCCTGCACCCTTGATGGCGCCAGTGATCATCAACATCTCACGCATACCTGGTCCACCCTTTGGCCCTTCGTAGCGAATGACGAGAACATCGCCGGCTTGAATCGACCCATTCTCTAGCGCATCCATCGCTTCGCGTTCGCGCTCAAAGACCTTGGCTGGTCCTTCAAAAGTGTCGATTCCGATTCCAGCAGTCTTTGTCACCGCTCCATCAGGAGCAAGTGAGCCGCGCAAAATCGTGATGCCTCCGGTGGTATCCATCGGATTCTTTGTTGCACGAAGAATCTCTCCATCGGGATCTGGCGGCGCAATGTTTGCCAAGTTCTCGGCCATTGTCTTACCAGTGACGGTCAACGTATCGCCGTGAAGCAACTTCGCATCAAGGAGCGAGCGAAGCACTACGGGAACGCCACCAACCTTGTCAACATCGCTCATGACATAACGACCGAATGGTTTCAAGTCTCCAAGCAGCGGCACCTTTGAACCAATGCGATGGAAATCTTCTAGCTCAAGATTGACATCCGCCTCGTGTGCAAGCGCCATCAAGTGGAGCACAGCGTTAGTTGAACCGCCGAGCGCCATCAAAATTGTGATGGCATTTTCGAAGGCTTGCTTGGTCAAGATGTCGCGAGCAGTAATTCCCTGTCGAATCAATTCGACCACAGCAACGCCAGATTTCTTCGCATAATCATCACGACGACGATCAACCGCTGGCGGCGCAGCTGAACCAGGTAGTGATAATCCAATTGCTTCGCCAATGGATGCCATGGTGTTTGCCGTGTACATACCGCCACATGCACCTTCACCAGGACAGATCGCGCGTTCGATGCGGTCAACCTGTTCCTTGGAAATCAATCCGCGCGCACATGCACCTACTGCTTCGAATGCATCGATAATCGTGACATCTTTTCCATCGACATTTCCCGGCAAAGTCGAACCTGCGTAAACAAATACTGACGCTACATCCAAGCGAGCAGCAGCCATCATCATTCCGGGAAGTGACTTGTCGCAACCGGCAAACATCACCATGCCATCAAGACGCTCAGCTTGCATAACAGTCTCGACCGAATCGGCGATGACTTCGCGTGAGACAAGTGAAAAGTGCATACCTTCGTGTCCCATGGAAATTCCATCGGAGACGGAAATAGTTCCGAATTGCAGCGGGAAGCCTCCGGCTTGATGAACGCCTTCTTTTGACGCTTTCGCGAGACGATCAAGAGAAAGATTGCACGGCGTGATTTCATTCCATGAGGAAGCGATGCCAATCTGAGGTTTCACCCAATCTTCATCACCCATTCCCACTGCGCGGAGCATGCCGCGCGCTGGTGCGCGCTCAAGGCCATCGGTCACGGTGCCAGAGCGAGGTTTCATCGGATTTAGCGGGCTATCACCTGTGTTCTTGGTCATAAGCAAATAGTAAAGGCATGGGCTGCGGGAAAGCGAATGCCCTGGCTGTTACCTTAATACTCTGCGCATTCGCGTTTGATAAGCCAAAACCCGGAGAGTTTTTATGACAACCAATAATCCTGTACCAACCCTTGCCCCTGATAGATGGCGCACCTTGTTCGTGATTGCAATCGCTCAACTGATGGTGGTACTCGATGCATCCATCGTCAACATTGCCATCCCGAGCGCTAAAGCAGATCTTGGGATCACCGATGCCAACCAACAGTGGGTGGTTACTGCATACACCCTTGCCTTTGGATCGTTGCTATTGCTTGGCGGTCGAATCGCTGATTTTGTCGGACGTAAGCGAATCTTCATTGTTGGTCTCCTTGGCTTTGCCGCCGCCTCTGCACTTGGTGGAGTCGCCTCGACACAAGAGTTGCTCTTTGCGGCACGTGCACTTCAAGGTGTCTTTGGTGCGCTCCTTGCACCCGCAGCACTCTCTATCGTGAGCGTCACCTTTACTGATCCGAAAGAACGTGCGCGCGCATTTGGTGTCTATGGCGCAATCTCCGGCGGTGGCGCAGCAATTGGTTTAATACTTGGTGGAGCGCTCACTGAGTATTTCTCCTGGCGCTGGTGCCTTGGCGTGAATACACCGATTGCGCTAATCGCAGGGCTATTGGCATTCAAGTATGTCCATGAATCTAAAGCAGGTGGCGATCACAGTTACGACTTGCCGGGAACGCTTACCGCATGTGCCGGTTTGTTCGCACTTGTTTATGGTTTCAATGAAGCAGCAACAAAAGGGTGGTCGGCAAATATCACGATTACCTTCTTGGTCGCTTCAGCAATTCTTCTTGTCGCTTTCTTTGTCATCGAAAAGAAAGTCAAAAATCCGCTGATGCCACTTCGAGTATTGAGCGAACGTAACCGAGGTGGTTCATATCTTGGATCACTTGTTGTTGGAGCAGGGCTCTTTTCGATGTTCCTCTTCCTTGGCATCTATCTCCAATCAGTCTTGGGATATACCCCGCTCAAGGCTGGCTTTGCTTTCTTGCCTTTCACTGCAGGAATCATTGTTTTCGCAGGCGTAGCCTCACAGTTGCTCCCTAAAGTCGGTCCGCGCCCATTGATGGTGCCTGGTTTGCTCGCTGCAGCAGTAGGTCTTTTGCTGCTCACCCAAATCACGCCAGAAACGTCGTATGTCAGCCATGTGTTGCCCGCGCTTCTGATCATGAGTAGCGGAATGGCCCTGGTCTTCATTCCCTTGTCATCAACCGCGCTTCATGGTGTGGGAAATCGCGATGCCGGAGTTGCCAGCGCACTGATTAATACCAGCCAACAAGTAGGTGGATCACTTGGCACTGCGCTGCTCAACACGGTTGCAGCAACGGCAACAACTTCGTACATGACTGCAAATGCAAGTAAGTCACCACTATTTGGTTTGACTCACGGATTCACAGTGGCATTTACGGTAAGTGCTGCGCTGCTGGTCGTTGGTGCAATTGTGCTTGCGCTCTTCATCAACATCGGCAAGGAAGCAGTTGTCGAAAATGAAGGTGGCGCAGCAGTCCACTAAAAAGTAATTACGCTTGACCCAATAGGCCAAGGAGAAGTTCGCGCACTCGCGCGGCATCTGCTTGGCCTTTAGTCTCTTTCATCACAACACCAATCAGCGCACCTGCTGCTGGCAGATGGCCGTTGCGCACCTTCTCTGCAGTTTCCGGTTGGGCAGCGATTGCCTTTTCGATTGCGGCAATCAATGAACTCTCATCGGAAACTACTTTGATGCCCTTGGCGGCAATCACCGAATCCGGGTCACCTTCGCCCGCTATAACGGCTGCAACTACTTGCCGGGCAAGTTTGTCAGTTAACTCTCCTGCTGAGATTAATTCCACAATCCGAGCCACCTCTTTAGGGGTAATTCCGACGCTACTTAACTCAACATCACTCTCATTAGCTAATCGAGAAATTTCGCCCAACCACCAACCTCGGGCACGAGTGGGATCAGCGCCGAGAGCAACAGTCTCTTCAACAAGATCGACTGCCCCAGCATTGACCATTGCGGCCATCTCTTTGTCGGGAACTTGCCATTGCGCTTGCAGGCGAGCGCGACGGGTCGATGGTTTCTCGGGTAACTGGCTACGTAATTGTTCGATCCATGCTGCATCGGGTGCAACGGGAGTCAGGTCAGGCTCTTGGAAATAGCGATAATCCTCGGCTTGCTCCTTCGAACGACCTGAACGAGTAGCACCAGTATCTTCTTGGAAGTGGCGCGTCTCCTGAATTACACGCTCGCCCTTCTCCAACAAACCAGCATGTCGAATCATTTCACCGCGAACTGCGCGCTCTACGGAGCGAAGTGAGTTCACATTCTTCGTCTCACTTCGAGTTCCTAATTTTCCTGAACCCATTGGTGCTAGCGAAACATTCGCATCACAGCGGAGCGATCCTTGTTCCATCTTCACATCGCTAACTCCGAGCGAGCGCAAGATATCGCGCAACTCTTTGACGTAAGCCTTAGCAACCTCGGGGGCATACTTACCCGTTCCAGAGATTACTTTTGTGACGATTTCGACAAGAGGAATGCCCGCACGGTTGTAATCAAGGAGTGAGTACTCAGCGCCGTGAATCCGTCCAGTCGAACCGCCAACGTGGAGTGATTTTCCGGTGTCTTCCTCCATATGCACTCGCTCTATCTCAATCCGAAATGTTTTTATGCCCTCATCAGTGTCTACTTCAACATCGAGATAACCATTGGTGCAAATCGGTTCGTCATATTGCGAGATTTGGAAATTTTTCGGCATATCTGGATAGAAATAATTCTTGCGTGCGAACCTGCTCTTCGGTGTGATTGCGCAGTTGAGCGCCAACCCAATACGTATGGTGCTTTCAATTGCTTTCTCGTTGACTACTGGGAGCGCCCCAGGCATGCCAAGGCATACAGGACAAGTTTGCGTATTTGGCGGCGCACCGAAAACTGTGGCACAACCACAGAACATTTTAGTCTCGGTATTGAGTTCAACGTGTACCTCAAGCCCAAGAGAGGGTTCGTACTTTGCGACGACTTCTTCGTAATTAAGCGCCATTAGCGAGCCACCAAATCTGGGACCTGGTTAGTCAATGGCCCGTTCCACTTTTGATGTAATTCGCGTTCGAGAGCTCCACCAACTAGATACAAGCGGTCATCTTTCATCGCGGGTGCGATGATCTGAAAACCGACCGGCAAGCCCTCTGAAAGACCGGCGGGCAAACTCATCGAGGCAACTCCAGCAAGGTTTACTGGAATAGTTGCGACATCGCTGAGATACATTGCTACTGGATCATCGCTCTTTTCGCCGATTTTAAATGCAACAGTAGGAGTCGTCGGAGAGACTAAGACATCGACTTTTGAATAGGCGGCAGCAAAGTCGCGAGTAATAAGCGTGCGAACCTTTTGCGCACTACCGTAGAAAGCATCGTAGTAACCAGCAGAGAGCGCATAGGTACCCAAGATGATTCGGCGCTTGACCTCGCTACCAAACCCAGCATCGCGAGTGAGACTCATAACCTCTTCGGCGCTTCGCGTTCCGTCATCACCGACGCGAAGTCCGTAACGCATTGCATCAAAGCGCGCAAGGTTAGAAGAAGCTTCGCTTGGCGCAATTAGATAATAAGCACCGAGTGCAAACTTGAAGTTAGGACATGAGACTTCAACAATTTCAGCTCCTAGGGATTCAAGGATCGCCAATGATTCTGAAAAGCGCTCCGCAACCCCCTTCTCATACCCATCACCTGATAATTCCTTCACAACTCCAATTTTCAATCCTTTGACATCGGCTCGTTTTGCGGCAGCAACGACATCAGGAACGGGGGCATTAATACTGGTTGCATCTTTGGGATCGTGACCAGCAATCACTTGATGCAAAAGTGCCGTGTCCAGGACAGTTCGCGCGCATGGACCTGCTTGATCAAGGCTCGAAGAGAAGGCAACTAATCCATACCGAGAGACGCCACCATAGGTTGGTTTGACACCAACCGTTCCCGTCACAGCTGCGGGCTGACGAATTGATCCACCAGTATCTGTTCCGATGGCTAAGGGCGCTTGGAATGCAGCGAGCGCTGCCGCTGAACCACCACCAGACCCACCAGGAATTCGCTCCGTGTCCCAAGGGTTTCGAGTTGGGCCGTAGGCGGAGTTCTCGGTCGAAGAACCCATTGCAAATTCATCCATGTTCGTCTTACCAAGAATGACCACTCCTGCATCTTTCAATTTGGTCACCACTGTTGCGTCGTATGGTGGTCGCCAACCCTCGAGGATTTTTGAACCACACGTGGTGGGAATTCCCTTTTGGGTCAATACATCTTTAAGTGCAAGTGGTACACCATGAAGTGGAGAATGTGCGGAAGTTCTATTTTTGTCAGCGTGATCTGCTTGAGCAAGCGCTCCCTCGCTATCTACATAGAGGAAGGCATTGATGGTGGTATCTGTCTGTGAGATCTGCTCAAGGTGTGCCTGCGTGACCTCTCGGGAAGAGAGTTCGCCTTGTGCAATGAGCGTTCCAAGTTCTGCGGCGCTCTTTCGAATGAGTTCGCTCACGCCTCTTCACCTAAAATCTGTGGAACTCGAAAACGTCCATCTTCGCTCGCAGGTGCACCGCTCAGCGCCTCTTCCGGAGTTAGGCTCGGCACAATGACATCTGGTCGAGTGACATTTGTTATCTCTAGAGGATGTGACATTGCTGGTACATCCGCTCCAGCTGCCTCTTGAACAACAGCAACTGCATCGAGAATTCCGTCGATTTGACCTGCGAAATGCGAGAGCTCCTGATCATCGAGCGTGATTCGAGCCAAAGCCGCAATTCGCGCTACTTCATCACGTGAGATTCGGGCCATAAAGCCAAGCCTACCTGCGAATCTGACCCGTTCCAGTCACGATCCAGGTGGTAGTAGTCATCTCCTCGAGGCCCATTGGACCGCGCGCATGGGCTTTCTGATTGGAGATTCCGATCTCGGCGCCAAAGCCCATCTCTTCACCGTCAGTAAAACGAGTCGACGCATTCACCATGATGGCTGCTGCATCCATGTGATTGATGAAATTCTGGATGGTGGAAGCATTCTCGGAGATGATTACCTCGGTGTGATTGGTTCCATACTTTCGAATATGCTGCGCCGCTTGATTGACATCATCAACTACTCGAACGTTCATCTCGAGAACGCCATATTCAGTTGACCAATTCTCTTCAGTGGCAAGTGTGGCATCAATCCCTAATTTCTCTGCCACTGCCAACGTTTGGGCATCCCCATGAATCACAACTTTCTCATCGCAGAGCGCTTTTAAGGCGATCGGAAGAAAATCATCGGCTATCTCTCTATGCACCAGGAGAGTTTCAGCGGCATTACAGACGCTCGGGCGCTGCACTTTAGAGTTGATGAGTATTGGCAACGCCTTTGCCAAATCGCCATCCTTATCTACATACACATGGCAAACTCCGGCACCGGTTTCAATCGTCGGTACCTTTGCTTCATCAACGACCGTGCGAATCAACGCCGCACTTCCTCGCGGGATAACAAGATCCACCAACCCGCGAGCATGTAGCAACTCAGTGACACTTGATCGATTCGTTGAAGGGACTAACTGAATGACATCGGCAGGTAATCCCACGCTCGCTACGGCATCCCGCATGATCGACACCAGAATCTCATTAGAACAGGCAGCGCTTGAAGAACCGCGCAAGAGCGCACAATTTCCAGACTTTAGGAGAATAACCGCGGCATCCACTGTCACATTTGGTCGAGCTTCGTACACCATTCCGACTACACCAAATGGCACCGTCACTTGTTTGAGATGTAAACCATTCTCCAACGTTCGTTCTCGCTTGATAATTCCGACTGGATCTGGAAGCGCTTTGATCTTGCGGGCCCCACCGGCAATACCTGCAATACGTGCAGAGTTAAGCATCAGCCGATCAATGAGCGATTCAGAGATTCCCTCGGAGCGAGAACGAGCCACATCTTCGTTATTAGCCGAGAGAATCTCACTCTCCCGCGCTAATAATGCTGAGGCTATTGCTTCGATTGCCGCATCCTTTTGAGCACGCGAAGCATGAGCTAGGACCAATCCTGCAGTCCGCGCGGCTTTCGAAAGCGACTCAATCATGGTCAATAGCCTAACGAATCTTCACTCAGATACGCTTACCAATATGTCAATATTCCGCTGGTTGCGCCGCCTGCTTATCTCGATACTTGCCCTCTATCTACTGCTATTTAGCTTCACCCGGTTGATTCACTATCCCGAACCGATTGCCACAGCCAGGTTGGGATTTGCCCCCGCACATGCCACCCCGAAATTAATGCCCGCTCATTACATTCCACCAGCAAACTCCCCGCGCGAGTGGCAAATCGCTTCAGAAGAATTACCCACAACCGTGGCATTCAATGGCTCTCAAATCCCATTCCAGAAATTTTTGGATGAGACATCTACCAATGCCTTCTTAGTTATACGCAATGGTGTTATTACTTATGAGTGGTACAAGAGTGGTTTCGATGAGAAATTCCTCTTCCCTTCCTATTCAGTTGCCAAAACTTTAACTTCAATAATGATTGGACAATTGATTGAAGAGGGCAAATTAAAAGAGAGCGATAAATTCGTCGACATTTTTCCCGAGTTCAAGAATGGTTCTTCGTTTGATGATGTGACTGTCAATCTCCTTCTAGATATGCGCTCTGGTGTTGGCGTCTCAGATAACTACCCATCCGGTCCTAGTGGGTGGGGTGTGGCTATCGCACAGATGTATGCATCAACAAATTTGCATTGGTTCCTCGGAAATAATCGAAAGATGGCTTTTGAACCAGGCTCGGATGCCGAATATCGAAGCGTAGATACGATGATGTTGGGAATGATTATCAAGAAAGTAACGGGCGAACGAGTTGCTGACTATTTTGCGCGCGAGATCTGGCAGCCTCTCGGTGCGCGATATGGAGCTACTTGGAATGTCGATCGACTCGATGGACAAGAGAAAACCTTTTGCTGTTTCAATGCCGCTGCTCGGGATTATGGGTTGGTAGGTCA
>CAYQLC010000015.1:16514-19957 GCA_964418325.1 uncultured Bifidobacterium sp.
GTCACGAAGGTCATGTATGACCTCGCTTTGCGCCGATAATTCAGAAAATTTCTAAATTAGCGTCAGATCATCGCGGTGTACGAGCTCACGCTCATACTCGGCACCAAAGGTTGTAGCGAGTTCTTTCGTGCTCTTTCCCAAGAGTTGTGGGATTTCATCACTATCAAAGGCAACCAGACCACGTGCAATGACTTTATTGTCAGGGTCTACAAGATTGACCACATCGCCTGCAGCAAAATCTCCAGTCACTGCAGTCACGCCAGCAGCAAGTAGCGAAGTACCACGTTCTAAAATCGCCTTTGTCGCTCCAGCATCGAGTGCAAGCGAACCTTTTGGCGTCGATGCGTGGGCGATCCATAACGCTCGCGATGGCGCTCTGTGCGTACCAGCATGGAAGATGGTTCCGACCTCCTCGCCATCAACAGCTCCTTGCACGTGAGCAAGCGATGTAAGCACAACAGCAATGCCTGCACTTGTTGCAATTCGCGCTGCTTCAACTTTCGTGGTCATGCCACCGCTACCCACTCCAGCGCTACCCGCGCCACCAATCTCAGCGCTAGCCAGGGCAGAAAAATCAGTTACCTCCCTTATTCGCTGCGCATGCGGAGCAGTAGGTGGAGCGTCATACAGGGCATCAATATCTGAGAGCAGAATCAATAGATCTGCCTGCACCAAATGCGAAACTAATGCCGCAAGACGATCATTGTCGCCAAAACGAATCTCCGAAGTTCCAACCGTGTCATTTTCGTTGATCACTGGCACTACTCCTAGCGCCAACAAACGATCGAGAGTGCGCTGGGCGTTGCGATAGTGGCTCCGACGAACGATATCTTCGCTTGTCAGTAAAACTTGAGATGCTGTGATTGAGTGGCGGGCAAATGATTCGGTGTAGCGGTGCATCAACAAACCTTGGCCAACCGAAGCGGCAGCTTGTTGAAGTTCAAGTTCTTTCGGTCGCGATTTCAGACCCAGTGGTGCAAGTCCAGCAGCAATCGCACCTGAGGTGACTACCAATACATCAAGTCCGCGTGCTTTGGCGCTAGCGACTGCATCAACCAGGCGATCTACTGCAGCGCTATCTAGACCCGCGCCAGCGCTTCCAGTTAGCGATGAGGAGCCAACTTTGACGACGACTCGTTTAGCGCGGGTGACTTCACTGCGCATCGTCCTCACTCCAATCTTCATCGCCGACGCTATCTTTATGTAATCCCAGTTGCACACTCTCTACTCGCACATCGTGCCCACGACGAGTATGGAAATGCTCAACACCTGCCTCGATTGTAGGCTCCCACTCAAATCGCGTGGCATCCTCACCCTCGCCAATCATCACTTCGCAGCCAGGTTCGGCACCGAGTTTGAAGAGCTCTTTCTCAACGCCCAGGCGCGCTAAACGGTCAGCTAAATAACCAACAGCCTCTTCATTACTAAAGTTTGTTTGACGAACCCAACGTTCAGGCTTTTCACCCGTCACAACAAAACGACCGTTCTTCTCTTTGCGAACTGCAAAGCCAAGATCATCGACAGCTTTCGGGCGCAGCACGATCCGAGGAGCCTCGACAATCTCGTGCGGTTTTCGATTGATGAGCGCCGCCATTGCATAAAGTAATTCGGTTATTCCCTCTCGGGTGGCGGCTGAAATCGGATATACCTCGAGCCCGCGAGCACGAAGATTCTCCGTCACCATCTCGGCCATTGCCCGTCCATCTGGTAAATCAATTTTGTTCAAAGCAACAATTCGGGGACGGTCGTTCAAGCCACCATAGGCCTCTAGTTCACGTTCGATTACTTCGAAATCATGAATCGGATCGCGTTCGCTCTCTAGCGTGCCGCAATCGAGTACATGCACCAGCGCTGAGCAACGTTCGACGTGGCGAAGGAATTCAAGGCCAAGCCCTTTACCTTCACTAGCTCCCGGAATCAATCCAGGCACATCGGCAACAGTGAAGCGATGCTCTCCAATCTCAACTACGCCAAGGTTTGGCACCAGCGTCGTGAAGGGGTACTCAGCAATCTTCGGACGCGCCGCAGAAATGGCAGCAATCAGTGAAGACTTCCCCGCTGATGGATAACCGACCAATGCGATATCAGCAACGCTTTTTAACTCAAGAGTTAAGTCAACCTTCTCCCCTGGTTCGCCAAGGAGCGCAAAACCAGGAGCGCGGCGACGCGAGGAGGCAAGGGCAGCGTTTCCTAAACCACCTGCACCACCGCGAGCTACGACAAAACGAGTTCCTACTCCTAGTAAATCCGCGATGATGTTTCCATATTTATCGCGTAAAACTGTTCCCTCTGGAACGGGCAGAATTAAATCTTCTCCTTGTGGTCCATCTTTATGTCCACCTTGGCCGTGGCGGCCAGATGTTGCAGTGCGGTGTGGACTGTAATGAAAATCTAAGAGCGTGGTCACGCTGGGATCGACAACGAGAATGACATCTCCACCTCGACCACCGTTACCACCATCAGGTCCACCGAGTGGTTTAAATTTTTCGCGATGTACCGAGACGCAGCCGTTACCGCCGCTACCTGCTTGCGCAAGTAATCGAGCTTGATCGATAAAGGTAACTGCTGACATCTGGTGTATTCACCTCTTCCTAAATAAAAAAGCGGGCCCGTATGCGGACCCGCTCAAAAAAAGTCCGTTGATTATTGAGGGAGAACATTCACGACGCGACGGCCACGTGCAGTGCCGAATGAGACCGATCCTGCGGCGAGCGCGAAGAGGGTGTCATCCTTTCCACGACCAACATTTGCGCCTGGGTGAAAGTGAGTACCGCGTTGGCGCACAAGAATCTCGCCAGTGCGAACTACCTGTCCAGCAAAGCGCTTTACACCAAGAAACTGCGGATTAGAGTCGCGACCATTGCGGGTCGAGGAGACACCTTTTTTACTTGCCATCTCGTAACTCTCCTTCTACTTCTTCAACTCTGGCTTACTTACTGTTAATTGCGGTGACTTTGATGCGGGTCTTCTTTGCACGGAAACCTTGACGGCGACGATAGCCGGTCTTGCTCTTATAACGGAGGATGTCGATCTTTGGACCCTTGACCTCATCGAGCACCTCAGCGCTGACGGTCGAGCCGGCACCAGGGGTCGAGATTTTTCCACCATCAACAAGAAGGAGTAATGGCAATGAGACGGTCGCTCCGACGCTGGCCTCTACTCGATCGATGTCGAGGACTTCGCCAACCGATACCCGCTCCTGGCGTGCGCCAGCCTTAACGATTGCGTACACGATTCTCCTTGAAACTCCTAGGGATAACCCTTGCAGTGGAACCTGCTAAGGGTAGGGATTGGCTCCCCTACAGGTCAAACTGAGGGGGTGATGACCCCGCCACTGCTGACTCGACGGCGCCCTCGTCGACCGCTGGAGACCGGACTGTGGACTGGAGTATCCACGATCACCAAGTCAGAGCGCTCTGTCTGATCTACTGTCTGATCTACTG